>NZ_JYHS01000004.1:0-60069 GCF_000949015.1 Acidiplasma sp. MBA-1 | reverse complement strand
CAGGAGAAGAGGAATTGTTGAAAATAAATTGACCTATAACAGGAAACTGGGTATAGCATTAAGGAAAAAGGAATCATCAAGGTACAAATTGAGGTGGGAGATAGAAAGGACATTTTCCATTCTTAAGGAAATACTGGGAATGGAGTACATCTGGTATGTTAGGCACAGGAATTATGACATAGCCATAGGAGAAATTATAGTTGCATACAACTGTATTGTAATGGCCAATAAAATAACCGGAAATTCAGGGAGGAAAATAATGTACATAGTGAGTTGACGTATGTTTGGACACCCTAATTTAATACATATAAAATAATGTATTATAGAAATAGTTATAAAAATATTGATGAAAATGGGAATGAAGTGCACTATAATAAATTTATTGAATTTGAAACACCATTGTATTATAAAAATTCTTTTAATACGCCGTTGAATATTATATCACGAATAATAAACATGTCTGGTACCTGCATTAAAAAATCATTTATTAATAAATATTTAGATCCCCTTTCCAAATTGTATATAACAGCCGATAGATTTATCAATGAGCTCCCATACATTGAAGATATTGGAAGTTTTTACGACTCAGAAAAACTTTCATTATATAGAGTTCATCAAAGCGCAACACATTTAGAAACTAAAGATAAAAATGCTTTTATTAACAACCAACTTTGGGTTACCGAGAGAGCAATAAAAGACCATAAATTTTTACTTGAATTCGAAAAAAATACTAAAATGGAACTATTAATGAAATATTATCTTCTCATCTTACTAAACCATTTATATTTAATAAAAAAAGGAGCAAAAAGGCCTAAATTTAAGGAATACCTATATTTATTAAGGTATGCTAATAAATTTGAATTACGTTTTGATTATATAGAAATAATTATGGGGCTTTTAGGATTTTTTGGATATAAATTCCGTTTTTGGTGTATATATAATTTTAATAATCTTTTAAATAAACGGAGCCACATCCATTAAATTTGTTCTTTTGTTTTATATTTTCTATATTTTTTAAAATTTTTTTGAGCAGACAATATATAATATAAGTTAGTCAGGTTAACACGTTCTAGGGTTTGAAGTGCCTTTTTATCATCAACCTTTCTAAGCTTATTAATAACTTTTCTCTTTGCTATGATTTTATTATAATTTTTAATTATATAGAAATAAGCCTTTATTTTTATTATAAAATCTTTCTTCCCGGAATATACTAAAGAAAATAATGTATTTACAATTTGTAATATGGTATATGGAATGGCATTTTTAATCTGTGTCTTTGTCTGGTAGTTTTTTATATAAAATATAATGGAATTTTTAGTGGCATGGAATAATAGCATGTCTGATATATTAGTGCCATAATTTTTCTTAACACCGGTTAATCTGCCTATATGATATACAACTGCATCATATACATATCCCACTTCAAATCCAGAAAGCCACACCCTTGCTGCAAGGTCTCTTATTTCTTCAACCATAAAAAAATCTTCATCGTATCCTCCTATAATTTCATAAACATCCTTTCTAATCATAGGCCATACTCCTATTGGACTGTATATTCTGTTAATTTTGCTGTATAACTGTCCATCCTCAGTGGGGGCTGATTTTTCATGCAGTAGCCCGAAAATTGAAACTATATTTGGATTAGATGTATAACCATAAATGTTAGGTATTTTATTTATGATCCTCCCTTCAGCCAATCCTACATTTTCATTATTCTCAAAAAATTTAACATAATTGAAAATAGAATCCTGATCTAGTACAACGTCGTTATTAAGTAACAGGAATAGCTGACCAGATGCCCTTGCCATTCCAATATTATATCCTTTTGTAAAACCAAGATTTGTTTCATTATGAATTATTATCTTATCCTTATAACTATTCAGGGCACTTACAGCACTTTCAAAACTACCATCCGTGCTATTATTATCAATAAATATTATTTCTAAGTTTTGGTAATGATTATTAATTACACTTTTTATACAATTTTCTATGATACCCTTTCCCTGATAATTTAGTATTATTACACTTACTTTAGGCAAATCTTTTTTTAACACGCATATACATTTATTTTTCTTATTTATATTTATCTTAAATAGAGTGTCCCGGTATTCCCTGATCATGGTCATAATGGAGTTATGGTTAAAATCATTATATAATTATATTATACATATTTTCTGATAATTTATTTATTGCACTTAATAAATATTTTTTCTATAAAACCTTGGTATTAAAGGAATATATGATGTGATTTGTTTTCTTGCAAGTTTTTCATTTCTATACCTCCAGTCATCCAGACACCTTGATATAAAATTATTATTTATTGATTTTTTAGGTATTATTACATCATTTTTTTGTTTTCTAACTCTTTTAAACGACCCTTTTCCTGTATCTGATCGCTATCTAATAATAAGATTTTATCATAAACTGCTTTTTTAATTCCTGTTATCTTTGCTTCAAATTTATTTAAATCCTCAATTATGAGATTTGCATTGTTTATATTGTAATCATTTATATTGCATACTGCAACTATTTTCTTTTCTATTTCAGTGTTTAAATCTAAATTATTAACTAAATTTCTTAATTCTGAAGTTTTATATGCCCTTGTTATAATCGATATTGGCATAATATGTTATATAAATGCAATATAAAAATTATTATATTATTATGGCAAAATTTTTTAAAGAATTAAATATAATCCTTTAATGATTATAGACACTAAAAGTATTTTTAAAGATTTTCCTGAATTTAAATTAGAATTAAAAAGACATGATGATTTTTCTGCATTTTATCAGGTTATTTTAGAAAATACATATAAAGAACTATTTAAAAATATTAAAAGCGGCGATACTATTATAGATGCGGTGCGAATATAGGTGCATTTACTGTGCCAGCGGCGAAATTAATAGGCAATAATGGAATAATAATATCTATAGAACCAAATAAAGAAAATTTTTTAATTCTTAAACATAATATTGAATTAAATAAATTAAAAAATGTGGTATCTGTTAATAGAGCTATTTATAATAAATCGGATGAAGATATAAATGTAAGTGGAGAAGGTGTATTCGCTAAATTGGATAAAAACGGTAATGATAATATTGTAAAAACCATAACGTTAAATGACATTGTGGAAACATATAAAGTATTTCCAAAAATTATGAAAATTGATATAGAAGGCAGTGAAATATATGCCATGCAATCGGCAGAAAAGGCATTAAAATCAATGAAGTATATAGAAATGGAGATACATAATAATATTGCAGATGATGAAGTAAGCCTTGTACTAAATGATTTTAATAAATTTTATAAAAATGCTGAAAATAATAATTATAAGGAAATAATAAAAAAGCATCCATTTTACTTCTTTAATTTAGAACTGCATAATAAATTTAAAACATCATTTAGAATGTTAAAACAAAGAAATAATGTTAATACAGATAATTATCCAAAAATTGGCTATTTTTACAGGAAATAATTAATTCAGTCATTATTTAATAACTTATACCACATTTCAGCTGTTTTATCCCATGTAAAGTCTTCAGCGAATTTTCTGGAATTTTTAATAAATAAATCCTCATTTTTAATAATATACAATATTTTATCCCTAAATTCACTAATATCATTTACCAAAAAACCATTAAAATTATTTTTTATGGTATCTATAACACCGGGAACCCTAAATGCAACAGTGGGTGTTCCTGATGCAGAAGATTCCAGTATAGAATATCCCCAGCCCTCAGTAACTGAGAAATGAAGATTAACCCATGATTCCCTTATTATTTTTGACAATTCATTATAATCTATTTTACCCAAAAAATCAATATTATAATTCTTATTTTTTACATCATCTTTCATTTTATTTAACATTGGCCCGTTTCCGGTTATAACCAATTTTAAATTTTGTATTTTATTATATAATTCCTCATAGACCCTTATTGCATACTCAGGTCTCTTATATTTTCTTAAGCCGCCAAAGTATAATAACTGAACATTTTTTGTTTTCTCCCCGGCATGAAATAAATTTAAATCAACACCGGGAGGTATTCTTACTATATTCTCCTTTTTTATTCCTAAATGAATTAAATCATCTTCTGATGTATCCGATTCTGTCACAAATATATTATTTTTATATATAAACGGATACATTTTCTCAATAAATGTAATTATCTTTGCAAGAAAAATATTTACCTGGCCCGGCAAAGATCTAGCATGCAAATGCCTGAAAAATACTATTACTTTTTTATGGGTAAACCATGGGGAGCACCATGGAATGGCGTGCCCCATATCGTCTATTATTACGTCTGGATCAATTTTTTTAATCATTTTTTTTACATTTAAATGTGCCTTAATATTTCCTTTTATTCTGTATGTTTTTATTCCATCAAAAATTTCATAATTTAATAAATGACCAGAATTTACAGTAACAAGATTTACATCAGCACCTAGTTTTACAAATCTTTTCCCCACCTCATAAATTGTCCTTTCTGCACCTCCTGCCTTTGGATGTTTTATATCACGGTGGGCGAACCATAAAATTTTCATTGATGCCTTATAGCTATTATGTTTATAAAACTCACTTCTAAACGACAAACTTATTTATACAAACATTGGATTACCTTCCATGTCAATTAGGAATAAATAAATTTTAGTTACAGGCGATGCAGGATTCATTGGCTCCAATTTGGTAAACACACTTTGAAGGGAAAACCATGTGTATGCACTTGATGACTTTCAGACAGGGTATGTGCATAATCTAGATAAGTCAATAGGAAAAGTAGAATTCATAAATCATAAAGTCAAAAATCTAAATGACTATCAAATAAATTCTGATTACATATTCCATATTGGAATATATTCATTATCTCCAATGTATAATAACAATCCATATTTTTATGGCAAATGTCATGGATGATTTAATGACAGTATTAGAGTATCCCAAGCTTAAAAGAATGCCCATAGTGCAAGCATCCACATCATCAGTATACAATGGAATAGAGAAACACGGGGGGATGTCATACCTAATGTATCTGATTACTACACTGAGGCAAGAATAGCAATGGAGAAAATAGCTAATTTATACTGTAACCTCTACGATATGAGCGTATCCGGACATGAGGTTCTTCTTAGTGTATGGATAATGAAAGATCAAAGAAAATCTATGCAAATTTAGTATCACAGTACCTCTGGTCAATGCATGACAACATGGTGAGCAGAAGAGGTATTTTGTCTTTATAGAGTATTTAGTAAATGCATTAATGCTTGTGGCAGGTAACAATAAGAAGTTCAATGTGTACAATGTTGGAATAGGAAAGAACTATACATTGAAGGAACTGGTAAGGATAAGAAATAAGCATTTAAACAAAGACATAAAGCCTGAGTACATAGAGAACCCAATGAAGGATACATACGTTTACTACACAAAGGCAGATATAAGGAAGACAGAGAAGATGATAGGCTTTAAGGCGAAGATATCACTGGATAAGGGTATTGACAAACTAACAAAATATTATAATTACTGATATTCTTATTAAAATTTGTTATTTTAGACTATTCTCATTATTATTAAAAGTTATTAGTAGCATAGAAATTTAATTATATACAAAAAAATATATGTAGATTTACAATCCCAATTTATGAAATCTCTGGTAATAGGTGGTTCAGGTTTTATTGGAAGGAACATTATAGAATTATTGAACAAAAAAGGACATTATACCATATCATATGACATAGCAAAAAAAGATAATAATGCAAATGAACACATAATTGGGAATATATCCGATTATGATAAATTAAATAATTCTATGAAAGGTATTGATTACGTTTTTAATCTTGCTGCGGTTACAGCTCCGCCAGAATTTGAGGATATAGATTCACATGGTTATGAAATTAACATAATGGGAACATATAATATACTTAAGGCGGCGTATAAAAATAATGTAAAGAAAGTTATATTAGCATCATCGTCAGCAGTATATGGAAACATAAATGTTCCTGTTAAAGAGGATATGTTGACTGATGCATATCCAAATTTATATGCAGTCACAAAGTATACAAATGAAATAACAGCAAGGTCATTCTCTCTGTTAAGGCATTTGGATTCAGTTTATTTAAGGTATTTTAATACATATGGTCTGGGAGAGAACAGCAAGGGAGCTTATTCAAGCATAATATATAAGTTTATAGAGGATTTAAAAAATAAAAGAAATCCGGTAATATTTGGGGATGGCACACAGAGAAGGGATTTTATTTATATAAAGGACAATGCAAGGGCATCCGTTCTGGCAATGGAGAAAGGTAAAACAGGAGAGGCATACAATATTGGAACAGGAATTTCAACTGATTTTAATACAATATATAAAATAATAAAGGAGGAAATGAATTCTAATATAGAGGCCAAATATGAGAAAAACCCATTTTCTAGCTATCAGATGTTTACACAGGCAGATATAGAGAAGGCAAAAAATGATTTGGGATTCACACCAGAATATGATATAAGATCGGGAGTCCGCGAAATGCTAGGTCAATAAAAATTAAACTTTGATACAACTTTATATAAAAATTTTGGAACATATTCCTTAATTCTTGAATTCATTATTTTAATTGCCAAAATTGTAACAAACATTGGAATTATTGCAGCCTTTATCGGCATATTTGAATTTTTATCATGGTTCCATGTTACAGGGACCTCATTAATTTTGTAACCTGCCCTTTTAACATGGTATAATATAGAAACATCGAATGTCCGGTTTCTTACATATACAGCGGGAAGTATTTTGTCTATAACCTTTTTATTGAAAAACTTTGCACCGCACTGGGTATCTTTAACATGAAGCCTAAAAAGTGCATTTACAAGGAAATTAAAACCCCTGCTGGATATTCTGTTAAATAATGGTTCTTTATTAATCCATTTGCTATTTTTAAGATACCTTGATGCAATGGTACAGCAGTTAGTTTTCATGCTTGAAAGTAAATTTTCAAAATCTTTTGCACTTAAGCTTCCATCTGCATCTACATATCCCATATAGCTATATTTGGCAAGCAAAAATCCCCTTTTAACGGCTCCACCTTTACCTAGCCTCATTAAAGGTTTGTAATAACTTAAATTTTTAATTCCATTTAATAAATTTTCTGTACCATCTTCTCCATCTATTACCACTATAATTTCATATTTTAGACCAGTAGATTCGAGAACAGGTATATATTTATTTAGGCTTTTCATGATCCTATTTTTTTCATGGTAAGCAGGTATAATCAATGATATTCCCTCTTCGCATTTAATAGGATTTGCATTATATTTAAAAGATTCCATTATATCCAAATAGCCAATAAATACTTGTATATAAACATTGGTATAAAAAACCTTGATTTTACAGTATTTGTAAGATAATATTGAAATATTACATAAATCAAATTATGCTATTCTTTTGAATAAATGTAATACCACGAATTGAATTAGATTCTACCATTACCGTTTATTGATAAAAGGAAAAATAGCAATGGTTTAATGTATTATTATAGAAGTTTATTAAAGAACATTAATAATGCTTACAGAAGAAAACATAATTATTATAAGATGTTGATAATAATTTCTCATGAAATGTAAAGATTTTTGTTTAATAATCAATATCCAAGATCAATATAGAAAAAGTTCAATATTAAAAAATGTCAGATAAATCCATAAAAGTGCCAAGAACTTTTAGCTTAAAAATAATCTTTTAGAATATTTAAAAACAATAGATAAGTTATATAGATCATCTCAATAATTTCTTAAAAATAAAAAAATGAAAATTTTTTAATGTCAGTTTAATATAATCATTACAATGGGTATATTTAATTCAAAATTACAACAGAAATGCAAACTGAAAAAGCACATAATTTCACTCGCAATAATTGCCATTGGTATAATATTATATAACTACATATGGGATATTATAACATCTGCAAAGATATATTCATTTGGGGCATCTGTTTTTGACCTTGGTGTTTTTTATCAAAGCCTGTGGATTACCCTCCATGATCCATTAAAGGTTTTTATTTCAAACCTTAAAAATGCCCCAATAAATTTTATGCTCTCTCCATTGTCCCTGGATGATAACATGTTCTTTTTTGTGCATCTGCAAACCCTCTGGCTATCATTGACGGCAATACCGTTATATTTTATATCAATAAAAAAATTAAATTCCAGATTTTTGGGCATACTAATATCATTATCCTTTTTGGCATTCTTTGGGTTAGCAGGTATAAACTGGTTTGATGTTCATAGGCAGTCATTATTTATACCTTTGTTTATATCAGGCTATGCATTATTAATTTATAATAAAAACAGGGGTGCAATAATTTTACTTGTATTATCAGGCCTTGTCAGGTTTCCATATATTATCTTCCCTCTTATATTTGGCCTTTCATATATTATTGAAAATTTTTATTATAAAAATTTTAATTTTAAATCAAATAAGGTGTATTATTATATATTTTTTATTTCACTGATTTTTTTTATAATAGGCATAGTGCATATCGGTTCTGCAGGTTCAGTGATATCAGAGGCGCATGGGAATACAAATTATTTTAATAATTTTAAATCCAGCCTTGATAATAAAATTTTTACGGTATTCCTATTCTTAGCACCCTTTTTTATGCTTCCAGCATTATCAAAGAGATGGTTACTATTAATGCTTCCATTCTTTTTTTTATCCTTCTTCTCAGGATATCCAGATTATGCATTCCCAAATGGCCAGTTTTACCAGTATTACAGCGCAATAATTCCATTTTTATACCTAGGTTTTATTGATGTACTGTCCAATTTAAAATTTAATGATGACCATTTAATAAAAGAAAACATTTTTAGGATAAAAAAATATGTTTCTGCAAAATATAAAATTGTAATTGCCATGTTCATTATAATTATATTACTGGCACTGTTCTATGAGCCCTACGGAATATTTAACAATGATACCCAGGCTAATTTTGACCTTAAGGGAACATTGGATTATAACCTTACAGAATATCACGACCTTAAAAATGTTGTTAACCTAATACCCGGAAATGCCCCATATATAATCTATCAGAATAGCATGCCAGAGGTTAGCTTTAGGGATCCAATGGCGCAAACTAGCTATGTTTGTTATATTCCAGATAACCATACATTTTACATTAATAATCAATGGACAAAAAACATTAATTATGTTGTAATAGATCCAAATTCCTGGTTTTGGTTTGCTAATAACGGTGCAAACAACAGCATTTACTCTGCATTTAATTATTATATTTTAAGTGGTGATTACAGGGTTAAGGCCGAAGATAATAATGTTGTGCTTCTTGAAAAAAATTATAACGGAAAGCCAGTTATTTATGATCCAGACAATTATGTAAATGCTTATAAAACTCCTCTAAAAATTAATAATACAAGCGGAAGCACATTTTTAGCAAATTACATTTCGTTACAGCCCGGAAATTATACACTTAGTTTATGTGTGTATACCAATAACATATCAGAGCAAAATTATATTGAATTAAATCTTACATATTTATATGAGTTTAATCATAAAAGCTGGACAAAAGTTCCACTATTTAATATAAGCTCTGAAAACATTAAAGTTAAAAATACGTTTGAAGACATAAAATTTAATTTAAATATACCAGTGGAAATGGCAGGTGTCAATCTATACATAAATAAATATAATGGAACAAATTATTTTGAAATAAAATCAATAAAAATGCATCAGGATAATTATATAGTGTAATATCTTTAATGTAAATTCAAATAGCCCTTTACTATCCTTAATTTACGTCCATATTTATGTATTTCCTTATCAGCCATTACTCATTTATATCCATTGCTATGACATAATTAGTCTTGATAATGAATCATTGCTTGGAAATGCACCTATGTTTTAGTCCTTCTCTTTAAATTTAATACATTCTTTTTGATGTACAAATTAAATATTAAGATCTAATGAAATTGAACGGACATAATTTTATATTTAAATTTACATACACAATTTATATGAACGGGATTTTTAACAATCAACATTTAGTTCTTAAGCGCAGGAAGTTCGATAAGAACCTAATTATAACTTTAATAACAGGAATTATATTTTCTGTAATATTCTCGGCATATTCCATTTATAAATATTATTCACTTGATGCATCTGCATATGACCTGGGCCTTCATTCAAATATATTATGGAATGCAATTCATGGAGAATCATTTTATACCGGGCTTTTGGGAGGTAATTTTTTAGCTGAACATTTTGCACCATTTGAATATCTGCAGCTTCCATTATATTATTTATATCCAAGCCCGGTTTCCCTGCTTTTATTCCAGGACATATTCCTTGCAATCTCTGTAATACCATTATATGAGATTCTTAAATTCCTTTTAAAGAATAAAATAAAAAATGATTTTCTTTATTCGATAATAATTTTCATAACATTGTTTTCGTATGAACTATCACCGTTTACTGCAAGCATTTACTCCTTTGATTTTCATAACATGGCATTTCTTCCATTCTTCATTTTTATGGCTATATATGCATATCTTTACAATAAAAAGATATTAAATATTGCAATGTTGATATTTATAGTTACACTTCATTCAAATTTTGTTTACATTTCACTAATGATTATTCTTTTTGAAATGGTATACAGCAGGAAATATAAGAATCTAAATTTAATGTTTTCAGAAATAAGACCTAAATGGTTATTATTGGTATTATTTATTTTATTTACATTAACAGGATTTGCCTATATTGAGTTTGCAGGAATAATGAAGGGAATTATTTCAGGACATGTATCATCTGTCACACTAACCACCGGCGAATCAGGAACTGTTCCCGGCGGATTAATGGGCATGGTCAGGGCATTATTCACAGACCCGGCATATTTATTTTCGTTTATATCCGCAAATTACATGCTCAAAATTTCATATTTAGTTTTATTATTTGCAACAACCGGTTTCATGCCGTTGTATTTTCCTGAAATATTAATAATAGGTCTTCCTTATTTTGGGTATGCATTTACATCTTCATATGGATCATATTACACATTGGGATACCAGTATGCCGCAATGATATATCCTGTTATGTTCTTGGGCATTGCCTTTGGAATCTCAAAAATTATTGATAATTTAAATTCAAATAATAAGAACAGGTTAACGCCAAAAAAAATATATAATTATTATAAAAGCCATGGACAGAACAACATTATAAAGGTGATAATAGTTATATTAATAATTGGATTAATTCTTGGCCTTGTATATAATCCACTGGTTCCATATGATTCAATGGCACCAAATGATATATCTGGAATACACATGACGCCTGATACAAGATTCCTATTGAATGAGAGAAAGTATATACCTGAAAATTCAACAATACTCGTTGAGAACAATTTAATGCCCTTATTTTCTGATTATAAGAATGTTTACTCACCACCGTTTTCCCCACTGCCCAACTATACAGAATTTGACTATATAATATACATGAACAATACCTTCTGGGCGGATACAGGTGGGAACAACAGTTTAATTTACATAGCAACATATCTGCTTGACCATGGTTATATAACGCCATATGCAGAGTACAATAATCAGGTAATAATCCTTAAAAAGGCTTAAAATAAATCAATGGTATTTTTATAGTATAAACAAAGATAAAATATGTATTATTTCATAATTTTACCATGATATTCCGAAAGTTTATTTATTCAAATATTAATTACATGATGGTGTTTTCTTGATAAGAATTGGCGTGATTGTTCCTGCCGATAATGATACTGTTCTTGAAGACTTAAAAATTGGCCTGAATAATAAATATGAGATAATTGACTACAGAATGGAGGAAACCGGGACCAATGGATATCCTGAAAATTGTTATGAAGAGAATAAATTCATTGATGATTTAAACAATGCCGGAAATTATTTTAAAAGAAATAATGTAAAATACATTGTTTACGGCCGTGGATATGGCACATATAATGATATGGGCAGGGAATCAATAAAGGCAATTCTTAAAAAGTATGCAGAGGGTGTTTTGCTCCCAACTGATCTTATAATGCATAGAATTATTGATTCAAATGTAAATACTATTTCAATTGTTTTACCATATACAAGGGAAAGAGGGATAACAGATATAAAGATGTTTGATGAAAAAAATATAAAAGTTGAGCATGATTTTTATTTAAACACAGATGACGGAAAAATAATCTCAGGCATTGATGGTGATAGGTTATGCAATTTATTTAAAGAAAATTCGGATTTGATAAAAAATAGCAAAATCATAGTAATACAGTGCACCGCACTTCATACTGCGGATATAATTGAAAAACTAAAATTATTGGCCGGCACTGAGGTATTATCATCAAATTCGGTCATAATTGATTATTTAAGCCAAAAAATTTAAAAATATGCAAATTTATTTAATTAATTCATTAAAAGTTTTAAGTATACATTAACTATATATCACCATGAATAAAGACCATGACAGGTTATTATGGAATCCTGATATAGCCCCGGTAAATAAAAATGTAAAGAACTGGGGATATCTACCGCTTCTTGGTGTTTGGGCAAGCATAGCCGCACCAAACTCCATGCTTGTTGGCAGTGCTGGAATAGTGTTTGGGTTTAATGTTGTCCAGGTTATTTTAATAGCCCTAGGCGGTGACCTAATAACATTGATACCCTTAATTATACAGAGCCATGGCGCTGTTAAGTATGGGCTTGCAGAGCCACAGCTTGACAGGACAAGGTTTGGTATATGGGGCACATACATCCCTTCATGGATCAGGTTCTTTGCCGCCATGGGGTATTTTGGGGTGCAGACATTTCTTGTCACGGAGGCGGTCATGGGATTTGTGCTTGAGATTACTGGAAAGGCATCAATACTTGCAGCTTATAAATCTGTTACACCCTCACTTCTTGTATCTCTATTTCCAGATCTTTTCTGGATTACATTTATATCAATAATTATTGTTCAGACGATAATTCTGATACTTGCAAAACCCATTAGGGGATCGCCATCGCTGAAAATGCTTGGCTATGTAATGCCGTGGGTTTCCATTATTGCATTGACATTCACATTCGTTTACTTTGTATCATTATATCCATCCGCCCTTGTATCGGCACTGCATCAGCCATATGCACCGATATCAATATCCATAATACCAATATTATTGATATTTCTTGTATCAAACATACATGCAACCCAGATTATTAGCTGGCCTGATATGATGAGGTTTGGCACGGATTTCAAGCACATGGTTGTTGGCCAGATAGGCCTTCCTATATTCTATACACTTGTGGTGGCCTATGGTGCAATAATGTCGGCAATAACAGAGGTTTTAACAAACAGTGCAACCTATGATCCGAGCCTTCTAATAATAAGATTCATAACTGTACCGGCAATAGCCATATTCATACTGATCTTCTATTCATTTACAATGCTTAACACAAATATATTCAGCAATGTGGTCCCGCCAATATATGACCTGAACAATACATTTCCATCCAAATTAACATGGTTCAGGGGGACAATAATCATCACGGCGCTGGGAATATTAATAGGTGCATGGTCGCTTTATTTAAAGGGCATTTATGTGTATTTCAGCACGTGGATTTTATTTATATCAGGCCTTCTCGGGCCAATAGCCGGAATTATAGTTGCAGATTATGCAGTATTAAAAAGGTTTAAATTAAATATAGATGATGTTTATAAAAGAAATGGATCATATACGTATTTAAAAGGCTTTAATCCTGTTTCAATAATCACGCTTATAATAACATTCCTCATAGTTTTTGCACCGTTGTATGGAATAAAATATTATATATTTATAATTCTTAAGGATGCCTCGTGGATATCAGGGTTTATCATAGCATTCATATTATATTTAGTATTGAGCATTATCCTGAGGGATAAAAAATGGGAAAAAGCATCGGAATTATAATATCATCGGAGCACCCAAGGTTTGATGAGGAATATAAAAAAACATTCATTAATCTTGGTTATGGAGTAAAAAAATACATCATGGATTTTGTTCCGGGCCATGGCCTTAATGATGATGAAAAAGAATTAATAAAGAACCATATGGAAATTGCAGGCAAATCATTGGCGGATTGCGATGCCATTCTCTACGCAAGATCCTACGGTGCATTTTATGATGATGGCATTAAATATATAAGATCATTTTTTGATATGCCCGTAATATTTTCCACCGAGAGCATCATCAAAAATATCAAAAAATATGGAAATAAAATATATACAATAACACCTTATGCGCAGAAAAGGCATGATCTTGAGATAAGGTGGCTCAACCATTATAAGATCAGGTCATCGGCATCAATGTCCCTTGGCCGTGATGATGGCTATCTTAAATTTATAGAGCCGGATGACCTTAACGAGGCTGTAAAAATTGCAAACAAGTCGTTAAATATTGATGCAATTTATATAGCATGCACATTTATGCCGGGGATATCCGGAAGGAATGTTATTGAGAGGGGTTCAAAAATACCCGTGATTTCCGCCAATGGTGCCATGTTAAATGACTTCCTGGAATTAAATATTTAAAATCATTTTACTCACAATTTATTTGTATGATATTCGGAAATGGATACCTTAATAAACTTATTGTTTTACAAATAACTTGCCCTGTTTTCCTTATATTCCATTAATGGTGTTGCCACAAATCTATTATTTATGGATAATGATGTGTGTTCTATCCTATAATTATAATATTCCATTCCTTTAATTGGAAAAGAATTATATACCATATTCCGTTATTATTGCTTTAGGTTTGCCATATATTTGTATTGATTTTATTAGTCTTATTAATCTCAATAATAAATAGCTCATGAAATGGAAGGATTTTTGTTTAATTATAAATAGCCAAGATCAGTTGAGCAATTAGGTTAATTTATAACATCATTTATAAAATTCAACATGCTTTCTTCAAAATTTTTTTGAGAAAATCTGTTTACAGATTCATGTATATTTTTGGCATCTTCATAATTTATGCCTTTTATAATATCAGGGCATTCGTATATATTTTTATATGAATACCCGAATTTACCCCTTGATACTATATCAATCCAGGGACCACCACTTTCCGGTACAACCGGAATGAGCCCATAGGACATTGCTTCTAAGACCGATATACCGTAATTTTCTTTGGGGTTTAAATGAAGGTAAATTGATGATTTCCTGTATAATTCTATCTTAGTATCATTATCAATATTTGGAATTATATTAACATTATTGGGCTTAACCGATAACAATGATTTATAATACGCTTCCATACCTTTATTTACCGCACCTGCTATTGTAAAGTCATAATTCTTTAGATGCCTGGCTATTTCAAATACATATTCATAATGCTTATCCGGGTGTATCCTTCCAATGCTTATAACCCTATTTTTCTGCTTAATTGAAAGGTCTATATTATGGTTTTCCACGGGAATGTATATTACCCTTGCCTTAGATGGCTTTATGCCAAGTACCGGGAATAGGTTCTTAGCGAGATTTTCTGTATAAATGCTATTATACATAAAATTTGATTTATTATATAATTTATATATGCCAAGAGTTTTAATAATAAATAACATGGTTTTATTTATAATCTGGCCCGTGGAATCAATAATCGGGTCAAGGAAGGAAAAACCATGCATGACGTTTATATTTCCTTTATAAAGGAATACATTTGGATGATTGTTGATTATAAGCTGAAATCCTTTATTATTATCTTTCATAAACCTTTTGGTTTTTAGGGCATAATAATAAAGTTTAAAAAATGGTATATTTTCATAGTATTTATATGGAGTTTTTATTATATTCTCAGCATTAAGGTATGTAGCATATCTATCACTTTCAACAAAGGTTTGGTACTGGTTTTTCACAAGGAAGTTTATAAGTATATTTGCAAATACCTGACCGCCACCGATTCTAGAAAATTCATCAATTACCATAGCCTTTTTTATTTCCATGATTTATAAAGTGATTACATGCATTAATAAATATTTTATATGGTAATAATATAAAATATGAGACTAAATCATTATTAATATATCTTAATGGAGGCCAATATACCTGAAATTTTATGTATAAAAATAAATGCATTTATATGTTTTGATTTCTTTTAAATGCTTTCTTAATAAAAGCTTTTTTAACAATTCCTGGTGATAAACTCATAATCATATATATAATTCCTATTTTATATTCATATGACTGCTTTCTTCCATGCATAAAACTAAAAATAAAACGAAAATAATATGTAAATCCAATCTTAATTTTGCTGTTATAAATTTTCATAAGAAATCTGTTTAAAAGCATATCATTTATTATTATCTTTGATAAATCTGGAAACATTTTTTTATATTCATTTAACTGTTTATAGATCATTTCTGAAACATCATACTGCATTTTTATAAATTCGTCTATATTATTATGCATTTTAACCGAGGTGCTGTTATGTAGCCTGTACATTGTAAATTTTAAATCAGTACTGCATATTCTCGCATTTTTTGATAAGGCGCAGTAAAAAATAAAATTATCTGGGCAGGTTTTTATGCTCCTTAAAAAATTCATATTTATTAATTCTTTCCTTATTGAAATCGACGATAAATTGAATGATAGATTATTTGTATTATATCTTTTAATATCCATCTCATTTGATGTAAAAACTTTTTGAGAGTTGTGTAAATAATTACACAAATTACTAAATTTTTCAAATATAATTGTTAATTTATTATGAGAAAAAAGGTCATCATCATCTAAAAATGAGATTACATCACCCTTTGAAACAGATATCCCCTTGTAGAGAAATTCTCCAATAGTGCCGTCCATTATTATATTTATAATACCATTTGAATTCAGAAAATTATCTATATTTGTATCTGTAAAATTTTTAACAACTATAATCTCATAGTATTTCCTTTCCAGATTTTGGTTTAAAACACTATTTACTGCATCAGTAAGGAATTCCTGTCTGTTATATGCAGTAATTATTACAGAGATAAACATAATTCGTTATAACTCTTATTTACTTAAATTATACTTAAAAATTTTATCTTTATTTATCAATGATTTTGGGATTGATTAAGTTCCTCCATTAAACTGTATATTCCCGGAAGAATCTTATTGCAGTAATAGTCACTTGCCCTTGAGATAACATTCGGTCTTATTTGTTTTATTATGTATTTATTATTTACAAGCCAGCTTAATTTCTGCTTTAATTCATCCTCATTGTTTACAATAAATCCATTCTCACCATCTTTTATCAGCTCATTTGTTGATGGAATGGAAAATGCAACCGGAATGCATCCATAGGACATTGCCTCTAATAGCCCAATGCTGAACCCCTCATTAATGGATGGAAATAATATAATATCCGTTATTTGATAAATTGCCTGCAGCAGATCATTATCCACGTATCCTAAATTAACAACATTTTCTTGGGGATTTTCATCATTATATCCTGCAGTTATGAGCGTTATATTATCAATGTCTTTAATAGTACGTTTTGCTATGTTTAACCCTTTTCTTACAGGATCCCTGCCAACCCAGAGCAGTAAAGTTCTGCCGGAATTTTTGAGCTCATCTATAATATCAAAGTTTTTATTTATTTTATATGGCGGTTCTATGCAGGTATTTATAACATTTATATCATTTCTACCTGTTTTTTCCTTAAAAAACCTTGCTGTATGTTCTGAAACAGAAATTACCATTTGTGATTTTCTGCACGATGCTATTTCAAAAAATCCGTCGATACTATCCAATATATATGATATTATATATTTAATTGAATGGGATTTTGTCCTTAATTTTAAAGTTTCGCTAATGCTCCCGTGCAGGGTCATTAATGTTTTAGCTCCCTTTATAAAAGGAATTAATGAGCCATTATCCCCATTAATATGGATGATATCATAGGCAGATTTGTTTTTATTTACGATAAAATAAAGTTTCAGGTTATAATAAAACTTTGCCAAGCCAATTTTCCAGACAAACTTCGGTATATAAACCTCCATTGGGCTGCAACCATTAATTTTATTTTCACTTGCGTATGCAATTTCAACAATATTTTTATTTGATTTCAAAAAATTTGCAAGTTTGTATATATAAGATTCAACACCTGCACCGTTTTTACCATAAGGGTTCCTGTAACTTATTTCAAGTATTCGCATAAATTAACATAATATATTTATATCTTTAATATTTGTTACATTACAACAATTGTTCATTTATTGAATAAATATTTATCTATTAACCTTGAATGCTCCATGGCAACATTATCCCATACATGTATTTTTATAAATTTTTTCTCCGATTCATTTAATTCTGAAAACCTTGAATCCTTGAGCATATTTAGGGCTGCTGCTGCCATGGAGTTTATATCAAATTCCTTAACCATTTTTACGTTGGAAAAGCCCTTAAAATATGAAAGACCGGGTATATCATATGCAACTACCGGAACACTATATGAAAGTGCTTCTAAGATTACCAGAGAAAAGGAATCGCTATGTGATGGGTATAACAAAAGCATTGATGTTTTAAGTTCTTCCCTTAATTCTTCATCTGGTAAATATCCTTTATATTTTATTTTTTCTGTTAATCCGAGTTTTTTAATCATTGAAAAGAATTCATCTTCCTCATACTTTGTGTTAAATTTTCCAATAACTTCTAGATATACATCAATTCTTTCACTAATTTTTTTGAATATATAAGGTATCTCAAGAAGCCCCTTCATAAAATTCAATCTGGAATAATAAATTATTTTGTTATCTTTTTTTGCAGGTGCCTCTATGTAGCCCATAAACCCACTTGATGGATATAAAACCTCAATTGGTACACGGGCTTTTAAATTTATATTCTTTTTCTGTGATGGATTTAAAAGTGCAATAAACTTTAAGTTTTTATCATAATTTAGCCGGGTTAATTGTTCTTTTATGTAAAAATAGTCATAAACAAATTCTAAATACGGGTAAAAAAAATATTTTCCCATCTTGGCAGATAGGTAAGAAAATGAATAAAAACTGTAAAATAAATGATTGTTAATATCGCCCAGCCCTTGGATGCATATGCCGTAGTTGGAATCTAATAGTTTTGAAAGGTATCTTGTATAATTTAGATAACCGCTTTTAAGTCCGTGGTATAATGCATATAAATAATCCATATTATAAATTGCGTCAACATCAGATTCTTTAATATATTTATCCATTAATTCAAATTTATTTTTTCCATTTTTTTCTATAATTTTATAAAATGCGTCTGTAATTTTCACACCGTTATCCTCAAAAAATTTTGCATTCTCTTTAAGAGTTTTGATCTTATTTTGATTTATATCTGAATATATCACAGGATCTGGAAAATATGTCACATCATATCTTTTTGCAAATCTAACTAATACCTCTTTTTGATGCCTTGACCCGCCGCTGATTTTTTTGGAAAGTATATCTGTACCGGTAACTCCAAGTTTCATTGATGTTGGATATTTATATTTAAACAAAAATCTTCCGTTTAATGAGATATTTATCATGGCCTCTTACAATAATCACTCTCTTTTTTACATTTGATATTCTCAAATGAGTTCCATAATAAATTTATTGCTTTTCATATAACGTATCTTCCTTTTCTTCATATGCCGTTGATGGTGTTACCGCAGGTCCATTATTTATAAACAATGACATATGTCGTTATGGATGGTTTAAACTTAAACATATCTAAAGAGATATTGATGATGTTCAATATTTATTATTTAATATATTCGATATCTTCCATGAGAATATACCATTTGAATACATTGAGATTATCAATTCATCAATGCTTATGGACTTATTATTGTCTCTTATTGCACTGTGGAATTTATTATTTATTTTCTCTGACCTGATAATGGGTAATCATTCCTTATTTTTATTATTAAATTCTATATATTTTTATCAATAATTTTAGTTTTTCTTCCTGTCTTCTATAATTTATTCTTTCCATATTTTAAATAATTGTAATATATTTTATTGATATACCTTACTGAAACATTGTAAATAAATATAATTTAGTTGATGATTCTCCTTTTTCTTTCTGTTTTATTATATATTTTAATTTTTTATTGTTTAACTTTACCTTTTCTTTAATTCTCTTTTCTATATTATAATGCTTATATAGGAAATCAACTCAGGACACGATATTCACAATTTATTTGGATAAATTATTAATTTTTATTATAATATAAGACCATGAAAAATTCGGTATTAATACATGGCGGTGCTGGATCGCCGTCATCAATGAGCATCATTCTAGAGGGCATATTGAATAAAATAGAATATGATGATGACCCATTAAACGTTGCCGTAAATTCGGTTGTTTCAATGGAGGATGATCCGGCATTTAATGCAGGCACGGGGTCAGTCCCAAGGCTTGATGGAACCATACAGATGGATGCTGCTGTCATGTCTGATGGTAATTTTGGATCTGTAATATGCATAGAAAATGTAAAAAACCCTGTTCTTGTTGCACGGGATGTTATGCTTAACTCGCCGCATATAATATTGTCAGGTGACGGTGCCGTAAAATTCGCAAGGTTAATGGGCTATGATTATTATGACCCGCATACAGAGAAATCAAGAAATATGATAAGGAAATTTTATTCTGAGTCCTTTAATGGGAATGTCCCTGCTATATTTAACCGTAAAAAATCTGGTGATACTGTTGGTGCAGTTGCAAGGATAAACAACAAATTTGCCGCTGCAGTTTCAACAGGTGGATCGTTTCCAATGCTCCGTGGGAGGGTTGGTGATTCCCCATTAATAGGTGCTGGCATATATTCCGGACCTAATGGTGCAGTTGTTGCAACCGGCATTGGAGAGGAAATAGCAAAAAAATTATTGAGCTATAAAATTTACTCAAAAATAAAAACGGATTCGCTTGAAAATATTGTTAAAAACGAGGTGAATTCATTTAGGACAAGCTGTGGAATTATAGCCATAACAGATGATGAATACATTGCATACTCAAATACAGACATGGCTTATGCATATAAGGAATTTTAAAAATTTTTATTATTTTTCAATTACTGTTCCGGTATCAATGGAACCTATGTTTTTTATTGATGTTATATAAACGCGGGTTCCGCCGTTTTCAATAAACCTTAAGGATGCCAGAATTTTGGGTTTAATAGTACCCTCCTCAAAGTTGATTTTATTATAATAATCAAGCATTTCATCATATTTTATTCTATTGATTTTCCCCTTTTTATTTTTGTAATCTAAATAAACATTGTCAACATCTGTTATTATAATAAATTCAGACGCACCGATGGAACTGACCAGCAGCGATGAGCTCAGGTCCTTGTCTATGACACCATCAAATCCGTTATAACCATTCTGATTGTCAGTGACAGGTATGCCGGCTCCTGACCAGTTAAACATGCCTGTGAATGCAATTGACAATATTGCATAAACAGCAACAACGATAATTACTGTAAATATCATTGCACGTGGAATTGTTTTTGCCGGATTTTTAACCTCGCCTGATGGTATGACAACCCCCTCAAATCCAGTGTATGCAAAGAAGTCAAGGGCCATGGCAAGACCGAGACCTCCCAGGCCAAACGGTAAAAATGGTGTGAAATTCGCAATTTTAAACACAAGAAAACCCACAATGGCAAATATTACAAGAGGGACTATCTTCCCAAATGTGGTGACTATTGAAAAGATTGTGCCAAATTTAACACCAAGAATATTAATAACGGTAAACACCTCCAGTGCAATAAGTGATATTGCTATGCCAAGCGGTGTTAAAACCAGACCAACAGATAATCCAGGAACATAATAACCTGTGTATGTAATAAATATATCGATAATGGCAGCCGTGCCTGTGAATGCATATATAAAATACCCCCAGCCAAGCACAAAGCCTGTATCATTGCCCAGGGCCTTTCTTGGAAGGGAGTATGGACCACCGGTCATTGTATATGTTGATCCAAGTTCTGCATAAATCAGCCCAAGAATCATAATAATAATGCCAGCACCCATAATTGCAGGAAGCGCAAAAATACCCGAGCCTATAATACCACCAACACCTATGCCAATTAAACCTATCAATCCAATATCCGTTCCTGAAATATTATGCATTGTTATGCACATACTTCTTGCAGTCATTGAAATTCTCAATAATTACATGATCTGGATGGTACATGTAATTATTCCTCATAGAATACCAAGAGGAACTGCCACTCACGGTAAACGGGGTACCGCAAAGGTATAATCCCCTAACAGAAATAGATAATGATGATAATCTATCCCTGTTAAAGGTTACACCACAGTTACTGCATTCTGATATTTTCCAGATTGGGTGCTTTAATTTACCACCACATACAGGACATTCAGAGGAAGTCCCCTCTGGATTTACATATAATGTTTTATTTTTTGATTTATAATCTATAAATCTTTGAAACAATCTGTATGGCCATGTATTTATATCTGTTCTGAACCTTTTTGATTTATTGTTTTTATTGCTTGCCTTACTGTCCTCATTATTATTTTTATTATTCCTATTATTCTTATTTTTTCTTCCCTCCTTTTTTATATTTGTTAAATTCTCGAATACAAAGGTCTTATCACTGTTATCATTGACAATTTTGGTTGTTAATTTCTGTAATTTATCCCTTATTATATTTCTCTGCCTGTGCCTTGATTCCTTTAATTTTCTATTCCTTTTTTCAGGATTCTTAATATGCCTCTGTATCTTGGTTCTCTTCCTTGCATAGTCCCTCTGAGTCTTTGCTATATCAGATGTATCTATTGTATTTGTTTCAACTATTTCATTGTCCCTTATAATTGTATAATCAATTGTTTTAAAATTTAAATCAAATCCTATTATATTGTTATTTATTAAGGGTTTGTTTAAACTTCCTATTATAAATGTAATGCATACCTTATTATCTGTTAATAACACCTCTGATATTTTATATCTGGAATATTCATTATATTTCCTATTTTTATCAACAATATCAATATATTCATACTCATTTGGCCTTATTGTGAGCCTTAGTTTATTATTGTCCATCTTTATAAGCTCAGAATCTATCCTCATTGCCAGTCTTTTAGCCTTAATAATTTTTAATTTTCCATTATTATTCTTTTTGTATGACCTTAATATTGCTATTGCATTCCTGCATGCAGGATTGATATGGTGCTTGGCGTAATCAATATTATTATCATAATAATTCTTTAATGACCTTCTTAAAACAATAGGGGATGGTAATTCATTATTATTGGATTTTGCCATTGAATATGCATTGATTATTGCCCTATTTATTAAATCCCTCATATCATTTAGATATTTTAGAATGGTGTCACTTGGTTTGTATTCGAACACTATGGTTCTTTTATCACCGGTAGATTTCCATAAATGAGTCATTCCTTTACCGCCTTTAATATATTCTTCATCTTCTGTGATCTTAATCCATATAATTTGGATGAGAATAATGTTATTATTGTTATCAAATCATTTTTTAATTCCTCATTATATGATAATATCTCCTCACCATCTACCTCTATTATTTTTGTATTATGCATCTTGCATATATTCTCTATTAAATCAAAGCCAAACCTTGCCAGTCTGTCCTTATGCGTAATGTAAATATTGTTTATCCTATTGTCCTCTATCATATTTAATAATTCAATGAATCCCTTTCTGTTGAATTTTAATCCGGATTTAATATCGCTGAATATTTGTGCATTTGGATATAATGATTTCAATCTGTTTATTTGATTATATAAATCATTCTTATTATTATTGGATGATACACGTGCATATATTGCATCTATTCTATTATTTTTTATCCCCAATATTCTGTTGATTTCCTCCTCTGGAACCCTTCTGAAGTTATTTGACAATCTTATGCAGTGTATTTTTCCCTCACGGTCCCATCTTCTCAATGTTGTTGCATCTATCTGCAGTATATCGCATGCCTCCCTGATTGTGTATATTTTACCCATATATATTGCATAATGATGCATAACTATATATAAATATTCCCATTAACAGTTTTAACCCTTTTTAGCTTACTGCTGTCAGCCATGAATAATTATATGTCATGCATATTTAAATAAAATTAATTATATGTAACCATATTTATTTTTATATTCAAATGTGTACGGATTATAAGCTATGTCATAAAAATTTATCAATAAATTAATAAATTTCGTATTTTTTTAAAAAATATGGTATAAAATATATTTATTTTAATAATTTTATGAAAAAATTTACATATTTTTTAATAAAACCATTAATAATATACCACAGTATTGCTATTTAATTTGATAAATAAAATAAAAATAATTTAAAAATTTAATCCTTAACGCCTGAGAGTATTTTTTCTGGAAGTTTCTGGCCTCTTGTTTCCTTCATTAAAAATACAAGAGGCATCACCAGCACAAATCCTATGGCGGTGTATGCCACGGCATGGCCAAACCCAACCAGAAGCGCGAGATAACCTATGATGAATATCAGTGCTGCGGCAAAATACCTTGCAAAGGTGGTTATTGCTGCAAAGCCTGAATTTCTAAATTCTGTTGGATAAAGCTCAGGGCTCCAGAGGGTAAATACCGAAAAGTCAGCACCCCCAAGGCCAAGCAATGGTATTGCCAGATAAAGATAAAATAATGAGTTCATATAGAATATTATATCGTAAATAAGAACAACACTGATGGTCATAAGCACCAGAAAGATTATCAATGTTATTCTCCTTCCAAGTTTTTCCGCCATTAATGGCATTAGTATGCATCCAATTATTGTAAATGCTGACACCTCTGCACCACCAGCTGCAACATAATATACAACGGGATATTTAAGCATGGCAATTTTGGCTGTTATATCCTCAATTATTGTTGGGACATACACAGTACCGCTGTAAAGTCCCAGTATAACGGCAGACATAACTAGGGATGCTATTACAGTGGATTTTGCATAACCTTTTTTGAATATGGAATAAAATGATTCCCTGGCCTTCAATGAATTTTTGGCAGCCCTTTTAACATTAACCCATTTTTCAGGCTCCTTTGTTTTATACCTTACATAAATTATGAAAATTACAGGAAGCCCTCCAAGTATAAGCATTCCACGGAATCCAATAAATGGCTCAAGGACAAGCTCCGCCAGTGCGGCAAATAAAAATCCAAAGTAAAAGCCCGTATGGAAAAGCCCAGCTCCCATAACCCTTCTATCCTCAGGGAAAACCTCTGCAACTGTGGTTCCGCCTGAAAACCATTCTGCACCAATCCCGAGACCTGTCAGGAATCTAAAGACCATAAATTCATATGCATTGGTTGATAAACCACTCAGAACAGACCCAACGGCAAATAAGATGATGCTTAAGGATAGTATTTTTATTCTTCCGTATTTATCACCAAGCGGGCCAAAAATAAATGATGTGCCCCATCCTATTAGAAATACTGCAAAAAATGCTGCAAGGAAAAATGATGTAAGGCTCAGGCTTATACCTGTGGCGGGAAGTAAATATCTGGTTGCGGCCAGATCTATAAATGCATAAACGAAGGTTGTAAATCCATCAAGAACCCAGCCTCCCCATGCGGCATAAAATGCTGACCACCGTATATTGCCCCAGGGCGTTTTGACCTGAACAGCATTCTGTGACATAAATATATTAAATAATTATTGAATAAATAAATTCCTGTATGAACATAAGTATAAGAAATATTATATCAATATACATTAAAACATATAATTAAATTAAACGTTAATTGTTATTATATGACAATATATCTCATATACTATTTATATATAAATTATAATATTAACTAAAAATTAATTAAATAATATTATATTATTTCCATATATAAATATATTTATAACAATTCCTTTTATAATTATTATGAAAGCATTTGTTATGAAAAAAATAGATGAAACCGGCTTTATGGATAAGCCAGTACCTGAATTCGGGCCCTATGATGCCATTATAAAAACAACCCATGCATTAATATGCACATCGGATACACATACACTCCATGGTGCCATAGGTGAGAGGCATAATCTAACGATGGGGCATGAGGCGGTTGGAACGGTTTACAAAATAGGTGACCATGTTAAATCATTTAGACCTGGTGACAGGGTTATAGTTGGTGCCATAACACCCGACTGGGGCTCCCTTGCAGCCCAGATGGGGCATCCATCACAGTCAAATTCTCCACTTGGTGGATGGAAATACGCAAACACCAAGGATGGGAGCCTCGCTGAATACTTCCATGTTAATGATGCTGATGCCAACATGGCAAAAATCCCGGATAATGTAAAAGATGAGGCTGCAGTATATGCTGCCGATATGATGTCCACCGGTTTTATGGGTGCAGAGAATGCACACATACCACTCGGGGGTGATGTTGCAATATTTGGAGGTGGCCCGGTTGGATTAATGGCCGTTGCAGGCTCCAGAATGCTTGGTGCTGGCAGTATAATACTTGTGGAAACAGTGCCGGCAAGAATAGAACTGGGAAAATACTATGGTGCCGATAATATAGTGGATTTTAAAAAGGAGGATGCTGTAAGATCCATAATGGGATTTACGGGCAACAACGGTGTGGATTCCAGCATTGAGGCTTTAGGTTCTCCGGTTACATTCGCAAATGCAATTAATGTAACAAAACCCGGGGGAACAATATCAAACATAGGTTATCATTCCCATGGTGATTCCGTGCCCATACCGAGGGATGGATGGGGCTATGGCATGGCTGAAAAAACAATAACAACAGGATTATGCACTGGTGGGAGATTAAGAATGGAGAGGCTCATGAAAATTCTCGAAAATAAAAGGATTGACCCAACAAAATTAACAACACACAGATTTAAATTTGATGATGCTGATCGGGCCTTTGAAATGATGGACAAAAAAACAGACAATGTGATTAAGCCCCTAATTACATTTTAATTTTATTATAAACTATTAAATAAGAATAAATCATTAAGTTATAAAGATGTTCACGGTTACAATAACCCTTGAAAGAACAAAATATGAGAATTACATAAAATCTGTGGAACCAGAACTGGAGTACAGCTTTGGAAGGTCTGAAATAAATTTAAATTCGGACGCATCCAGCTTTTACATTACAATAAAATCACCTGATGTTTCTTCCATGCGTGCCAGCCTTTCCTCAATTTCAAGGGTTTTAAATGTTGCCAAAAAGGTAATGGAGGTAGAAAAATGGTAGAACCAAATATAAATGCGTATTTGCAGAATCAGTTAAAGCAGGCACAGGATATACAGGCCCAGATAGAGCAGATAGCAAACCAGAGGTATCAGCTTGACATTAAGGTTAAGGAGCTGGACAGAACATTAAAGGAGCTTTCCAGCGTAAAGGACGGCACACCCATTTATAAAAACGTTGGGCCGGTACTATATAAAATAGATGATAAGAACAAGCTTGTATCGGACCTAGAGGAACAAAAGGAGTTAAGCCAGATGAGGCTTAAAACGCTTGAAAATCAGCAAAAAAGCCTTGAGGAGAAATATAAGGAGCTGGAGGAAACTATACAGAAGAGGTACGAGGAGGCAAGCAATAAAAAGCAGAATTAAAGTGTTTCCAGAATTTTTTTCCTTATAATTGATGAACTGTTATTTATGCCATCATATTTTGATGTCCTTTTAACGGTTACATTTAATCCCAGTTTTTTGCATTCATTAACTATATAATTCTCATCAAAATTCTGGTCATAACCAAGTGTAATTATATCAGGCTTTAATTCCTCAACCGTTTTGAAAATATTGTCACTGCTGTGGCCAACAACAGCATAATCAACGGGCTTTAATGCCCTTATTAATTCAAGCCTTTCATTTTCATTGAATATAAGCCTCTTGCCATGCTTTGCTGCGGTATAATCTGAGGCAACAACAACCATTAAATAATCACCAAAGGATTTTGATTCCTGAAGGTAATGCAAATGGCCAAGATGCACTATATCAAATACCCCGGTAGCCATTACCCTTATCATTTTAACAGTAAAATGCATGAATAATTATAAAGTTTGGCATTAAAATTTTATAATTATTTTTAAATGTTTTACAGCATAATTTATTAAATTATATGTTTATAATTCAGTTAAATATTCAAATAACTTTAAGTTTATATACAGATTTACAATTAATTGTTATGGAAGGCCTGGTTGGAGATGTATATGCCGCACTTAAAAATTATATGGACTCTTTAAAGGATAAATCGTGTGCCATTGCGTTTTCAGGCGGGCTTGACTCATCGCTTCTTCTTGCAATATCTGATTACAGGTTTATTCCATACACTCTGGGATTCAGGGCATCAAGGGATATTGAAAATGCCCAGAAATCGGAACTATTGTTAAATGTTAATGTTAAAAAAGTTTATCTTGATGATTTAAACATTGACGGATACATTGATGAGCTATTAAAAATAGATAAGAATATAAGCAGAATGGAAATGGGCTATGAGCTCGTGTTGTTCATTTTAATGGATTTTATTTCAGAAAAATATGTTGTAACAGGCCAGGGCGCAGATGAGATATTCTATGGATATCATAAATTTATGGAAAACCCAAGGCTTTCAAATGAAACCTACCTTAACAGATTATTTAATGTGACACTGCCGAGGGAGAAGAAGATGGCGGAGTATTACGATAAGGAATTGATAACCCCATATTTAAGCCCGGAAATTTTAAAATTACGTTCGAAAATAACAAGGAATGTTAATATAAATGGCGAAAGCAATAAGCTAATATTAAGGGAAATAGCAAAAAATATTGGCATTCCGGATTCAATATTTAACAGGAATAAAAAAGCTGCCCAGTATGGGTCAGGAATAAACAGATATTTAATAAAAAAATTAAAATAATTTTAAAAATATAATCATAAAAAATAAGAAATTAATAAATAGCATTTCACAATATAGCATATAAATTAACGGGATACATAATGACATATATAGGCATAATAGGAGGAAGTGGCCTTTACACATTAATGACGGAAACTGAGACTGTTGATGTTGATACGCCATATGGCAAAACATCAGATAAGATCGAGATTGGAAGAATAAATGGTGTTGAGGTTGCATTTATTCCAAGGCATGGTAAAAAGCACACAATTCCACCGCATAGGGTCAATTACAGGGCAAATATATGGGCATTAAAGCATATTGGCGTTGAGCGAATTATTGGGCTTAATGCAGTTGGCTCTTTAAAGGAGGACTACAGCCCTGGCGATATCGTTGTGCCCGATCAGTTTATTGACCTGACAAGAAGGCGTGATTTAACCTTTTATGATGGCCCGGATGTTTATCATATATCAATGGCAGACCCATTCTGCCCGGAGATAAGCAGAAAAATATATGAAACCGGAAAATCATTAAATTATAATATACACAGTTCCGGAACGTATGTATGCATAGAGGGCCCAAGGTTTTCAACAAGGGCTGAATCAAAATTATTTCATACATTTGGTGATATAATAGGCATGACGCTTGTTCCAGAAATAAATCTAGCAGGGGAATTATCAATGTGCTATGGCATGATAGCCACTGTTACAGATTATGATGCATGGTCTGATACTGCAGTGGAGGCCTCTGATGTTATGAATATTATGAAGGAAAATGAAAAAAAGGTTTCAGATATATTATATAATGTTATTCCTAAAATTAACGATCAAAGAAATTGCAACTGTTCTTTGAGATTAGAAAATGCGAAGGCATAGAGGTGAAAAAAATGAAAATAAAATTTCTCGGAGGTGCCGAGGAAGTCGGAAGACTGGCAATAAAAATAGAGGATAAGCAGAGCAGGATAATGGTGGATTACGGCATAGAGCCAGAAAAGCCACCAGAGTACCCATTACCACCAGAAAAGGTGGATGACATATTTGTAACGCATGCGCATCTGGATCATACTGGCGCATTACCCGTATACTACCATAGTTACAGCGCCAACCTGCATGCAACGGCAATGACTGCAAACAGCATAGTTCCAATTTTAAAGGATTCATTAAAGATAATGAACCTTGAAAATTATACAAAGATGTACAATGAGGATGATATAAGCAATTTATTTAATTCTCTTGTAACAGCAAACTATGGAGAGCCATTTGAGGTTGGCAATCTTACTGCAAAGGCATATTCAGCAGGCCATATCCCCGGATCAAGCATGTGGTGGTTCGAGGATTCAAAATCGTTTATGATAACAGGGGATTTATACACAAGGGATACAAACCTTTTAAAGGGTGCAAAGCCTGTAAAAACAGATATACTTATAATGGAAAGCACATATGCAGGAAGGGATCATGAGGACAGGGATGAGGTCATAAAAAGGCTTAAGGATAGCATAAAGGAGACAATAGACAATGGCGGCAAGGTAATTCTTCCCACATTTGCAATAGGAAGGACGCAGGAAATGGCCATGATTTTAAGGGACATGAATTACACAATATACGTTGATGGAATGGGAAACAGCATATCAAGAATTTACATGGACACACCAGGATTTCTCAGGGATCCGAAACTGTTCAGGAAATCCATGGGCAGGGTAATACAGGTAAGGAATAACAGAATGAGAAAGGAGGCCCTTGAGGAGGCAGATATAATTATAACAACATCAGGAATGCTGGACGGTGGCCCAGTTTTAGGCTATATCGATGCATTATCACAGGACCCAAAATCCGCAATATTCCTTACAGGATACCAGGTTGACGGCACAAATGGCAGAAGCCTCATGGAAAACGGTACCATAAAAATAGCCGGCGCAACAATTAAGCCGGCAATGAAGGTTGATTTCTTTGACTTATCAGCCCATGCAGGTCATTCTGATCTGGTAAAATTCATTAAGGAGATTGACCCGGAAACAATAGTGCTGTGCCATGGAGACCAGAGGGAAAAGCTTCAGGAGGCAATACCTGAATATAACTTTGTGCTTCCATTCAACGGGCATGAATTTGAATTATAATTTTTTATAATTTTTTAATTTTATTTAAAATGGGCTTTTTGCCATTTGATTTATTGTAATATTTGAAATGGCATTTATCTCACTGGTATATATTGATGGCTTTGAATAATATGTATTATTTGTTAAATATAAATTTATAATAAACTGCATATTACCCTTTTCTCCAATGCTCAGAATATCGCCTATAGAATAAAATTCCGTGTATTTAAATCCCTTTAATGTTGCATTGCTTTTAATAATTTTATAGCCATAGGTTACATTATATAAATGTATGTCATAAATATATGAATTATGAGCTATTTCTGAGCTGTTGTCCTCAAATTCCGTTATATTTAATACCATATTTTTGCTTGAAGTATTATAATATTCAACATGCTCAGATTTTATAAAATTTATTCCCGGGCCTGATGTTTCTATTTTTGTTTCATTAAGTTTTGAACCAACAATATGCCCTGCATCGCCTGAATCTGGAAAACCAAAATGCGATTCATCAACAGTTAAATAATAAATGCCTGATAAAATTACTATTATTGCTATTACTGCAGAAATGATGGCCTTTTGTTTCCCCTTCATTTAGCGCTTATTTTTTGTGTATATAAAGATTTTACGTTTTTAAATATAATTATAAATAAATATTAACACCGATGTTATATGCAATTAATGGGAAAATATATTTTTATCAGGCACGGGGAGAGCAATATAAATGTGCTCGGAGTCCTTTCCGGGGACAGTGATGTAAGCGGATTAACAGAAAAGGGAATGGCACAGGCCAGAAGAACTGCAGAGCAGTTAAGCGGGATAAAAATAGACGGAATAATATCGAGCCCATTAAAAAGGGCATTTGAAACTGCAAAAATCATAGGTGAAGTTCTTAATATTGATGTTAAAACTGATGAAAGGCTTATAGAGGTAAATCTTGGCAGGGCCAAGGAAAAGAAGATAAATGAGTTTACAAATCCGCTGTATCCGAATTCACATATAACAGGCAGCATAAGGAATTTAATAGGGATGGAGGACTGGGATGACATGATATCAAGAGTAAAATCCGCAATGGATAGTTTTAACGGAAAATACATATTTGTATCGCATTCAGACCCAATAAGGGCAATAGCATCATATTACCTTGGCTGGACAGAGGATGACAGCTTTGGCATAGATATAAAAAATGCATCAATGACAGTCATAGATTCGGATAAAAATAAGGTTTTATGCCTTGGTGCAATAAATCTTGACCCGGAAATAAAAAAATTATTTTATTAAAATTCAGGCTTTTGTTTTTTTAAGGCCTGCAACATTTCCCGGCCTCCATGTTTTAACCATAATGTAATACAGTGCCCCACCAACGGCCTGTATTGATCCCCCTATTAGAAGCGGAAATGCAAGGTTAAAATCCATTAAATATCCAGATGACCCACTTGTAAGCTGCGATGCCCTTCCGGAAACACCCTGTATGCCTGTGGATGTACCATAATCCTCCTTATTTATTCCCCTAACATTTATTGCGCCCCTCAATGGTGATCCTATCCCTGCCACAGCCATTCTAATAATATATATTCCTGCAGTTATATATAAAAATGGCACAAAGGCTATGACTGCAAATAATAATCCCTGAAGAATTCTCGCAAGGGATGCTATTTTAAGGCCATCAAAATGACCATTTAAATATCTGCCGGATATGAATGACCCAAGTGCAGTGGCAGCATACGATATGGTGTATATATCACCAACATATCCTGCCCCTATGTGATATTTAAGCTCAAACCATAATGGAAGCAACGGCATGGCTATTCCTATGGCCGCTGCATTAAGGCTGTTTGGTATTATTATTCTAAGCATGTATGAAAAGCTCTCCTTTTTCATGACCCTTGTGGTCTTCCTGGGCCTTTTATATTCCCTTAACCTTGAAAGTGCAAGTGCAGATGATATAATTAAAATCAGCGATATTGCAAAGAATATTCTGTAGAACATTAACGCGCCGGTAATCCTCGAAAGAAATGTATAAAGGCCAAGGAATATCCCGCCAAATATTGAGAAAAACGATGCTGTGGCCGTGAGCAGTGATAATTTTGTTACCCTCTGCAATTCATCCGGATAGTTATTTGCCACAAATGCAGTCATTCCCGGTGAGAAGGCACCACGCATTCCGCCAGCACTACCTGTTATCCCGGCTATGATTGCACCGGTGGCAATAAAATAAATGTTTGTTGAGACGGTAATTAATAAAAGGCCAAAAACAGGAAATATCTCGCTTAATAAAAGAACCTTTGAATATCCTATGGAATCACCCACCCTGCCAAGTATTAATATTAAAATAATATTAAATAGTGTAATTGGCACATATAAAAGTCCTATAAAAATTAAGGAATAATGCAATAAATGTAAATATAATGGCAGGGATAATGTCACAAAAATAAGGGCAGCACTCCTGGTTGCCCTTGAAACAAGAAGAAAATTAAATGATTTATTAACAATTTCAGGTGAATCGGAAAACATAATATTCTATATAGTTTACTAATATATTATTTATTTGTTTTCCCATTCTTTAAAGTTTTTATATTCCTTGATCTTAATTTGAGATAAACATAAATTACTATGGCAATAAAGATGATGACTGCAACATATGAAAACTGGTCAAAATATTTTAGTATGACCTCCCACCTGGAACCAAGGACTATGCCAATATATATCAGTATTGCATCATATATCAGGTCACCAAGGAGTGTAAAAAATGAGAACTTTTTAAGGCTCATCAGTGCCATGCCAGCAGGTATTGAAATAAATGTTCTGAAAACAGGTAAAAATCTTGTGGTAAAAACAGAAAGCTCACCATAGGCGGCAAACCATGCCTTTGTCCTGTCCACTGTATCCTTCTTGAGCATCAGATATTTTCCATATTTAAGAATGAATGGGTCACCGCCATATTTACCTATTGCATATGCTATTAATGCACCAACAAGGTCACCCACGGAGCCAATTATTAATAATAAAATGACATTGATTATTGAATTAAAACCACCCATTAAACCATAATATGCCAGATAGCCTGAAAATGTCATGACAACCTCTGAGGGTATTGGTAAAAGCATGCCCTCCAAGAGCATCAGTATAAAAACACCAGAATACCCAAGGCTTAATATCACGTTCTCAACAAGCTTTATTATATATACCGTTAATTCTGTAATTACACTCAATTTTAATCAATTACCAATTATAATTGTATATTAAAAGTTAATTGTTAAACAAAAAATGAATTAAAAGAAACTAAAAAATAATAAATAATAATTTTGGTTACACATAAACATGTACAATGTCCTTGTTACACACGATTTACCTGGAAATTATATTGATTCAATAAATGGAATAAACATCATAAGAAGGCCTGAAAGTGAGGATGCGAATGCATGGCTTCTTAAAAATATAGAAAATGCTGATGGAATTTTAATCACATTAAATGAAAAAATAGACAAAAATTTAATAGACTTGGGTAAAAAATTAAAGGTTATAAGCACCTACAGCGTTGGCTATGACCACATAGATGTTGATTATGCCCTAAAAAAGGGAATTAAAATAGGATACACACCCGAGGTGCTTACAGAGACAACAGCAGATCTTATATTTGGCATAATGCTTGCCGCGGCCAGAAGAATTGTTGAGGGTGATAAAATTGTAAGGGAAAATAAGTGGAAATCAGGCTGGAACCCTGAATTCATGCTTGGAGCCGAGGTTCATGGCGCGACTGCAGGAATTCTTGGAATGGGCAGGATAGGAAATGCAATATTAAGGCGTGCAAGGGGATTTAACATGGACGTGATTTATTACAGCAGGCATAAACATGATGTTGATGCGAATTTTATGCCACTGGATGATGTTCTTAGAAATTCTGATTTTTTATTCATATGCCTCGATTATAATAAGGATACATACCATTTTATGGACATGCCCAAATTTAAAAAGATGAAAAAAACAGCATTTATTATAAATGGCACCAGGGGAAAGGTTATAAATGAAAAAGACCTAATATCAGCCCTCAACTCCGGTATAATTGCAGGTGCTGCACTCGATGTTTTCGAAACAGAGCCAATTGATAATAATAATCCATTATTGAAAATGAATAATGTTGTATTAACCCCGCATATAGGCAGTGCAACGGATAATACCAGAAAAAAGATGGCGGAAGTTGCGGTCAGCAATCTTATTAATGGTCTGTCCGGTAAGCCGCTTATATATGCGATAAAAAAATAACATTTTTATTATACATGATAATAATTAAGCTTCATGGATAACATGAATGCTGTTTGCCTTATCTCTGGCGGCCTGGATTCGCCAACAGTCATGGCATATGCAATAAAGATGGGTTATAAGGTATACCCATTAAGCATAAATTATGGACAGAGACATTCAAAGGAATTAAACTCATCAAGGGAAATTTGCAGGTACTATAATTTAGATCTAAAGATATTAAATATAGATTTGAGGCAGATTGGAGGGTCAGCCCTAACATCTGATATAGAGGTCCCGGAAAGATCTTTAAACGATATTTCAGATGATATACCAGTAACATATGTTCCGGCAAGAAATACTATATTCCTGAGCCTTGCAGCCGCATATGCTGAAACAATTAATGCAAAATACATATTCATAGGTGCAAATGCCATAGATTATTCTGGATACCCAGATTGCAGGCCGGAATTTTTCAATGCTATGAATGATGCATTAAATCTTGGCACAGAATTTGGCATCAAGGAAAATTTTAAAATCATGGTACCGTTGCAGTATCTTTCAAAGGGTGATATAATAAAACTTGGAAGAAGCCTTGGTGTGCCATATAAATTAACATGGTCATGCTATAATGGAAGGGAAAAGGCCTGTGGAAAATGTGACTCGTGCCTGCTAAGGCTGAAAGGCTTCATGGATGCAAATGATTATGATGATATAGAATACGAATCATACCCAGATTTTTATGTGGAATACTGCAAAAGGACAGGCCATAAATTATAAGATTTTAAAGGGTTCTTTTGATTCCCAGCATGACCGCATAATTGCTGATAATTCCTATTGCGAGCAAAAAATGTAGATATGGCATATATATGGAATAAAATGTTGAATTTTTAAAAATTATAAAGCCTGAGCCAATTATGCCTGTTAGTACAATTAATCCCGAATTTACAACCGAGAGATTCCTGAGCCTTTTATTAATTCCGGATGGTTTAATTAATATTAATGCAAGTATAAAAAGCAATGTGCCGGTAATTATATGAACATACAGCATTCTGGAATTGAGAGGGTTTGAAATCTGTGAAAGATAAAAACCCAGCGTCATCTGCAGAACAGTTAGACCAGATACGGACCATAAAAGTTTTTCAAGTCCATCCATTTTATCAAATTTCAACATTATTTTTATTTTTTTGCAATTATTTACAGAATAGATGCATGTTTATATAAGTGATTTACATATTATGCTTTATGGGAGAATTACTTGCAGTACCTGTAACAGGTGATGAGGTTACCGGGCCCGGTGAGGGCATGGAAATCCATATTTACAGCATTGATGGAAAAAACGCAAAAATGATAGAATCATACGAAAACCCTGCCCTTAAGGCCTCCATGACAAGGGGCATATACATGCTTAAATCAATTCTTGAAAAAAATGTTAGGTACCTTATAGTGTCTGAAATGGGAGGTCCCGGATTCAGATTTGTTAAAAATAAAATAAAACTGTACGATTCGGGAGGTCTAAATGAAAAGGATGCGATTAATGCCTTTATTAATAATCAATTAAAGGAGATTACAGAGCCCACACATGAACCACACCATGATATGGAAAACAAATAAATTTTTATCCCATTATATATTTTTAATTTATGATAAGAATTGCCTTAACGCAGCTTACTCCTCCAAAAACCAAGGAAAAAAGCCTTGAAAATATTGAGAACTATGCCCGGCTGGCGAGCAAAAATCATGCAGACCTCGTTGTCTTTCCAGAGTACTATATGTGCTATTATAAAGGCATTAAACCGGCAGATGAGGCCGAGAACATTCATGGTGGGTATGTACAAAGCCTTGAAAAAATTTCACAAAAATATAAAATCGACATAATAACAGGGATTCATGAAAAATATGAAAATAGGATATACGATACAGCAGTTTATATAAACAAATACTCGGGCATTTCCAGTTTCTATAGAAAAACACATTTATACGATGCCTTTGGATTTAAGGAATCAGATCTATATTCACATGGAAATGGCCCTTTTGATATTTTTAAAATTAACGATTTTAAAATAGGAATGGTAATATGTTATGATATAAGATTTCCAGAAATATTCAGAAATTATTCATTAAACAGCGCAGATTTAATAGTCATAATTTCTGGGTGGTTTTCAGGCCCGGTTAAGGAGGAGCAGTGGCTTAACCTTGTTTCTGTGAGGGCGCTTGAGAATACGGTTTATGTTGCAAGTTCCAATCTTGTTGGGGGCGATTTCACAGGTATAAGCACCGTTGCAGACCCAATAGGTGTTATAATAAACAGATGTGCTGAGGCACCGGATATAATATATTCTGATCTGGACATTAACAGGATAAATGATGTGAGGGGTAAAATGCCTGTTTTAGAACAGCGCAGGCCTGAACTTTACAGGCTAAAATGAATTTATTTTATAAATCTAAACAATTTATCATTTCCAGAGGATGAATTTGTATATGAAAGCCTTTCAAGTATAAACTTTAGCATGCTGAATTTATCAGGTATAATATCAAGGACATAATTCATTTCCTCCCTGCTTATTAATTTAAAAGCCTTTATTTCCAATAAATATATGCCAAATCCAACAAGTATCAATAACAGTATATTTATTATGCTGTATGCAAGATGGAACTGAAGGATAAATACAATGCTGAACATGATAATTGATGCGAACCATATCTTTAAGATTCTGGTCCTGTCAAAATTATTTATCTGGAATTTTCTGGCATAATGATAAACAATAATAAAGTTAACAGCATTCATTGATGAATAGGAAATTGCCGCGCCAAGGATGTTAAATCTTGGTATGAGTATTATGGATAACGCAATATTTGCGACAAGTGAAAGGGCAGATGAATATATAAAAATCCTTGTCTGCCTAACACTTGAAATCCCGGATGATAATACCACCGCACCTGCGAATAATGATGTTATGAACATAATTATCATCAGCGGTATATAACCTATTGAATACTGGTCACCTGCAAACACCACCAGAATCGGCCTTGAGAGTGCTGCAATGCCAAGTGCTGCAGGAACATATATTAAATAGCCTATATTTAGGAGCATTTTAATGCTGTTTTTAAATCCATCAAGATTATTTAATGAAAAGAAAGATGATAATTTTGGTATTAAAAGATTGGATATTGGGAGAACCATAATTGATGCGGCTGAGGCCACAACAAGCGCAAAATTATAAATGCCGAGAAATCCAAGATTTATAAAATACGATACAACGATGCGGTCTATATATGTTGCACTTGTGTTCATAATCGATGCAAAGAATAATGGTATAGAATAAATTATTATATTCTTATAAGGCTCCCTGACAGCTTTTTCATTATTGACCTTTGGCATTTTAAAATAATTCCTGTAGACCATCATAATAAAGATTAATGCGTATATTGCATCTGTAAAGGCAATGCCATAGAGCAGGGATATTGTATTTTTAAGCAAAAATAGAAGCAGTAATGGGAAGAAATACAGGATGATATAATAAAAAGTATACATGATTGAATATTTTTTATACTGGTTTAAACCAAGCAGAACAGATGCAAATATATTTATTATTACTGACATTGATATTGCAATTCCGATGATTTTTACTGATTGTGCATATATTATATTATGAAAGAACAGTACTGCAACATAATCTGATATATAATAAACCGTAACAAAGGCAAGGATGGCAAGCCCAATTGCCATATATGTGGTCTTAACAATAATTTTTTTGATTGCCTGTGTATCATTTCTGGCAAGATGATATGATAAATAATGCTGAAGGCCGTTTCCAAGGCCAAAAATGAAAACAGCTGAGAGTATATTCATTATTGCATAAAGCAATGATATTGAACCAACAGTAAAAACCGGTAAAAGATGGGCAAGGGCAAAATAAAAGATGGCGGAGCCGAAAAACATGCTACCGACAGCCGAATACTGGAATACCAAACCCTGCCCAAATGATTCTGTTAAATCTGACAACATTAGCTGATATAAACTTTGTTTAAAAATTTATCTATTAAAATGTAACCATTTATATTATTTAAATGGTTAAAGATAAATTATATCTATCTTATGTATAAAATACAGATACAATTTTTAAATGCCTAAATTGGTGTATAATCATGGTTTTTGTCCGGCTTTCTTTTATGATAGGCCCTCATGCACACAACAATCTCGGTCATGTAATAATAAAATGATTTTTCATCCATAATTATTCTTTTGCAGGATAATGATGATGTTTTTACCATTTTAATATTTCTCGTCCTTGTTGATGCAAGAACATATAAAAGTGCCTTATAAACATCAGGCACCTTTTTATTTTCCCCTATTATTTTCTTATTTATTACAAAAAAATCACTCAAAATATCATCAACCTTTGTTATTCCAGGAAATATTAGATGTGTAAATTTAATAACAATGAGATCAAATGCATCCTTGATTGACCTTATTTTTCCGTTAATAAACCTGGACCCGACAATAACATCATACCCGGAATCAATGTATTTAATCAGTTCTTTTATATTATTAATATCATTTTTATCATTTAACTTAATTATATAATCACTTTTTGCATGGGAAATCAGGTTTAATTCCTCCGTCCCGGTATATGGTGATTTTTTATTATATATCCTTATATTATCCATGGCTTCTATTCTGTATTTTGTATTATTAAAAACCATAATTTCATTAACCGGTATGTTTTCATTCTTTATGTAATTTAAAAGATTGTTTAAATTGCATCTAAATTTATCAGCATTATTAACTGTATAAACTATGGTGTATGATCTTATTTCTTTTTTTTTCAGTGTATCATTTACCATATTTTCAATATTTTTTTCTATAACACTGTAATTAAAAATTGATAATGCATTATTTTTAATCTGATTTCTTATGTTTATAAAATTATCACCATAAAAATTTTTTATTCTTTTTATTTCGTTTATATAGCTAATATAATTCCTTTTAACTATGCTCATATATTCCGTCATTGATTTTATGTATTCCAGTCCAGATATTTTAGGGGCTATTATATACAGTCCTGATGCAAGCCCCTCTATTGAGGTAATGCTCAAGGATTCATATTTTGAGAGATTAATCATAACGTCCGATCTGGCCAGTATTTCTATTTTTTTATTTTCATCCACGAATCCATGGAATGTTACATTGTAATTTTTAAATTTCTTCCTTAATTTATTCATGTTTCCATAACCTATTATATCAAAATGTATATCCTTTGGAGCATGTTTGATAATTTTAAATAGGAGCTTTGAACCTTTATTTTTAGTAATTTTATTTAAGAACACAACGTTGAATCCATTATGTTCTTCAATTTTATATTTATTAAAATCTATATTATTCTGTGGTATTAGATAAACATCCTTGAAATTTTGATTTATGTAAAAGTTTTTCTGATAAATATTCTGGGCCTGTACAGATATTTTGCCTGTTATGCCTGAGAATATCATTATGTTTAATATATATTTGATTAAATTTCCAAAAAATTTATGGTTATCCAGTATTTCAAAGTAGCTACCATGATTTGCCAGTATAACTGCAGGAGGTTTATCAAGCCTTGCAAATTTTTTAACGGCGTTTCTAAAGATAAAATTTGGTGTTACAAAATAATAGAGGTCATAACCCTTTATCTTTTCCCATATTTTGTTAAATGAGAATAGGCCTATAAATCCCATGCTGATTCCATTTGTTAATTTCATTAAATGCCTGTTTGAGAATATATCATCTGAAAAGGCATTCTCTATGTAATTAAATTTAACGTTAACATTATTTTTCCTTATAAAGGGATATCCAGATCCCATCAATGTAACATCATAGCCCATTCTCATCAGTATTTCGGCTATCTGAACAGCGTTTCTCTCGCCTCCACCATCGTATTTCAGGTCAGCCGAACCAATAATAAGGGCTCTCATGAAAATAATCCTGTTAGTTATATATCTTATTATGATTAATATTTTGCTGTTTATTTTAATATTATAATTCTGAAATAATTTATTTTGTTTGTATAAATATTCATGTTAAATATAGGAATTAAAAATTAAACAGCAAGAATTTAATATACGATTTAATTAATATGGTAATGAAAGGCAGGTACAAATCATTGGCAGTAATAGCTCTGGTTTCATTATTAATATTTTCAATGGCAATTAATGTTTATAATGATAATTATGGTGAAAAAGCTACAGGTAATGTTACTGAGAGTTCCATAAATCCCTATGTGCTATACACATCGGAACCGGCGCCAATGGGAATATCTGCCATGGGTATTGGCCCTAGAAATACGCCCTATTCATTAAAAACCTCTTCCTTTGAGGGTATTATAAATATAACTGATATAAAGACATACAATGCCAGCCTGCCTTCAGGTGAAAAAAACGACGCATCAATTCAATTAAACCTTCACCTTAACTTCAGCTCTGGTGGACATACATATGATTACTGGATACAGAATGTTGCCATACTGTCAACGTCAAATAAAACACCTGGTGTAAGTATTTTAGATAATGTGTGGAACCAGACCACAAGGTATGCAAATATATACGGATCAACATTGAGTGGAAATGGAACTTTATATAATAGCAATGGCCAGCAGTTTTATATCGATGAACCCAGCATGTATATAACCACTGACAGTATAGGTCTTAGAGAGGTGTATAAAAATATTTCAGGATATCCAACAGTTTACATGGAATATAATACAGGAAGTGGATGGAATATTTATGATACTGTAAAATTTATATTCGCCAAAAATGCATCAAACGCAGATTTCATTGTACAGGGATACAGGTATACATCAAAGGGAAATCCATGTGATGCTGAATTAATTCTTGGAGGGCCGGGCAATGGTGCCAGCACAACGGATGTAAAATCAAACCTGACAATGCAGTTAAAATACTGGAATGGCCATAATTATCAGGCCATAGAAAATGCATACAATTTTGGGTCTGATACTGCTGAAACAATTTCAAATGCCAATTCCCAGATGGCAAAAAATTTTCCCGGGGTTCAAATAAGCAATGGAACCGGAAAATTAAATATGGTTTATAGCCAGAATGATTTATCATATCTAAACATAACCGCAAAATACATTATTCAGGGATATGTTCTTGCAAATAATTATAAAACGAATTTTAGGAATTATGCTATGAACATCACTCTTATTCCAGGGGAATATAACATAAGTATATATTCATCGTACGGCCAGAAGATATCCAATTTTTCGGTCAAATTGGCTGCGAAACAAACTTATTATAAAGCAACGGAAAATGTTTATCCGGTAATTTTTAAAGCCATTGGATTAATTAATGGCACCCTCTGGTTTATAAATATGAATAAATTAAATTTAAGCTCAACAGATAATGAAATTGTATTTTATGAAAAAAATGGTACATACAATTATAATATTAGCGGACTGTTTGGTTATTCAATAAAAAACCAGACAGGCACCATAACTGTTCATGGAAACTTTAATTATGTAAACGTAAGCTTTCATGCAAATCCAATAATAAGAAGCATTGAAAAATACGCATTTTATTATATAATAGCACTTGCATTAATTGCAATTATTCTTATGGGAATTTCGGGCACAGGAAGGAAGGATAGTACTAAAATGTTCAAAGAATACAATATTAATAATGATGATGAAAATAATAATTCAAAGAGATAGTTATTTAAAAATCTATAATATATATTATGCGGAATTTAGAAATGTTTATTAGGCATTATTTTAATTATTAACAGTAATGGAAAACATGGACAAGATAGGCGAGGTAAGGGATTATCTCACCAGCAGTTTTGTGGGAAGAGAGGATGTTATTGACGGTGTGCTGGCCGGTCTCATATCAGGTGAGCCAACGCTTTTAATAGGCCCCCCTGGAACAGCAAAAACATCAATAATAGATACATTGAGCAAACTTGTGAATGCCAAATACTTTTATTACCTTCTGACAAAGTTTACTGAACCTGAGGAGCTTTTAGGGCCAATTGATATAAACGCGCTTAAAGCCGGTGAGTATAAAAATATCACAAAGGGGAAGCTCCCTGATGCAAATATAATATTCCTGGATGAGATTTTTAAGGCAAGTTCAGCAATAAGAAATACACTTCTGGACATAATGCTCAACAGAAGGCTTCCAAACGGCGATTCAATGCTTTCATTAAATATACTTGGTATATATTCGGCAAGCAATGAAATATCAAATGATGAGGAGGATATGGCACTGTATGACCGTTATCCAATAAAGGTATTCCATAAATATATCGAAAAAACTCTGATAACCGATTTGCTTGAACATGGCATAGATTTAATGCAGAAATCATCTTTAGGTAAAACCATACTGGACGTTGAGGATATCATTAAAATTCAGAATATGGTAATATCCAGATTGACTGAAATGAAGAATAAGGATAGGGCACTTATGGATAGATATACAGATGCATTGATTCAGCTGGAGGAAAACAATGTTCTTTTAAGCGATAGAAGGAAGATTAAGATGCTGAAAATAGCAGCCGCATTTAGCATCTTAATGAATTCCGGAAAAATATCGGGAAATGATATTGCCTTGGCCATGAGATATTCGGCTGATTCTGAGGATGATCTTCCAAAAATAGAGGCTGCAATAATAGATTCAAAGCTTGAGAATAAATCAGAGATAATACAGAAGGCAAACACAATAATAGAGGAGACAAAATCCTTAATAGCCAGTACCGAGGAGTCAATTCACAAAAATTCACCTTATAATGAGGTTCTTGATAAATTAAATCTTTTAGAGATTTTCATAAAAAAGCTTGAGGAAATGAAAATAGATATTGGTTCGGATAATAATCCTTACCATAAGGAGGTAATTTATAAAATAAATTCAACACTTGATTTTGCCGGCAGCAAATACCAGAAGCTAAAGGGAAGGTAAATTTATATGGATCAGGATCTTATTTTTAGGAAAATAAATAGCAATATAATCGGAATTAATCCTGAAAGTAATGTTTACAAAACCACAAGGGAAAGAATAGTAAGATATGCTGGCAAGATGGATTTAACAGGTGAATTTAAGGAGGATTTAAAAACATCGGCAGCCGATATGTATTTCCTTTATTACTCAAATCTGGCATATGTTTCCAGTAATGAGAACAAAAGTCCATTCCTTGAGGGTGTTAGAAAAAAACTTGCATCCTATGTGCAATCCGATGAATTTTCAAAATTCAGGGCGTATTCAAAATTAAATGACAGGGTTTCAATGATATACAGCATTAATTTTTTGAAGGCCCTCAATGAGGAATCAAAAAAAGAAAGGCAGAAAAATGGCGATTCCCCGGGAAAAAGTGCTTCCGAAATGGTTGACAGGGCCATGAAGGAATCCATGCAGAGGACTGAAAAGGCAAGGCAGCTTGAAAAACTCATGAGGAATGAAATACCCGGAGGAAGAAGGTCAGGTAATGATGACACTGACATAGATAGGCTTATAGACCTCTCAGAAAGAATGATGTCTGTTCAGAATGCTGATAAAATTATAACAACCGCCAATAAGCTCATTGACATTATGCCCAAGTTCACAAGAAAAATGAGGGCGCGTTCCACTTCCGGTGAGCTTGGCGGCTATTATAAAACAAGAAATTTATCAAATGTTTTATCAAGGGAACTTGCAATGCCTGATGAGGTATTTTATTCAAAAATTCTTTATGGCTTCACTGGAAAGGAGAAGGTAATATTAAATGAGGGGGCCTACTATGTACTTCTTGATAAGAGTGGAAGCATGTACGAGGCTGATAAGATGGTTTGGTCCAGATCTGTTGCCCTGGCATTATTTAGATTATCCACAATAAAGCACAGAAAATACTTTTTCAGGTTTTTTGATAACAAACCACATGAAATGTACACAAGGCCATATGACATAGTAAACAATATACTTACTGTTGAGGCAAGCAAGGGAACATGCATAGAATGCGCCATACTAAGGGCAATTGATGATATTAAAAACAGCAAAATCCATGATTTAACAAGCACAATAATAGTGATTACAGATGGCGAGGATAAGGTGAATATAATGAATATAGCATCGGCCCTTGCAAAAACCAGCATAAAAATAATTACGGTAATGATTAATGGCTACAATGAGGGATTAAAAAAAATAAGTGAAAAATATTTAAATGCTGTTCTAACTGAACAGGGTGCATTAAATCTTTTAAATATAGCAAAATCATTTTAATTTTTTAAATACGGTACCAAGAACCTTAAGCATATTCATTAATGCCATTAAGCCTGCCGCTATCTCAGGATCCTTTAGCATTGACATCAATTTTAGTATTGATAATGGTTGTGCAGATGATGCACCGTCAACCATGGATTGTGCTATACCTGTTGAATTAAATGAAATTCCCTTAATAAGATCAGACATTTCTGGATTTGAAAGCATATAAAGTAACGAAAATATTGTATTGCCAGATTTGGCAACGACATCCGTGAAATCTGGAGATGTAAATGATTTTGCAAAGAAGTCAAGATTATCAGGAATAACATTCTCTGTAATATAATCAAGAGCCTGAACAAGCCCTGCACCTTTTAACTTCTCTATTAACCTTGAAAATGCATCAAGCACATCCTTATTCTTCTCAAGCTCTGACATAATCTTCTGCATATCTGTTTCATCCATGTAAATCACCCTATAATATACCCCTTAAAATTGACGAGAAGTATGTATCTGCTGATATATACTTCAGGAAATAATCTGAATGACTGGCAAAATTTAAAAATGGCTTTGATGAATAATCAAAGGATAATGTGAATGCGGTATGGTCAGTAAATACGGTTGAACAGCCCATGAAGCCATCAAAGGATGTTTCTGAATAATTTCCATTTATCTGTGAGGCAATTTTGGATGCAACATATGCTGCCATTGAATGCCCCATTGCCCCCACCTTCATTGGAAAATCAACAGCATCACCAACAACGTAAACATTGTCATAGTCCCCGTAATTTAATTTTGTTTTATCAACCGTTACATAACCTGTATTTTCTGATAATCCAGATTTTATTAAAAATTCCTGACCCTTGTGCGGGGGTATTAAAACAAGCATATCATAATTCAATTTTTCACCGGATTCTGATGTTATTGTTTTCGATTTTCCATCAACAGTAACATTCTTAAATTTCGGTATGAAATTTATTTTATTTTCCTCAAATCCGGATCTAACAACATCTGAAACATTTTTGAACGGTAGAACATCGTCCATGGGCATTATCAAGGTTATATCTGATTTATCCCTTAAACCCCTTGATTTTAAAATCTTATCGATGCCAAAGACAAATTCGGAAGGTGCCACAGGGCACTGGAATGGAACGCTTGCAGGGCCAACCACAATTTTGCCACCATTGAATGATTCCAGACCTTCCTTTAATTTTAAAACATTGTTTAAATCATAAAAATGATAGATACCATCATTATATCCCGGGACATCCTCTGGAACAAGCCGGTCTCCGGTGGCTATTACCAGGTAATCATATGATATGCTCTTGCCATTATCAAGGTCAACGTAATGATCATTCAAATTTATTTTGGTTGCAAGTGCCTTTATTCTATTTATTCCATAATTCAAAACAAAATCTGTCTTTTTAAATGTTTCTTTATAGTTTATTTCATTAAATGGTATTAAAACGCCGTCAGGCTTAAAATATGTGTATTCTGATTTGCCAACAACTGTAATATCCACATCGTTGTCTGTATGCATCCTCAATTTATTTGCTGTTATTATTCCAGCATTGGCATCACCCAAAATTAAAACCCTCTTCTGCACCATTCTTTTTATATAACACCCTTCTATTAAAATTTTATTTAAATTAATTAAATTTGCACCAAAATAAATAAACATAAAAACAAATAGGAAAATAAAATTATCCTGTAATGGGAAAGGTTTATCTGGTTGGTACCGGCCCGGGTGATACGGGCTTGCTCACATTAAAGGCCCTAAAAATAATAAAGAGGGCGGATGCAGTTATTTACGATCACCTTATAAATCCAGAGGTTTTAAATCTTCTTAAGCCCGGATGCGAAAGAATATATGCTGGCAAAAAACCATATGTGTCGTCAATAAGGCAGAACGAAATTAATAAAATAATTCTGGATGCATCTAATAAATTTGATATTACTGTTAGGCTAAAGGGGGGTGACCCATTCCTTTTTGGCAGGGGAGGTGAGGAGGCGGAACTTCTCAAGGAAAACAATATAGACTTTGAGGTTATACCGGGTGTATCAGCATTAATAGCTGTTCCGGAGTATGCCGGAATACCTGTAACACACCGGGACGTTAGCCATGGAATAATAGCCGCCACAGGGCATAACGTTGAAAAATTAAATATACCATCACTTGGTGAAAATAAATCATCATACACCCTTGTTATATTCATGGGTTCAAAACATATTAATGAAATAATAGATAAGTTACTTTTTCTTGGATACAGTGAAAATACAAAAATAGCTGTTATTGAAAATGGGACACATAAGGATCAGAGGGTTTTTACAGGAACATTAAAAACCATAAATTATGAGTACAGTGAGGACCCGGCTCTGATTGTAGTCGGGGATGTTGTTTCATACCATGAAAAATTTGGAAGAAAAAATAATAAATTTAAAAAAATGCTTATCTTTTATGAATTTAAAAAAATCAATGTTAATTATGAAAATTATGGCGTGAATATAATAAATTTTAGGATCAGTGATATTTTCATAAATAATGATGTAAAATTTAGATTTAATAGGAATCTGGTCATATCTGGCAATTATATAGGATACTTTATGAAACTAATTAAAAAAATGCATATTGACATAAGGAATTTTAATAGTATAATCACAGATGACCCGGAAGAACTTCATCGGGCAGGCATTTTTAATATTATAGATTTAAATAATTATAATATAAGTGATGATGATAATATTATAGGATTTAATCATAAAAATGAATTAAACATAATTAAAAAAACACTGATTAAAATTGATAATTACATAATAGATTTAATAAACAGTTCAGATTATATTGTCTTTGCAGATGGTACATTTTCATATTATGATATTATTAAAAAATATATTAAGAATCAAATAGTTTGTGCCTTTGGAATATCTGATAATATAAATGGCATTATGAAAATGAATAAAAAAGAGGATTTAATAAAATTGCTGGAGGCAGAAAAAATTGAATAAAATTAATGTTGTTGGTTCAATGCCCGGCTTTGGCCTTACTGATGTGGAAAAAATGATTATTGAAAATGCCGATGTTATTTTTGCAGGAACCAGAAATATTGAACTTTTAAACGTTAATAAAAAAATTTTTAGGCCAATAAAAAAACTAGACACTGCATTGGATGAAATTAAAAATGAGTTTAATAAGAATAAAAATATAGTTGTTATTGCCTCTGGAAATCCCTTATTTTATGGTATTGGTACAGCATTAATCAGGAATTTTGGCGCTGAATATATAAATATTGTTCCACACATTGGTTCCATTGATGTCGCATTATCAAAACTTAAAATTCCAATAAATACCGTACATGCAATAAGCGTGCATGGAAGACCTATTAAGGGCCTTGCACAGAGAATAAAACATTATAAAAGGGTTATAATTTTAACCGATAAAATAAACTCACCAGATAAAATAGCAGGTTATATGATTGAATATGGATTGACCAATTTTCGCTTTATAGTTCTTGAAAGGCTTGGATATAATGATGAGAAAATAAGATGTTTTAATATTAAAGATGCACTCAACTCAAAATTCTCGGATCCAAATTTAATTTTTATTGATGAGATTGAAAATTTTTCACCAGATGATTTAAGTGATAAAAATTTTTCAATGATTAATGAGAATATCACAAAGGAGGAGATAAGGCATATCTCTGTTTCAAAAATGGCAGTTAAAAATGGTGATATTATATGGGATATAGGGTCAGGGACAGGATCTGTATCAATAGAGGCATGCCGGTATAATTATGATGGTGGCATATACTGCATAGAAAAAAATAGCATGGCCTGCAGTAATATAGAAAAAAATATGAAGAAATTTTCATGCGATTTAAACATTATAAATGGGGAGGCTCCTGACGCACTTTATAATCTTCCAGATCCAGATATTGTATTCATTGGTGGTTCCGGAGGGAAAATCGCTGAAATTCTTGATTATTCATATAAGAGACTGAAAAAAAATGGAAGAATTGTAATAAATACTGTTTTAATAGGCAATTTAAACAAAATTATTTCATACCTTAATAATAATAAAATAGGGTATGATCTTACCCAGGCACTTATAAATAGAAACCACACAATTAAAAATGATATGATGCTTAAACCTGTAGACCCTGTATTTATATTAACGGCGGTGAAAAAATGAATGAATTATATGTTGTTGGCCTTGGGCCGGGAGACCCGGATTTAATAACAGTAAAGGGATATAAAATACTAATGGATGCAGATTTAATCTATTATCCATACACATCTTTTAAATACGCAGAGAATATTCTAATATCCCTGGGCATTGACAAAAAGAAAATGCAGCCCCTTGAATTTCCGATAAGATCCTTGGATTTATTAAAAAAAATAAGGGAAAATGCATGCCGGATAAAAAATTCACTTGAGTTTTATGATAGTGTTGTCTACGCTGTTGAGGGTGATCCGATGCTTTACAGCACATTCCTTGATTTATACAGGTATCTGGACTGTAAGGTTAGGTTCATACCGGGGATTAGCTCAATAAATGCTGCCGCCGCGATATTTGGAATTCCCATGGCAGAAAAAGATGAGATATTTACAATAATTCCGGCAGTTAATGATTATGAATACATGAAAAAAATGATAATGGGGACAAAAAATGGGGCAATAATAAAGGCCATTGGGGCAAAGGATGTATTAAAAAAATTACTGGATGATGAGCATTTGAAAAAGTATTATATTATGGAAAATGTATCCCTAAAATCCCAGAAAATATATAATAATATAAATGATATAGACTCATATATGGCACTGGTGATTTTAAAATGATTCATATAATAGGCGCGGGTCCAGGAGACCCCGATTTAATAACAGTTAAGGCTGCAAGAATTATAGAAAAAACGGATGTCATTTTATATGCCGATTCACTTGTAAATCCTGATATTTTAAAGAATGCGTCCACAGATAGAATATATGGAACCTCTGGCATGAACATAAATGAAATTAATGAAATTATTCAGAAGTTTTATAATGAGGGCATGGACATAACAGTAATACACAGCGGTGATCCGTCAATATACGGTGCAATTAACGATGTAACGTCATTTATGTTAAAAAATAACATGAATTATGAAATAATCCCAGGCATTTCATCACTTTTTGCCGCTGCAGCAGCAATGGGCATGGAATTAACGTCCCCGGGAAGCACACAGACAATAATTATTACCAGGGTGCCGAGGCGTACTGAAAAATTTGAATCCGAGGATCTTTCGGTTATGGCCAGGCATGGAGCCACCCTTGGCATTTTTTTAAGTGCATCAAATGCCGGTGCGGTAACAAAAAAACTTCTTGATGCAGGGTATTCCCCGGATGACCGGGTTATAATAGCATACAGAATTTCATGGCCAGATCAAAAAATAATAGAAACAACCGTAAATGATCTTGAAAAGACGTTGTTTGAGAATAGAATAAACAGACAGGCATTAATACTTACCGGTGGTGTATTTACACATAATAGTGATGTTAAATCATTTCTTTATAACCCAAATTTTGTTCATTTATTCAGAAATAATAAAAATAAGGTACAGTAATTACCATTTTTAGGATATATTTTAAAAAAATTTGTAAATATTATAAAAATTTATTATTTTAAATTATTAATGTTTTTATACAGGTCATTTAGTGTGGTTTTATCCATAAAATGAGAAATCCATTCAAAATTAATATTTTTTAATAATAATATCACATCATTTTTATTTGCACTGTTATTTTTCCATTCTTCAAATACTTTTAATGAGAGTTCAGTGGAATTATAAAGGTTTTTATAGCCTTTATCCTCAAGCAGTCTTGCAACCCTAAGCATTTCATTTTTCGGAACCGCACATTTTGTATCATTTCTATTATAATTATATTTCATTGCAAGTGACTGCAAAAGTCTCCGCAATGACTTATATGCCCTGAAGGCTGCAAGGTTTATGACATTTTTATTTAATCTTAGACATGCAACATTTGCATCATTTACAGACATTTCTGCATACTGCCTCTCAGACCTTATTGGCAGGTGACGGTTTCCTTTATACATATTAATATTCACCGTTTTAAGCTATTATTTAATTAATGATTAAATTTTTTGGATACAAACAGATCTTATTTATTCCTGCAAATGCTTCATGTACTTTTTTTATCATATTATAAACTCGGTGATTTTCTGCCATTCTTATTGGTAAAAATATATTCAATAAATATTTTAAATAATTTTAACTATACAAGCAATGGACGAAAAATTAAGAATTTCCAAAGCCATATATTTGCTTTACCTTATACAGAGAAACAGAATAGGAATTAACGTCAAATGGGCGGTGTTAAAGCCTCTAATGTCATTCCTTTTTGGTGAAAATATATTTAACGAATTAAAAGACAATCTTGTAATAAGCACATTTAATGAGGATGCAACACTGGAGGTTATAAACATCAATGACCTTTCATATGATATTGATCAGCAGGCAAAGGAGGATTTATTTCAGAGCGTAATTTCATATTTTGCAAAATTTGATGAGGTATCAGGAATTATGCATGTTGTATATTTATACAGGAAGCTTGCAACAATGATAGTTGAGACAATAATACTTAACATGAATATTAACTGCAAATCTTGCAATCCTGAATTAAAACTTGCCATGCCAATAATAGTTTCCGATGATTTTTATTATTCAAAGGCATTTGCTGATTATTCAAAAAATGAAATAAAAAAACTAAAATTTGATATCAACAGTTTTACGGAATATTTAAATCAGAAATGGTTTATAAAATTAATTATAATGGTTAAGGATGGAGAATACGGAAATTACAGCTATTCAAAAACGTCAGAAAACATAGACCCTGAGTTTTATAATGGTGTTATTTTCTTAATTAAAAATGATGGGCTTGCATCCATAGTCATGCATCTTGATGAATTTTTAAGCAATAAAAAGATAAATAATGCCATAACAAAATATAATTATAAAAACCTTAGAAAGGAAAAAATAAGAAGATTCTATGACTGGTTGAGCATTGCCAATGATATAGCAGTTGGAATGGAGTTCCTTGTCGGTAGTTTTTTATTCCTTCCGAATCATAATGAGCTTGATGGTGTTTATCTTTTTATAATAGGAAGCTCCCAGCTTTTAATAAGGCCAATGATTAATATTGTGCGCAGGGCACATTTATTTTTATTATCAAAAATTAACAGATAAATTTAATTTTATATTATACATAAAGGTTTATGAAAATAAGAGTGGAAATTAAATACCTGCCAAATGTTGAGGATCCCGAGGCGCTCAGCATAAAGAGAAACCTATCCATGCTTGGATATTCCGGTATAGATGATGTTAAAACATACAAAATTTATGAGTTTACAACATCAATAAATGAGGAGGATTCAATGCGCCAGATTCAGGATATATCTGAAAATATACTTACCAATCCGGTTATTCAGGAATATAAAATAGAGAAGATAAGTGATTGAATTGTTTAACATTCTGGATGCGGATGATGAGAATTTAAAAAAAATGGGCAATTCGCTTGGATTATCCTTAGATGAGATGATTGTATTAAAAAACTATTTTTCTGGACTTAAAAGGAATCCAGAGGATATAGAGATTCAGGCAATTGCACAGGCATGGAGTGAACACTCGTGCTATAAAAGTTCAAAGATATACCTTAAAAGGTATTTTTCAGGCCTAAAAAGCCCTTATACGATTTTAACAATGGAAGATGACGCCGCTGTTGTATCATTTAATGATGATTATGCGTATGTTGTTAAAATGGAAAGCCATAACCACCCCAGTGCTGTTGAACCATATGGTGGTGCTGCCACCGGTGTTGGGGGAATTATAAGGGATGTTCTTTGCATGGGTGCCCAGCCGGTTGCCCTCATAGATTCATTATACTTTGGAAATCCAGAAAATACCAGTGGCATATTAACAGAGAGATTTATTATTAACAGGGTTGTTGCAGGAATCAGGGACTATGGAAACAGGGTTGGCATACCAACTGTTGCCGGTTCAGTAGATTTTGATGACAGCTACAATACAATACCACTTGTAAATGCAGGCTGCATTGGCATAGTTAAAAAGGATAAAATTGTAAGAAGCAGGGTTGAAAAGGAAAATGATATATTAATAGTCTGTGGTGGAAGAACAGGCAGGGACGGCATTCATGGGGTTAATTTTGCATCAAAAACGCTCAATGAAAATGATTCAGAGAACAGGAATGCTGTGCAGCTTGGAAATCCCATTATAAAGGAGCCATTGATACATGCAATACTTGAAATAAATGACCTTGGTATAATAGATGGCATGAAGGATCTTGGCGGTGGCGGTTTTTCAAGTGCAGTAAGCGAGCTGCTGTATGCAGGCGGGCTTTCTGGCATCATAAACCTGGATAATGTGCTTTTAAAGGATGCAAACATGGAACCCTGGGAGATATGGGTAAGTGAATCACAGGAAAGAATGCTTCTGGCCATGGAAGAAAAAAATTTAAAGCTTGCAGATGAGATTTTCAAAAAATGGGGTATAGAGTATTCAGTAATAGGCAGAACAGTAAAAAGTGACAATTTAATCATAACATATAAGGGCAAAAAGATTTTGGATATGAATTTAAAATTTCTAACGTCAGGACCGGTATATGCAAGAGATTACCGTCCGGTGAGTAATAATAAATCAGATATTGCAATTAGGGAGCCAGAAAATTATGAAAAATTCATAAGGGATTTTATTTCAAGGCCAAACATATGTTCCAGGTTTAATATTGTTAGGCAGTATGATTTTACCGTTAGGGGATGTACAATAACAAAGCCATTCACCGGATTTCCGAATCATGAAACGCATTCAGACGCATCAATTATTAAGCCTCTGGAAAATTCAATGTCAGGCTTATCGATAACTTCAGGTTCTAGGGGCAAAATTGTAAGTATAGATGCATACAATGGCACAATGTGGGTGCTTGCAGAGGCATACAAAAACACAATAAGCTCCGGTTCAATGCCGCACAGCATTATCGATGCCCTTAATTTTGGAAATCCTGAAAACCCTGAAACAATGTTTAAATTTAAGGAATCTGTGAGGGCCATATCAGATTTCTGCAGGTATATGGGTCTTCCATTGGTTTCTGGTAATGTCAGCTTTTATAACCAGTCTAAATATGGTGAAATAAAGCCCACACCCAATATACTTATGATAGGCATTATGGATAACATAGTAAAAAGGATAACACCAGATTTAAAATCCACTAATTCAGGGTTATATGTAATAGGTAATATTATTAATACGCTGGCAGGAAGCGAATACTCAGAAATGTTTAAAGCAGAATATTCATACATACCGCCTGTGAACCTCAATGACCTAAAGATATTGATGGAATTATTAAAAAATAACAGGGAAATAATTAATTCTGCACATGATGTTTCCCAGGGTGGATTAATAATGGCACTTTTAGAGATGGCATTTGGTGGGTCCATAGGCATTGATGCTGATTTATCCCAAATAGATGGCAAGTTGAACGAAAAATTATTTTCAGAGCTTGGCACGGCCATTGTTATAGAGGTTAAAAATGGCATGGAAAAAGCGTTTGAGGAGAAATTTAAATCGGTTAATCCTGTTAGGCTTGGAAAAACGATAAATAATAAAATAATCATAAAAAATCTTGGGAAGGTTGTAATAAATGAGGAAATAGACAATTTAAGGCATATATGGGAGCATGGCCTTGATAAATATATATAATCAAAAATTTTATAATTGTTTTACATAACATATTATGGGAGATTTTATAAAAAAATTTGAATATCTGGAGGATTTAAATATAACACTGGAACTTGCATACAGATTAAATTATAACTTCAAGGGATGCGGATACATAAAGGTGTATTCAGGAAAAATAGACCCGGAAGAGGAAAATTATGAAATTTATATGGAAAGCCTTGACTGCGGAATGTCAGAGGATGAGGTTAATTCAAAATATAATAAGATGATTAGTGAAATAAGGTCCGGTGATATAGACATTTTATTTTGATTATTAATTTAAAAAGCTTTATAAATAATAATGATTTAAAAGTTCATACCAGGTATTATTGTATTTAAACGTCAGTTATAATAGCACATTGATTTAGATAAGATTAAAAAATATTTTATAATTTATAAATTTGACCATTATATATCATAATATTTATTAAGGAGAAATCGTCTGAATAAGTTTCGAAACTCATTGGTATATTATTCCATACAACAATATCTGCTTTAGATCCTACCTTTAAAGCCCCAATTGTATACCATCCCATAACTGAAGCACAATTTATAGTAAAACTTTTAAGCGTCTCTTCAAGAGTTAGAGATTGATCTGGATTAAGTTTTTTATACTTGTTGTTTGATGTTTTCATTTCCCTTGAAATAGAAGAAATTATTCCGTATATTGGTTTGTACAATGTAACGGGACTATCAGAGCCATTGCACATGTTTATGCCCATATCAAACATTTCCCTAAATGGAAATAATCTATGCTCTCTTGATTTTCCAAAATTTGCTATATACTCATTTCCAAAAAAATAAATAAATGCTCCTTGGGTTTCAACACTAATATTATTTAACTTCATATTTAGCAGATCCTCTTGCGAGGGGGACGTACAATGAACTATTGCATAATTTGCCTTGGTATTAGATGTTTTTTTGATATCTATAATAGAATTAATAGTCTCCTTGATAGCCCTATCACCTATAGCATGTATACTTATTGTATTATCTGCTTGTGAAAGGTATCGTAAGGTTTTCTTAAATTCATCTATATCCCATAAAGGATGCCCATAATTATTTTTGTCAACTTCAATGTAGTTCTTATTCCATACTTCGTTCATCCAGGCATTCCTTGAAAGACCACTCCCATCAAGGAACATTTTAAAACCGGTAAATTTTAAATTGTCGCTATTATTTATTTTATCTGAAAGTTTTAATTTATCATACGCATCATTGAAGGAAAACACCGGTATTGATATTCCAACCTTTATCTTTAATTCCCCATTTTTGTCCACCTCATTTAATGCCTCTATTCGTAATTCTTCATCAATGTCTTTGCCTGTCCCACCTATATCCTTTACCGCTGTAATCCCTGATTTTAAATATTGTTCAGACGCATATGATATTGCTTCCTCATATTCATATATAGAATACTCTGGAATTTTAGATTTAATAAGATCCATGGCACTTGGTTCATATAATATTCCATTAATATTACCAGAAGCATCCCTACCGATTATTCCACCAGATGGGTTTGACATTTTATCTATGTTTCCAATATGAATGGCCTCAGAATTACATATAGCATAATGTTCTGAGAAATGTGTTATAAATACAGGTATTTTCAAATTAAGCTTATCTAAATCATTAATATCGGGCATTCGTTTTTCTTTCAATTGAAATTCATTTAAATTATAACCTAATATCCAGCCTTTATGCATTTTATTAGAATTTTTCTTAATAGTATTTATAATATCAGAGATAGATCTTGCCTTACCTAAATCTATCTGATATTTCATTTTAAGTGCGGTCATTGTAAAATGATTGTGAGAATCTATGATTCCGGGTGTAATTATCTTGCCTCTTAAGTCCAAAATCTCCGGAGATGTACTTTCATAGGTATTTATTTTGTTTATTTCATTGACGCTTTCTATTTTTCCTTCATTAATTTCCATAGAGAATAGTCCTTTTTTAAATTCATATCCGTCAAAAAAATTGTCTAAAAGTATTTTATATTTCATGCTATCACATCAAATTTAACACTGTTTTGTAAAGAACATTAAAACCATTTATTAAATCCTGATCACTTGTAAATTCCTCTTTTGTATGACTTCTTCCGTTATGCGATGGAACCATAATCATTGCAGTATCTGTTATTCTATTCATATACTGGGCATCATGGCCGGGCCAACTGTAAATGTATTTATATTTCATATCTAGACTTTTACAAATTTTCTCGATAGTTTTTTTTAGTTCTTCGTTAAATATTGTTGTTTCTGTAACCCATAAATTCCTATGTTTGACTTCAGTTCCCTCTTCTTTAGAAATTTTATCAGCTATTTCGTAGGCTCTTTTAGAATATTCAAAGGCTATATCCTTGTCAGGACTCCTTATGTCAAGATTTAACATAACTTTTCCTGGAATAACATTATAGGCATTTGGGTCATTTTTAATTTTTCCAACAGTCATTACTAAACCATTGCCGTTTTTCCTAGCTGTATCTCTCACTTCTGTTATAAATCTAGATGCCGAGACAAGAGCATCTTTTCTCATCTCCATTGGTGTAGGACCTGCCTGATTAGATTCCCCAAAAAACTCATATTCGTCTACAACCATTGTGACAATCCCTATGGGTATACCTATCTGATAGCCCTCATGTTCTAATACTGGCCCCTGTTCTATATGTAATTCTAGATACTTACCTGGTTTTACCCTTTTTGCTCTATTCTCTTCGCTACCCATAAAACCAGATTTGCTTACTGCGTCTTTAAAGCTAATTCCTTGATCATCCTCCCTAGAATAAACAAATTCTTTAGTAAAAACTTCAGTGGTTAAACCTGAGCCTAGTAAAGAGGGTTGAAATCTTGCCCCTTCTTCATTTGTAAAATCAACTGCGCTTATTTTTTTATTTATCTGCCCATTATTTTTCAATTTTTTTAATACATTTAATGCAGAAACGACACCATACATTCCATCGAACCTCCCTCCATTTGGTACCGAATCCATATGGGAACCAATAAATATGGATTCCTCTTTATTTCCCCCCAAGCTACCAAATATTGTGCCACCATCATCATAGCTTATATTAGCGTTTATAGAATTAAATTCCTTAATTAAACGTGTTCTAGCCTCAATATCATATTTATTCAATGCTAATCTGTTTACACCTACCTTTTTGTCATAACCAATACTAGTTATCGTATGAAAATTTTTAATAAATACATCATTCTCGTATATTTTTATCACCTCCCCTAATTCGACTCCTCATCCTTAAACACAATGGTTTCGCTAATATCTTCTAGCCTACGATTTTTGGTTTTTGGGCCAAGAGCTATCACTATTATGCCGGCAATTAATGCCGTAAGACCCATAAAAATAAATGACCAGCTATATCCAGTTATTGAAAAGATTCCTACAGACAATGCAATTGGTAGAATTAAATAAGGAGCAATAGCACCCCCTATGTGCCCAATTCCATCTGTAAATCCCATGGCCGCTGATCTACCTTCTGTTGGAAATAATTCTGCTGTATATGCATACATAACTGGTAACCACAGTCCCTGAGTAAAGAATACTAAAGCACCAGCGATTATTATTAATGCAGGGAATTTTACTATACCCCACATAATGAAAAATATAAAGCTCAATCCCATTGTAATAAAGCTTAATGTTTTTCTTTCTATTCTATCTGATAATGCCATACCAGTCAGTGAGCCTATAGGGTCACCTATAGAAGTTAGAAAGAAATATAATATGGTTGTACTTATAACTATGCCATGCTGAACAAAAAGTGTTGGAACAACAGATACCAGACCATAATCGCCTATGTAATAAAAAAACCAAACCGCAAGTATGATAAAAATTCTATTCCTAATTTTTTTATCCTTGAATAATGCTTTTATACCTAAATTTTGTTCCTCTATTTCTTCAGGAACCTTATCGGTTGAGACCCTATCAACTTTTCCAAATTTTTTCTTTATATATGCTTCCATTTTTTGAATTTCATGTTCAGCCTGTTCCTTTTTACCCACTTTTAGGAGCCATCTTGGCGATTCAGGCATATACGTGTATCTCATGATTATTGCCGGTATCGCAACTATGGCACCTAATCCAAGCATCAGTCTCCAGCCCCAACTTATAGTTGGTATTACAAAATATGCCATAGCACCAACAGGCAGGATTTCTATCATTCCTACAGCCGTTGAAATACCTACAATTGAACCCCTCATGGAAAATGGCGTAATTTCCGACATATAAGTCGAAATTAATCCAATTTCTGCACCTATTGATATTCCAACAATAAATCTAAATATTGAAAGTTCAACAAAATTCTGAGAAATGGCAGATAGTATTGAACCTACAGCTGCTATAACTAAAGTTATTAATAGAGATGTTTTCCTACCAATCAACTGTGCATAATAACCTAACCCTAATTCTCCAAATATATAACCTACTAAACCAGTAGTAACAGGTAATGCATATAAAAAATTTGATACAGGAACACCAAGCTGAGCGGATGCCACAGGTAAAACAAAGCCAATATTATATACATCCCAAAAGACTAAGAAAAAACTAATGGCAGCTAAGATAATAACTGCATTGCTATAAGGTCTTTCCTTTAAACTCCTATGAAAAACCTTTACTTAACAATCTTTTATGCCTCCATTGTATTTTAAATTTGCTGAATCCCCCTTTATATCATTATTGCCTTTTAATAATGTATATTCCATAGCCCTTCTTTTCCTTATTGCAAGGCTTTCCAATTTATCATAATAAGAATAATCAATATTTTTTAGATCTGTTTTATTCCTTTCATAGTCAATGTAACCTGTATTATTTTTAAGCATGGTAAATATTGTCTCTGCTAATATCCTTGCTATTGCTATTATGGACCTCTTCTTTCCTAATCTTCTTAC
>NZ_JYHS01000003.1:0-326204 GCF_000949015.1 Acidiplasma sp. MBA-1 | reverse complement strand
AGGAGAAGAGGAATTGTTGAAAATAAATTGACCTATAACAGGAAACTGGGTATAGCATTAAGGAAAAAGGAATCATCAAGGTACAAATTGAGGTGGGAGATAGAAAGGACATTTTCCATTCTTAAGGAAATACTGGGAATGGAGTACATCTGGTATGTTAGGCACAGGAATTATGACATAGCCATAGGAGAAATTATAGTTGCATACAACTGTATTGTAATGGCCAATAAAATAACCGGAAATTCAGGGAGGAAAATAATGTACATAGTGAGTTGACGTATGTTTGGACACCCTATAATTTATTTTTAATTATAAAGACTTTGGTGCATAAAAATATAAAAATATGATTTTATAATAATGTTAACCATGCAGAATATTATAGTAAACGGCAATGATATAAATAATATAAACGCCATAATAAAGCAGATTAAAAATTTGCGGAGGGCAATGCCCGATGCATTTATAGAGGTTGTATTTACAAGAAATGCGGTAAAATCGCTATTAAAAGATTATCCAGAACTTAACAGGATAAAGGAACTCTTAGATATGAATATAAAAATAAATGCATGCAGAAATTCATTGAAAGAACAGAATATTGATGAGGACCTGATAGCGACAGATATTGGAATCGGCATAGTTGATGCTGGTGTCCAGGAAATTGTTGAAAAACAGCTTATGGGATATGCATATTTGCAGCTATAAGTATTTTTCAACATAATATTTAAGTGAAACCGCATTATTATGCATCTCATTTCTTGAGGAATACAAAAATGTTACAACATCATGATCCCTAATTATATCTTTTAGGGTTTCTGTTGCATTATTTTTTGAGAGCTCCTCGTAATATTTTTTATTAAATTCATCCCATTTTGAATCCTCATGGTTAAACCATTTCCTTAAATCGTTTGATGGCGCTATGTCACTTAGCCATAAATCTATGTGTGCCTCTGATTTTTTAATACCGCGCGGCCATAGACGTTCCACAAGTATTCTAAATCCATCATCCTGCGAATATGGCAAGTAAATTCTTTTTAATTTTATCATTTTATGATCTCCATTCATACTATGTAGGTTACAGTTTCTGTTAACCATGTTAACATACACCTTTGGAAGTTATCATCTCTTTGATGCTTAAACTTCCTGGATACACCCAATACCCTCTATCCCGTTGGCAAATGTTTCAGGGATCGCCTTTTTATAATATTATATGATACTTAATGAGGTTATCACATATTTTATTCTTAAATTTTGTGGGTGAGCTACCTAATGCTAGGGCGATTCTGGCATCAAAGGTTGCAGAGGCACCATTGGAATCACAGATGGGATGGGTACATGGATCAAGGCAGACAAGAACATATATACATTTATCAATGAGGGACCATGACAATGCAATATTAAAGGCCTATGGAATAAAACAAATGAGAATAAAATCATTGAGCCGATGCCAAAGAAGTGCCCAAGGTGCAATGCAGTAAATCCTGAGGATGCTAAATACTGCCATCCGAGGCACTACAAGGAATTGCAAAAAGGATAATTGAGGCTGCACCGGAATCATTTTAAATCTAAAGTAATAGAGAATGTTTTAGAGGAGATATTAAAGGATCCTGAATTGTTAAAGAAGTTCGGGGATGAGATGAAAAAAAGGTTAGTTCTTAGGATCTCCTGGTATTTTATATAATAAAAGGCCATAAGATAATTCAATGAATAACCCAAAATTATCGTTGGTATTATAAAGGTAAAAATTGAGCAATACAATTCCATAGATGATGGTATCATGGTTATTGAAAATGCAATAAATATAAAAATTAGATAATTTTTATATGCATAAAGCCTGAGATGGTATTTATTTTCATTGTTAAGAAAAATTCCGAAAACAAGAAGGTATATTGTGAATATTTCATTATTAACCGGGGTTTATATTTACACAAAATATGGTACAGAACCGAACTTTTATATTTATGCAGGTGCCGGGATTTGAACCCGGGTCGAAAGCTTGGAAGGCTTCCGTGCTACCAGGCTACACCACACCTGCGCAGTTTCATAATTACAATTAAGATTATTTATTTTTCTATTATTATCAGGTTATAAAGAATTTAAAGGTCTCACTGGTACTCTTGTATGAAGATTTTTCTGTAATATGAACATAATATGTGCTTTCAGGGCTTACAGAAGTTAAATTAAAGTATACCTCATTATGGGATTCAGTATATTTAACAGGCCTGGTTATTCCCGACGTGGTTTCATTTATATATATGGCGGTTATGGGATATTTGTAGTCTGTATGATACCTAAGGTGATCCGTTGTTTTACCATTAAATGGTATGTCATATTTTCCACTCACCTCTGTTAAATTTGTCCAGTGATTGTTATTTTCAAACTGCAAGTTTACTATTTCTGGGCCTGAAATTAGGTGCACTGGTGGATTTAATGCGATTATCCAGAATATAAACCATGTTATTATTAATTCACCGTACATATATATTTTATGTGAGGTCTGTTTTGGCAAACCTATTTTCAAAAATTTGATAATTCTGTTTAAAAAATATAAAATTGCTATTAGCAAAAGGACGCCAAGATACCAGAAACCGTATATTTCAAAAAATGCAGATAATATACCAACAACCAAACCTATTAAAAAGACAAATATAATGGCCTTTGCCCTTTCCCTTTCATATTTCAGGTAACCTTTTTTATCGAACGGTGGTTCAACGAAAATTGGTTCATCTTTCTTTGGATTTGCCATGACTTCACCAGTATTATAAATTGCCTAATGAAATTAACTTATTTATTGGTTTCGGATTTTTGATTATACCAGATGCAATTAAAACTCCATAAGCCCCAAGATTCATTGAGTTTTTTACATCCTCATATGTTTTAACACCAGCACCGACAAGGAGTTTAATATTCCTATCATTGCATATTTCGGATGCGTTTTTTATTATGCCAGGTTTGGCATTTGAAACAGAAATATCACCACCTATTAATTCCGGTGGCTCATATGCTATGTACTCGGGATCGTATTTTGAATACTCTCTAACCTCATCAAGGCTCTCCACACAAAGAACAATTTTGAAATCAAGCTTTTTTGATTTTTCTATTATTTTAATTATGTCTGATTTTGCCATTCGTCTCTCTGAATGGTTTAATAATGAGCCGTTTACGCCTATATCGATTAATGATTCCATTGAAATAGAACCTGTATAAGCGCCATAACCATTGGCATCAACTGTCTGAGAGAATATATTAAGGCTGGTAAATTCAGTCTTCAATCTTAAATCTATTGGGGACAGACAATAATAGATATTTTTATTTTTAAGTGTGTTAAAATCCTTTAATAGTTCCTCGCATGATTTACCAACAGCATTTTCGTAATGCTTAAAATTTACAAATATTTCTGGTTCCATGTATTGGTATATAATTATTGTAAATATAATAATATGCCTTATAATTATTGTTTAATAATGTACAACTTTGAAAATATTAGCATAAATTATGACAGGATTACAACCATTGAAACCCTGGGCATGGATATGTACTGGAGAAATGCTATGGTAAAAAAAATAAGGCTTCCAAAAAATTCATTCATACTCGACGCTGGGGCTGGTACGGGAAAATTAAGCAATGTTCTTACATCAAAATTTAGGGATGGCAGAATTTATTCCATTGATATAAGTCAAAAAATGCTAGACCAGATTAAAAATAAAAGGTTAATAAAATTACGGGCTGATGCTACTGAAACAGATTTTCCCGATAACTATTTTGATCTGGCCGCATCAGCATTTTTAATAAGGCCCCTTAATGATAAAATAAATAATTATTTTTATGAAACACACAGAATTTTAAAGAAACAGGGCTTTTTTATTATAATGGAAATATATGAGCCCGACAACCCATATTTCAGGTTTTTATTTGATTTTTATCTTCATAAAATACTAAGAAAGATTGGAGACGCATTAACAAAAACTGATGCATTCTCATATTTTTCAGAATCTATAAGAGAATTTTATTCACCAAATCAGGTGTCAGAATTACTCAAAAAACATGGATTTAGGATTATCAACATAAGGAGTTTTTTATCCGGGTCCATTGTAATACATACCAGCATCAAAATTTAAATATTTATACATAAATAATATTCAATAATGATTATATATTATGTATAAATATACCATTCATGATATCAGCAATTAATAGTGAGATAATACCAGAAAACTGGTACAATGTAATTCCGGACCTGCCAGAACCACTTCCGCCACCAAAGGATTCAAAGGCGGAATTTTCATCCATAAACCTGCTTAATAAAATACTGCCAAAGGAGGTTTTAAGGCAGGAATTTACATTTAAAAGATATGAAAAAATACCGGATGAGGTAATAGAACAGTACGAGCAAATAGGAAGGCCCACACCGTTAATAAGGGCAAAAAACCTGGAAAAGTATCTGGATTATGGCGGGAAGATATTTTACAAATTTGAGGGCGCCACGGCCACAGGTTCACATAAGATAAATACAGCCATTGCACAGGCATACTATGCAAAAAACGAGGGCGTTAATGGTGTAACAACAGAAACAGGTGCCGGGCAGTGGGGATCGGCAACAGCCCTGGCTGCATCATTATATAAGCTTCCAGCGCAGATATTTATGGTTAAGGTCAGCTTTATACAGAAGCCGCTTAGAAAAATAGTCATGAACCTTTATAACGGCAACGTTGTTCCAAGCCCCTCAAACCTGACCGAATACGGTAGAAAAATATTAAGTGAGAACCCTGACCATCCGGGAACCCTTGGAATAGGTATAAGTGAGGCTGTGGAATATGCCCTTGATCATGATTACAGATACATGGTCGCAAGTGTAATGAATAGTGCACTTACACACCAGAGCGTAATTGGGCTTGAAACCAAAAAACAGCTTGAACTTATTGGAGAGCATGCAGATGTTTTAATAGGATGCGTTGGTGGTGGCAGTAATTTTGGAGGTTTTACATTTCCATTTATACCCGACCATCCAGATACTGAGATAATTGCCACAACAGCAGATGAGGTCCCCAAATTTTCCAAGGGAGATTATAAATATGATCTGATGGACTCTGCCGGGGTTCTGCCTGAGGTTAGGATGTATTCACTTGGTGCAGATTTTGTTCCACCCACAATATATGCGGGTGGTTTAAGATACCATGGTGCATCACCCTCATTATCCCTTTTAATAAATAAGGGCAGAATTAAAAGTGATGAGGTAAATCAGGAAGAGGTAAAAAATGCCATAAGAACATTTGCGAATACGCAGGGAATAATAGCAGCACCGGAATCTGGTCACGCAATAGCAACAATGTTGAATTATGTAAAAGCTCATAAAAATGAGAAGAAAACAATAGTTGTGAATGTGAGCGGACACGGACTTTTGGATTTATCCATTTTCCAGTGAGGTAAAATGAAAAATCTAATACCATATTTCACACTTGGATATCCGGATAACAATACATTAAAAGATTTTTTAATGGCCATGCCAGTGAATAAAATAAACTATATTGAGTTTGGATTCCCATCAGACGACCCCAGATATGATGGGCCAACAATAAGGATAACACACAGGGTTGGAAATCAGAATTTCAATGATGGGTTTTATAAACCAATATTCCAGTATTTTAAAAGCAACGGTATTAAGATGTATTCACTATCATATTATTCTGATATAGGGCCAAAATTTGAGGATTTTATATCCTATTTAATATCAAGAGGTTTTTCCGGAATCATAATTCCAGACCTTATCATAGATTATTATTCAGAGGCCGAGGAGAAAATATCGTATTTAAATAATAAAAATTTTGAATACATACCCTTTTTTTCACCATCAACGCCCGATCATATAATTAAGAAAATAGCAGAAATGACAAGTTCATGGATTTATTATGGACTTCAGCCATCCACAGGTATAGATATACCATATGAAATAGATTATACAACAGAAAGGATAAATCAGCTTTTGCCCGGCAGAGAGATTACGTATGGCTTTGGAATAAAAACTGAGGAGGATATAAAACAGTTGATGAAAAACGGTGGATCTGGAGTTGCCATAGGAAGTTACATAGAAAAAATGCTGGAAAAGAATGATAAGAAGGGATTTTTAGATTATATAAATAAAATAAGGGGTGTACTGGATGATGAATGATGATTTTAATTTTGAAAATTATAAAAATCTAACATTTGATGAGGCAAGAGAACTGTTAATAAGGGCCCTAAACATGCCCGATGAATTCAAGGCGCAGTTTCTAACATTTATGCACAATAAGGGCGAAACTCCTGAGGAAATTTCAGGATTTGCAGATGCTCTAAGGTCTATGGCCAGAATAAATATCAAATACAGTAATTTAACAGATATAGTTGGTACAGGAGGCGATAAAAAAAATACCGTTAATGTAAGTACTGCTGCCAGTATTGTACTTGCATCGATCGGCATAAAAATAGCCAAGCATGGTAATTTTGGCGCCACAGGAAGCCACGGAAGTGCCGATCTTATGAAATATTTAGGTTATAAATTTAAAATGGATGAGAGTGAAATAATCAATAATCTTAATGCAAAAAATTATGTTTACATACTTGCACCGGAGTACAATGAGAACTTTGCAAAATTTGCCGCGGTGAGGAAAAGTCTTGGATTCAGGACTGTATTTAATATACTAGGACCCCTAACAAATCCCCTTAACCCACATAATCTGGTTTTAGGTGCATATGATGAGAAAATAGCAGATATGTATGCGAATGTAATTCTTCATGACCATAAGAAGGGGGTGGTTGTTTTTGGAATGGATGGAATGGATGAGATATCCCCATTTGATGATTCAATACTTTACATCATTGATGGGTATATAAAGTCATATAAAATAAGGCCCAGGAATTTTTTTGATATGGAAATAGCCTATGATGATATTATTTCAGTGGATCCGGAAAAAAGCTTTAGAATGGCAGTGGATGGCATGCTTGGTAAAAACAAAAAGGTGTCTGAATTTATAGCCATAAATGCTGCTCCTGCACTTATAGTAAATAATTATGCCGGTACCATGGATGAGGCATATTCAATTGTGCTTGATCATATCAGCTCTGGATCTGTAAAGAATAAAATAAAGGAGGTGTTTAATTGAAGGTAAAAATATGTGGAATTACAAATGTGCATGATGCTGAATACTCAATTAAAAAAGGGGCTGAATTTATAGGCGTCATTCTTGATTATTCTGTTAAAAGGCATGGTACAGAGGATCTAATAAAAGAGATTAAAAATATTAAGAAAACCGGCGTGGTTGGCGTTTATACATCAATGCCTGATGCAAATGAAATCAATGAGGATATTATACAGCTTCATTTTGATCACTCTCCGGGAGATGTTAAATATATAAAAAATGTTCTAAAAAAGAATGTAATTTCGGTAATAGACATTTCAAAAAATGATTATTTAGAAAGAATAGATGAATATAAAAAGGCAGGATCCGATTATATACTCTTAGAGGATAGATCAGGTATAGTAAATCGCATGGATGATCTAAGAAATATTGATCTTACAGGTATTGGACTTGCAGGGAAAATAAGCCCTGAAAATGTTTCTAATATTTTATCATTAAATCCGGAGTTTATAGATTTAAGCAGTTCGCTTGAAAGTGAAATAGGTAAAAAATCGGAAAAAAGGATAGATGAACTTTTCATAAAACTAGGTGAAAAAAATGCTCTTAAACAGTATTAAAAAATGTATTGATAAAAATTTTGCATACTTTGTTAGGTTTGATGCGGACAGAATAAATGGTACTGAATATTTATTTGTATCTAATAAGAATCCCATCATGATAAATGAAAATGCAATTGATAAGTTAAATTGCATTGATGAATATTTAAAAAATTCTTCCATGGTACCAATGTTTGTTACATATGATTTTGTTGATTCAATATATCCGGATATAGGGATTAAAAAATCATCATGGCCATCTGTGGCCATGCTTATCCCTGAAAAGGTTTATACAGGAAAAATTGTGAGAAATAACAGTACTAAAAAAATAAAAAATGAGAGCATAATGGATAATAATATGGAAAAAATTGTTTCTGAGATAATAAATAGAATAAAAAATGGTGAACTTCTGCAGATGGTAATATCAAAGAGATTTGATGTTGATGGTTTTAATGCGATCAGCCTGCTCAGGAATTTTCTGGAATATGATAAATCAATGTATGTTTATTACTACAAATTTGGTGATATGGAAATAATAGGTAGCTCACCGGAAAACCTGTTTACATTAAATGGAAATGAAATAATGATAGACCCAATTGCTGGAACAAGAAAAAGAGGTAATGACGAAATCGAGGATTTAAGACTTGAAAAAGAACTATTAAGTGATGAAAAGGAGCTTCTGGAGCACAGGATGCTTGTTGATCTGGCAAGGAATGATCTTGGAAAGATATGCATACCTGGTTCAGTAAGGGTGGTAAAATCCATGACCATAGAAAAATTTTCAACAGTACAGCACATAGTTAGCCAGGTTACCGGCAAATTAAAAACAGAAAAACTTGGTGATATACTTGGGGCAGTTTTTCCTGCAGGCACTGTAAGCGGAGCACCAAAGAAGCGTGCCATGCAGCTCATAAATTTATACGAGGAAAAGCCCAGAGGGCCTTATGCCGGTACACTTGGGATTGTCGGCAAGAATTATGCTGATATGGCACTCCTAATAAGGAGTTTATATAAAAATAAAGATGGTTCATATATACAGGCAGGTGCAGGTATTGTTAAGGATTCTATCCCAGAAAATGAAATTCATGAAATGTATTCCAAGGCATTAACTGTTATAGGTGGTTTATATGAAAAGGATATTAATAATTGATAATTACGATTCCTTTGTGTATAATATATACCAGTATGTTGCATCCATGGGGGTTGATGTAAAAATTTTGGAAAATGACATGATAAGCCCTGAAAAATCAGATTATGATGGCATAATAATATCCCCGGGCCCAGGCAATCCAAAAAATATAGAGGACCGTGGAAAACTGTACGAATTTATAGATAATAACAGGCATAAGAAATTCCTTGGAATATGCTTTGGGCATCAAACACTGGCGTATTATCTTGGTTCAGATATCAGGCTATCAAAAAGAATTATGCATGGGCAGATAGATGCCATTAAACACTCAGAAGGCATCATTTATAATGGTATACCAGAAACGTTTAATGCAATAAGGTATCATTCCCTAGTCGTTACTGAAAACAGCAACATTATAGTTGATGCGGTATCCATAACTGATGGCGAGATAATGGGTTTCCATTCACGCGATAACCACTTTTTTGGAGTCCAGTTCCATCCCGAGAGTTACTATACAAATGATGGATATAGGGTCTTAAAAAATTTTATTGATGCAGTATGATAGTGGATGATATTTACAGGGAGAATTACAGTAGAGAATTAATTATGGACAATAAACGCATTAGAAATACATTGAGCCTAAAGGATTCATTAAAAAGTTCTAAAATAAAACCAGGAATTATAGCTGAGTATAAAAGGAAATCACCATCAGGTTTCAACAATATTGTTAATAATGATATATTTAAATACTATAATAAGATTAAGGAAAGCGTTGCAGGATTCAGTATTTTAACGGAGCCCCATTATTTCAATGGGAATCAGTTAGATGCTGTATCCGTGCAATGCTATAGCAAACCAATATTAATTAAAGATTTCATATCTAGCACGGATATGATAAAATCATCCTACATGATCGGTGGAGATGTGTTCCTGCTGATAGCAGATTTCCTTGACTACAATAAAATAAGGGAATTTATAAGGTACGGGGCCTCATTAAATATGGAGGTGCTCCTTGAAATACATGATATGAAAAAAATTGGCAATATATACCCAGATGAAAATGTATTGCTTGGCTACAATAGAAGAAATCTTGAAACATTAAAAATAGAAGATGAATCAGAAAATGCATATGACTTCCTAAAAAAATTTGGTTTGCCACTGGTCCTTGAAAGCGGTATTTCCCTGGAAAATGTGGAGGCCCTGCCAATAAAGAAATATGACGGGCTTCTTATAGGAACAGCACTGCTTTCAGGTGAAGGTTTAATAAATAAAATAGCTAGTGGTAAAAATGATTGACATAAAAATAAATGACGAGTTGGAATTAACAGATGATAAATTCCTCATGATCGCCGGACCGTGTTCAGTGGAAAGTGAGGAGCAGATACTTGGCGTTGCCAGGGACCTCAAAAAAATCGGTGTGAATGTTCTCAGAGGGGGTACATTCAAGCCAAGAACGCAGCCGGAATCCTTCCAGGGACTTGGTGAGGAGGGATTGAAGCTTCTGGCAAGGGCAAGGGAGGAAACAGGCATGGCAATAATTACCGAGGTTATGGATGAGGAAAACCTGCCACTTGTTGAGGAATATGCAGATATAATACAGATAGGTTCCAGAAATTCACAGAATTTTTCTCTTCTTAAGGCAGTTAGTAAATATAATAAGCCAGTACTTCTTAAAAGAGGCTTCGGAAATACAATTGATGAGCTGATAGGGTCTTCAAAATACCTTGCACTTGGCGGTAATAAAAAAATAATGCTGGTTGAAAGAGGTATAAGGACATTCGAGACCTCCACAAGGTTTACACTTGATGTATCTGCAGTTCCGGTTCTGCATGAAAAAACAGAATACCCTGTTTTAATAGACCCAAGCCATCCGGCAGGCATAAACAGATACGTGGAACCACTGGCCATGGCGGGTACTGCGGCTGGTGCTGATGGGCTGATAATAGAGGTTCACCCAAATCCAAAGGAGGCTTTAAGTGATGCTGCACAGCAGCTAACAGTTCCAGAATTCATGGAACTTTATGATAAAATTAAAAGAATAACAGAAATTACGAGAAAAAATATAATATAAATTATCCTTTCATGACTGCAAGCGGCGTTAATTTCAGTACAGGCCTTGCGATGTTAGCCCCATTAACAACCTTTATAACCTCATCAATATCCTTATAGCTTTCTGGTGATTCCTCGGTTATAACCTTTTTTGTTGCTGCCCTTATATATATGCCCCTATCATTGAGTTCCCTTAGAACAGATTCCGGTGTGAATTTTTCATTGGATGCCTTTCTGCTTAAGACCCTTCCTGCACCATGGCATGAGCTTCCAAATGAATTTTTCATATTTTCCTGGGTACCAACAAGAACATAGGAGGCTGTGCCCATATCACCTGGAATTATAACAGGATATCCTGTACTTGAAAATTTTCCTTCTGCAACACCTGCCGGAAATGCCCTTGTGGCACCCTTCCTATGAACAAGCAGCTTCCTCTTGGTATTTTCTATAATATGATATTCCTGCTTTGCCATATTGTGTGCAAGGCTGTAGAGTATATCCATACCGAGTGATTCATAATCTCTTTTGAATGTTTCCTCAAAAACCTTTCTTATTTTATATGTAATTATCTGCCTGTTAACAAAGCTGAAATTGGCAGCTGCATTCATGGAGTTTATATAACGCTGCCCTATTTTTGATGATATGTACACTGATGTTAACTGTTTATCATTTTCATTTTTTATACCTTCCCCAGAATTCAAGATCTCAGTTATAAAATCAGTTGCCACCTGATGACCAAGTCCACGTGAACCTGTGTGTACCATAATGGTGACCTGATCGGGTTCCATGCCAAACATTTTGGATGTTTTATCATCCATAATTGAACTGACGCGCTGTATCTCAAGAAAATGATTTCCACCCCCGAGGGTACCAAGTTCATTAATACCGCGGGCCATTGCCTTTTCACTTACATAGGATGCATCACATTCAATTTTTCCGGATTCCTCAGTATTTAACATATCATTTTCTGTTGCATATCCATTTTCCAACGCCCAGTAAATGCCCTCAGAAAGTATATTGCTTAATGATTGCTGGTTCAATCTAAGGCTTGACTTATGATCTATCCCTGCAGGTATTGATTTATAAAGATTTTCAATAATATCAGCAATTTTATTTCTTACTTCCTGATATTTTAAATTTGTTTTAATTAGGGTTACCCCACAGTTTATATCATAACCGACGCCGCCGGGAGATACGATGCCGTTATCATAATCAAAGGCTGCAACCCCGCCTATCGGAAAGCCATAACCCATATGTATATCCGGCATGGCTATTGATGCCTTGACTATCCCGGGCAGCGATGCCACATTTCTAACCTGTTTTATTGGCTCATCATTTGTAAAATTTTTTAAAAGTGTATCATTTATATAAATTATACCAGGAACTTTCATACTTTGGTCCTCTGGCAGTTCGTAGGCGAATTCACTGATTTTTTTAAGATTAAACATACATGTGTATTTAATCATAAAAGATAATTCTTTAGAAAAAGTTAATAAAATAATAATGGGATACAGGTTAAATGTCAAAAACCTTTAATATAGATTCATTTAGCGATAGAAAGAAATTTGAGATAAAGCTGCAGATAGCACTGTTAAAAAACACATTAAAGATAAGAGAAAATTCAAATGACCCATCAAAATATGATGAATATATAAATGAAAGAATAGAAAAATTAAAGGAACTTCTGGGCACAACATCAAGATTTACAATAAAGGAAGACGATAAGATTCTGTATTCAATTGATAATGATAAAATTTAGATAATAATATATAAAGCCTTGTCATACATTAACCATGGAGGATTACTCTATTTTCAAGGAAATAAATGAAGACGCAGATACGCTTAACAGGCATGTTTTGATAATTAAAACATTGCTGCATGAGCAGCCTTTGGGGATAATTAAAATATCCCAGCAGACAGGCATACCAGAACATAAAATAAGATATTCATTAAGGATACTTGAACGTGATGGGATTATAGAGGCATCAAGGGAGGGGGCAATACTTACCTCAACGTTTCTCGACCGGCGTGATGAAATATTAAAATACGGCAGGGATGTTATAGATAAAATAGAATCTATATATAACGATATAAAAAATATTCTGGAGAGTAAATAATGATGTTATGGAAAAAATCCCAAAAGAATGATCTTGAGATTAGAAGGGCAACACCGGCAGATGCTCGTGGAATAATAAACTGCATGCAGAGCGTTATGGATGAAAAGGTATACCTTGTAAGCGAGTATTATCTTTTAACTGAAAGGGGGGAGCAGGAAAGGCTAAAAAATCCCGATGAGTTAACATTAATATGCCTCAATGGCTCAATGGTCATTGGTGTTTTAACATTGCAGAGGGGGCTTTATAAAAAAAACAGGCATACCGCCAATCTGGGCATAGCAATTAGATCTGGATACAGGCATATGAAGATAGGTACAAGGTTAATTCTTGAGGCACTGAAATGGGCAAAAAAGGAGGGCATAAAAAAGGTAAATCTGGAGGTATTTTCAACAAATGTAAATGCCATAAAGGCCTACAGAAAAATCGGATTTGAATACGAGGGCGTCAGAAAAAATCAGTTTATAATAGACAATAAATACGTTGATGATGTATTAATGACCTTTTTTACCGATACGCTGAATGAAAATTGATGGCATCCTGAAAAACATAAAAATTTAAATGTGGTTTTTGTATTGCGCATTTTATGTGGAAAAAAGCCTGTAAAACACTGTTAATAAAATATCTTTCAGTTTTTATAGGCGTTACTCTTGTGCTTTTTATTATTGAAAAATTAATTCCGTCTTCATATATCTATGCAGATTATAACTCATTGTCCAGCGCAAATAACATTCTTGGATTAAACAAGCCTCTTTTTATACAGTATTTCTATTTTATATATGATTTAATAACATTAAGGCTCGGAAATACATCCAATTTGATATATTCTGGGAGTACCCATACAGGTATAATGGAAATGCTGCCTGAAACACTTTTTTTAATAATTCTGGCATTTATTGTTATACTTGTAATTTCATATAAAATAGGCTTCTTCCTTGGATTCAGATCCATGAAAGATCAGAGACTTGATATAAATATTTTTCCTGTAACTGTTTTATATTTTATTTTACCAATAGTTTTTATAGGTATACTTTCTGGGGTATATAGAATATTACCATACAGATATATAATGCCTGAATACTATGCAGCAAAATATTCATGGGTTATCTATGCAAACAACGGTATAATAATAACAAGGCCAACAGATATTATACTTTTTGATGCGATTATACATGGATCATTAGGATTCCTTTACTATTATTTATTAAGGTTTGTAATGCCGTTTGTCTCAATTATTATACCGGTGGCATTGTATCTTACCATATTTATTAAGAGGCTTACAACAATTGAATACAAAAAAAAATATGTTAGGATCAGAATTTTAAAAAATGTTGATGATGATAATTTTATTTATCATATTAAGAGAAATATAAGGTATATTATGCTTCATGAGTACAAAACAATCTTCGGAATTTATTTAAGTGGAATTATAATAGTTACATACATTTTTTCATACATGAATCTTGGTGAATTTTTTATATATTCAATAATTGATTTTCCTTCGGGATTGATGGGCATGCTTGGTTCAGCTTTCATATTCTCTTCAATGGTTATTGTGTTTAATTTAATGATGGATATAATGATACTTGGGGGCACAAAAAATGCAGAGGAATATTAGAAACTGGAACCTTGAACTTATTGTATTTCTTGCAGTATTCTTACTTTATATTATTTTTTACATTCTTGATGAATTATATCCCTATTATCTTGGTGTTAAAAGTATATACAGCCTTATTGAATTTAGTTACAATAAAACTTTATTTCCAAGCCCGCCAAAATTTTCTGATGGATGGCACTATTATTTTGGTACCTCAATATTTGGAATAAATTTACTTCCGGCAATGCTGGCCACGCTAAAACTGGATTTAACTTTAACATTTTCCTCGGTTTTTCTTGCCCTTTTAATAGGATTTATAATTTCCTTCCCCGGTTATTATTTAAGAAATAGGATTTATAGTAAAATAATAGGACTCTTTAATTTATCCCTATTCAGCATGCCTTATATGGTGTTCATATTAATATTAATGTACATTATAAGGCCGTCAATTTATGGCATAATAATAGGTGCAGGAATTTCATGGTTTCCATTTTATATCAGGCGCCTGATTAATCTTAAAAGACCTGATGGAAATTTAATATATTTAATAAAATATGTCTTTAAAAAATTGATTCCATATATATTTTCAGATATTGGAACAATGTATGCAATTATTAATTTAATTTTATTTTTTGGTATTTATACAGGCAATTTTTTGCTGGTTAATCTTGGTACATTAATGTATATTAACGGCAACGGAATTACTTATTTATCCATTGGGATGTGGTGGGTTGAAATGTTTCCAGTTATTTTTCTGTCATTATTCGTTCTTTCTGCCCACGGGTTAGGCTATGGCATCAGGAGGTCCGGAATCTATGGAAAGGAATAATCCTGTTATTAAATTCAATAACTTCTCGGCTATTAATAATAAAAACCTTAGACTATACGGATTAAACCATGAAATAATGGATAATGAAAGCGTACTTCTAATCTTTAATGATGAGAGAAAGGATCTGTTTATGTCCATTTTTTATCTTAATGCCGATGAAAATATTAAAGTATCAGGAACAATGGAAATTCTCGGTGAGGATGTCTCAGGTTTAATTAATAGAATTAAACGATACAGCATGAACGATAAAAATTTAATGGCCGCAGCATACTCGCTTAAAAATGTGTTTATAATACCTGAACACGCATGCGAACTGTTTGATAAAACCTTAAAAATTAAGGATCAAATAATAGATTTTATACCATATTCTGCAAGGGTAAGGATATTAAATGCTGTTTTAAGAAGGGAAACATTTTCTAGGGAGGATATTAAACTTTTAATGGATGGTTATAAAAAGTATCCTGATACTGAAAATTATCTTAGATACTGGGCAACAGAATACGGCGTTATTAATAAATTAAATGAAATAAAGAATGTACTTGAAAGATCAGAGGAGCCAGAAAATGAACTCATGGAGATTATGCTGCTCCAGAAAAAGGGCATAGATCTTGCAAATATAGTTGAATTAAGGGATTTCTATAGATTTAAGGATGATTATGTCAATATTTATTATAAAAAAAATTCTAAATATAATTACAGCTATGCAAGGGACAAGATTAGAATAGATATGGAGAAAAAAAATTTTAGATTTTTTAATCTTTTGCTCAGGATAAACAGGCATGGAATAGAACATGATCTTAACAGTGAAATAAACGCTTACATACTCGAATATTTAAAATATATGAATATAAAATCTGATACTTCAGAACTTAATAAATACCCCCATGAGGTGGACCCAGAACTGCTTAAGCATATACTGCTTGCTATTTATGCATTCTCCGATGTAAAATTACTTATTATTGAGGAACCTGGAGATGTGGATGGAAATTTACTAAAAAATGTAAATATATTATCAAAGACATTTAAATTTGCCACCCTGGCAGTGGCATCAGGACCAAGGGCTGTGATTCAATTTCCATGGGCATTCAATGATGTCTGCGTCATATATGCAGGCATGCCTGTGGAGAAAAATTCAACAGTAAAATTTAATAATGAGCAGCTGCACCCATTTTCCATGGATATGATGTCGGGAAGAGAAATAAGCAGGGAGGAGAACAGGGTTGGATGTCCATATTTCTGGAACTGCAAATATGCAATGGATATATGCAAGGACAATAAACCGGCATTCACAGATTATTACAACGGCAGGGTGGCATGCTTCCTATACTCGAGTTTAAAAGAAACTAATATAATGTATTAAATGTTATTATGTTATAATTTTTATTTAAAGAGTACCTAAAACCATAAATACTGGATCTATGAATATGTGTTATTGTTACATTTTCATTTGTGAATATATAAAGGTAGAGCATGCTGAGATTTTCCTGGGCATCGGTTATGTTCTTACTTGAATAATTAAATGTTAGTTTATTTATTGAGGCACTTAAATTTAACATAAGTTTGGTCTGATTTTTGTGGCTTTTATTGTACAGTCCTATGCTGAAACCGTTCTGATACATGTATGTTCCATTTTCTGGATTTCCAAGATAGCTAATTTTCTCGGTTAAATTCATATTTAAGGGTAAAAGTGATAGGTAAATAGGCATTGGATTATTACCATAAAATTCGTATGATTTCATTTTATCTCCTGTAACTGGAATTATTATTACCTTTAATCCTTTTATGACACCCTGCAAATTGTTAATATATCTAACAACCTCCGGGTCATTTATTATAGAATTGACAAATAATGGTATTTTTAATGTGGCGTTATTATAGAGAAATACACCACTTGAATTTTTTATATTATATTTATCACCGGCATTTAACACAAACTGATCCCACAGATGCTTGGAAAGTGTCAGGTTATTTCCTGGATATGCATTATAAAAAGCCTCCCTGACAGTTATATTTGAGAATAAATTATATGGCATATTAAAATAACCGTAGTTTCCAAGCATTGTTAGATTTACATTTGAATTAAAACTGTATATTTCGGAATATGTTACATTGCCCGATATTGAAATATTATTTATTGCACTGAACGCATTTGAATATTCATATGGCACAGAGGCCATCTGCAGTGCATTTAATCTTAATCCCTGCAGCCTGCCTGCCAGGGAAAGGCCGTAATATATTTTTATTATATCAAAATGCGGGATTGCATTATATTTTGTTCCCATGAAAAACGGGTTTCTTATAAGCGTGACAGCGTTTTTATTTAATGATAAAATTTCATAAGGGCCATCAGAGATGATGTGGTTTACAAAGTAACTGTAGTTTCCATCTTCATAGTTTGACCTGAATTTTTCTATTCCAGCGTTTGTAATATTTAGAACAGCACCATGCTGGATCATATAAGAGGCCGATGTAATAAATGCACCAGGAGATGTGAGTATTCTGTAAACTGTTTCATTGCTCATTGGATGGGTAAAATTTATTGTAACAGTGTTTGATGTATTGCTATACGATATTGCGTTCTTTATATTATTATATGTTACATTTGTATAATAGTTCCCAGGGATTACGTACTGAGCAAGCAGCCATCCTGGTGATTGGGGTGTTACATTGTCAAGGATTATGTCAGTTACAAGTGAATAATAAACATCATAGGCATTTACAGTTTCACCATTCTGAAACTTAAATGAATTTGATATTTTAAATATAAAGGTTTTGTTATCATTTTTTATTTCTGGGTAATCTGCTATATTTGGATAATACTTGCCTGAGGTCTGATTATAATAAAATAGGAATTCCTCGGTGTTCATTAAAATCTGCATATCCCCAGACGTATATGCAGTTTCTGGATTAAGATTGTTATATGGTGATGATGAGGCAAATGCAATGTATGGCATGTTCTTATCTATATAAATATGTGGGATTTTGGATGTTATAATAACATCCAGAAAATATTTTGATGATATGATATCACTAACACTTCCCGATGATGAAACGTTTCCAGAATATGTAACAAGCTCCATTGTATAATTTCCTGGTGCAGTATGATTAAAATTAAAAATTAAATTTTTATATACATATGATTTTGAACTGTGATCAAAATATGTATTAATGTTAAAAGTTTTTATAATATTTCCATTTTTAAAAAGATAAAATGTTCCTGAAATAAGGCTGTAATTAGGATCATCAGGAGGTGTAAATGATCCCGATATATTCATATTAGTATTAGGATAAAAAATATTTGAGTCAGGATTTATGGGTGACCTTGAATAATTATACACTGACAATATGCCCTGTGCCGTATAATTTGAAAAATAGTTAGAAGATACATAAACCGGTATATAATAATCTGGAAATAAAATACCTGAGGTAAAGACTGCAAAATAATGTATATAATATATTCCTGGATTTGTATAAATATGGCTTATGGTGATGGCTGTACCGGATGTGCTTATATTTGAGTTTGTATTATCCCCCCAGAAAATTTTCACGTATTTTGGGGGCTGATTGAGTTTAATTGTAATATTATATGGTGTGCCGGTGCTTACATAGTTGCCTGCTGATGCAATGGAAGTTTCAGGTGCAATTGGATGCGGATGTAATGCCGAGAGTATTGAAAATGATGATATTAAAAGGATAATAATTACAATTATAGCATACCATTTCCTCTTGGATGATCTAACCCTCTGCGGAAAAACTTTTGGTTCCGGTATGTTATAATTCATTTTAGGCTTATTTTAATTAAAATATTTAACTTTTCTTAATAATTGGAATTGGTTGCATAATTAATTTGCCATAAATTTGATCCAAATATAAATCACATCCATTCAATCATATTTAAAATTAATTGACTTTTTTAAGATTAAAAAGATCAATTTTTATTCTAGACTTTAGAGAAAAATTACAATTTAAACCAATACCAAGATGATTAATAAAAAGGATATTAGTACTAGATAAAATTCATGAAACTGATTATTATGTTTAACTCTTGGATTTAAATTATTAATGTAGGGAAATTCGCTTTTAATTTTATCATCCTGTTTTAAAATCTCCAATGTTTGTACCTTTCCTGTTATATATGTTAATTTTGCTAATACAACACCTATAATATCATCAGGGTATATTGTTTGAGCATCAATAGACGCGTTATTATCACCCTTGGCAAAAATTTTATCCCCCATAATTTTAATTATTCTATGGGTTACAATTCCAGAATTATTCAGTGGTGAATATATGGCGGATGTTCTATATGTTATTATATCACCAATACTTAATTCTTCTATGCTGTTAACTCTCTTAATAATAAGAATATCTCCCCCCCTCTATGACAGGGGTCATACTTTTTCCCCTCGCTATTACATAAATGAGGTCACCATCTATTTTACCTATTTCATTATTAGAATTAAATATTGAAAATAGTGAATATAACATAAAATAATTGGAGAAGGTACCAAATAATATTAAATACCAAATTGATGAGTGTATTGTTTTTGCACCAACTAAACCAAATAAAAATAAAGAGATGAAAAAATAAAGGCTAAAATATTCTAGAGGGGACATGAAAGTTCCCCTGAATAACTTAAAAATAATGATGAAATCAACCACCAGAATATATAAATCAATAAAATAGAAGGCCTTAAGCCATACAAACGTGATGTTCCTAGTAATCAATAAAACTTCAATAGGCCATGCAAACAGAAAACTCATAAGGGACATAATAAGTCCAGAAATGATGTATTTTAAATATTTTTTAGGGAATATAAATTGCTTATTTTCTTTAATTGATTCCAATACAAACATGAATAAAATAAAAGAGGAGGCAGCGGCTATTATTGTTCCAGAAATTTCCAGAATAGCGTTTGGTAAAATATAATTAAAATATCCGCTTATAATAGCGCCTGCCAGTACTGGCATTGTAATTATAGCCATGAAATACGAACCGGCGAAGGTTGGAATATATAGAAATGGGCCACCCAATATTATTAATGAAAGAAATGCTAGATTATGTAAAATTATGAAAGACGAAGTATTTTTATAGACAGCTACAGGCTTCAAAAATTTATCTGCATAGGGCTTACTTCCAACCATGCTGAAAAATAAAGGTTTATATATCAATGCTAATGCAGAAATCACAATGGTAAAGGAAAAAATAAAAATAAATAATAGGAGAGAGTATATAAAATATGTACCTAACTCCTTTTGGTTTTTAGAAAAGAACTTACCCTTAAAATATAAAATTATTGGAAGGAGTGGAAATAACTCCAGTAATGCATATAAAGGCTTTAAATATCCTGTTTTATAATAATTCATTGACAAAAAGCTTAGATACAGTACCAATGCAATAAATATTTCTCTTTTAATTGTGGAAGAAAGTATGAATATAGATGTATGAAAAAAGGCCACAAAAATTATGGCAAAATATAAAACTAAAAAATAATATAAAAAATAGGAATAAATGTCATAATTTAAGCTTTTTATTTTCTTAGTCATGCTGATGCACCTGATATTGAAGCCGGTATCATCCATCCCCAAAATCCCAAAACATCGAGAACGGTATACCTGATAAAAATTATTGTTGTTCCGTCAATAAAGGCTTCATATCCTGCTGTGCCCAGCAGATATTTTATTGCAAATCCTGCAGGAAAAACCAGAGCACTGAGAGATAACTCAGCTGAAGAAAGTGATATGTGATTAGTAAAATAAAGAGCTAAAATGGCGCTATTTCCGTACAAATTTATACCACTTAATGTAATTGCCAACAAAGCAGTAAAAGATGAAAACAACACCGCAATGCCAATCCATCTATAGCTTCTATTTTTAGTCGTATAGTTATTCATAAATATTATAATAAATAATTGTATATATATCGATACTATTATTAATAAATAATTTATAAATAAATCTATTAGAAATAAATCCACGTATTTATATAAATGAATTTCTAGTAATCTTGTTCTGGTTTCTGTTAACCATGTTAACAAACACCTATAGATCTAATCTTTTTGATGCTAAAACTTTCTTCATATAAACCAATAACTATATGCTGGCAAATGCCTCAGAGACTGCTTTTTTTATAAAAATTATATGATTCATTTAAATCAACACGCATTAATATTCACTGGAATATTTAAATTTTACATTAAAATTATACATACATTAAAAAAATTAATAAGATAATATATTATTGGTATTCATGGTTTTTAAAGCAGTTGTAATGGCTGGCGGAAAGGGTACAAGGCTCAGACCAATAACATATTCCATTCCAAAACCAATAATACCTGTGGCCGGAAAGGCATGCATGTCATATCTTCTTGACTCTTTCTACAGGGCCGGAATAAATGATGTCATAGTCACAACAGGTTACAAATTTGAGGCCCTTATTAAAAGTATAATTGAAACAAAAAATTCGGATCAGAGCATATTGTTTTCCGTTGAAAAAGAGCCGGCTGGTACGGCAGGCAGCATAAAATTAATATCCAATTTCATAGATGATACCTTTGTTGTTGGCAGCGGGGATATATTATCTGATTTTGATATAAAGGATATTATCAATTTCCATAAAAAGAATAATGCCAAAATTACCATAGTTTTAACAGAGGTTTCTGACCCAAGCCAGTTTGGGATAGTGGAGCTTAAGAATAATAAAATAACTAAATTTTTGGAAAAGCCATCAGAATCGGAAACATTCTCACATATAGCCAATACAGGCATATATGTTATTGAGCCCGAAATATTATCTTACATTAAAACAGTGCCCTATGATTTCGCACGTGACCTTTTTCCAAGATTATTAAGAAAAAACATTGAAATATATGGTTATGTTGGGAAGGGCATATGGCTTGATACGGGAAGGCCCAACGACCTTATAAGGGCAAATCAGATAATGGTGAATAAATATGGAAAGGAATACAATGATGAACTTATAAAGGGAAAAAACATAATAGAAACATCATCCAAATTTGATTCATGCCAGATCTATAACAGTTATATAGGGAACTCAATAAAAATTGACAGGGATGTTAAAATAAAGAGCTCGGCCATATATGATTTTGTTAATATAGAAAAAAATGTTGAGATAGAGAATTCAATATTAATGCCCAATGTAACAGTTAGAGAGAATTCAAAAATAAAGAATTCTGTGATAATGAGGGATTGTGTTATTGGCCAGGATTCAGAAATTGTGGACAGCATAATATCACCAGAACTGGAATTAAAGGGTAAATCAAGAATATATAACGTATCACTGGCATCAAAGATTATAGAAGATGATATATAAAGAATATATAAAGAAGTATTATTATAACAACTATTATCATGGATATATAAATCATTTTTTTATCATTACCAAAAATAATTGGTATGGGCCCAACCATTATGAGGCCACCAAATGAATTTTTTTTATTCTTATCCTCATTTATTACATTTTTATCCTGATTTAAATTCTGATAGATATCATTATTATAGTAATCATCGTATTTATTTTCATATTCATTCCTTAAGACAAATATAGGGGATATAAAAAGCATTATAAAACCTATAAAAATTAATAAAAATGGTATTATTGAAACAGGATTGGTACTTATAATAAATGGAAAAAAGAGAAATAATCCAACCTTATCTATGCCCAGCACGGCGAAAATTAATGATAGTATAAATCCGGAAATTATTAATAAAAATCCTACCTTGTAGGTTTTCATAATTACAGGAAACCAGCCTTTTGCAAAATTAAAAGATCCTCTGTGGTAAGCTGCTCTCCAGCCTTAAACTTCTCATAAAGCTCTGAGGCCTTTTCCTGAAGTTCAGATTCCTTTTCCTTCTTTTTGCTAACCTTTGTTTTATTTTTTATGGCATATATGGCCTTTTCCAGATCCCTTAAATCGTTCTTTGCCTTTATAAATGCGGCATGCTCCTTTTCTGATTCCTGACTGTATTTTACAAATAGTTCATGGTTCTCATCTGCTGTATGGCGTACCTCATCAAGCTCCTGAAGCATGGTATTGATCTCATCACTTAATTTCGAGATCTTTTCTGACATTTCCTCTATCTGCTTTTTATACTGCTCTCCAAGTGCTCTTTCCTCATTAATTTTATCAGTTAGCTCCTTTATGTCCTTATTTTTTAATAGTTCCTCCTCCCTGTTTGCCTTGGCCTTCCTGATTTCATTGTTAAGTCTTCTTATTTCCACTATAATTTTATTTTCTTCCTCCTTTGTAAGCTCTGTTGTCTGCTGCCTTTTTTCAAGATACTGGAGTTCCTTTTCCTTGGCCTTAATATCCTTAATATCCAGTCCGGACGCTTCCCCGCTTTTAATTTCCCTGAGCTTCTTTTTAAGTTCTGATAGATTTTTATAATGCTCCTCCTTTTCTTCCCTTAAGGTTTTGATCTTCTCAATAAGGTCGTTTTTTTCAGCGATCTTAGCCTTGGCCTGCTCCCTCATTTCATGGGTTTTCTGATTAAGTTCGTCCCGGATCTTGGCATATTTTTGCGCCTGTGCATTAGCCTCATCTCGCTTTTTAATGTGTGATTCAACCTCTTCCCGGATTGATTCTCTCTTTGTTTCAAAATCTTCTAAAAGATCGGTCATGATAACACTTCGACAGTCTTTTTACTGCAAGATTATTTTAAACATCTTACAGTTCCAAGATTTGTATTTAAAAAGACTATATAAGTATTCCTATAATTAACTTCATTAATACACATTTAAATGCAAAATCTGTTATCACGAATATCCTTATTTATCCCAATATTTAAATTTATATTAATCTTATAATAAAAATATGAATTAATATAAAACCTCTAAATTATTAAAACTATCCCGGCAAGATACAAAATATAGATTATTATGCACGCAAAAACTAAGGATATTAAACTTGATAAATAATAAATTTTCAGTGCCCTTTTAATATCGTTGATATTGGGTTCCCTGCCAGATTCATTTATAATATACTCACCAACCTTTTCAAGCCTCACGTTTAATATTCCAGCCATTGAATTTATACTAAATCCGGCATTAACACTATCTGTTGAATTAATACCGGTTCTGAATTTTGATTTATAGCCAAGAATCATTGAGCTAATGAAAAAGATAATACACGAAAGCCTTGCAGGTATGTAGTTAATAATTGTGTCTGCTAGTGCAGTAAAATATCCAAATTTAATATTTTTTTTATCCTTATATGCCACCATTGAATCCATAGTATTTATGGCCCTGCATGCCAGTGCACCGGCCAGCCCGGTAAATGAGTAAAAAAAAATTGGGGTGAGGTAACCATCAACAAAGCCCTCGGCTATTGTTTCTATAGCGGCCGATGATATAAGACCCGGTGTCATATTCTCGGTACTGCGCCTGACAACAAGTGATGTACTTCTCCTGGCCATGTCAATATTGTTTAATTCCAGTGCATGAATAATTTTTAATATATGGTCATGCATGGATTTTACCGAAAATGTGGACTTCAAAATATAGATGGAAATTAAAAGATAAATTAAGATTGCATAGGGATTATTGAGGCGAAATATTAGAAATAGGATTGCTGAGGGAATTACATATAAAATAATGATAAATAAAAGAAATAAAAGCCCTGCAATTCTTTTCTGGCTTATTTTTCTAAAATAAATGGATGTAAAATCAATGATTTTTCCCAGAATCACAACCGGATGTATTTTTAATGGTGGTTCGCCAAGAAAAATATCATATATATAAGAAAATATCAGAATAATAATTGGAAACAATATAATTAGTGTCATAATATCAGTTCTTTAAGATATTTTTCATTTATGCCTGAAATTATGGACCTTGATATTGTATCTATGTTATTATTTAGTATGGAGTTATAATTCTGGAATTTTAATCCAAATAGATACTCCAGGAATTCAGTGTTTTCAAAGATCCCATGTATGTTTGTTCCAATTACGTTCTTATTGATTGAGCCCTCATAGCCCCCGCACAATTCATTTAAAGGGGCATCATTTTGATCATAAACTGATCCAAAATGTATTTCATATCCATTAAAAAATGATGTATTACCAAATAGTTTGGAATTTAGCCTGTATGTTACACCACGTGCAGTTTTCTTTTCATTGTAGTATGTTACAGCATCCAGTAAATTGAGACCGGTATATTCTGTTTGTTCTGATTCTATTCTATGTGGGTCCATTATTTTATTTCCAAGCATCTGGTATCCACCACATATGCCTATTATTATTGATTTTCCTGACATCTCCATTATTTTTTCATATATGCCATGATTTTTAATATATTCAAGGTCAGAGTATACAAGTTTCGATCCTGGCAGGACTATTATTTTTGCATCCAGAATATCATCAACATTATTTTTGTCAACATAATTATAACCTATACCAAATAAATATAATGGATCAAAATCGCTATAATTTTCCATGTGTGGATATTTTATTATGGCCACATTTCTGCTGTAAAGTTTTGAATTATTATAATTCATGGAATCCTCTCCTGGAAGATTTATGTTTGTATATTTAACTATGCCAATAATTTTTTTCCCGGTAAGTTCCTCTATTTTATTTATGCCTGTTTCAAGTATTGATGTATCACCCCGCATCTTATTTATTATTATATATTTTAATAGATCAGGTCTCTCCATTAATTTTACTGTACCATAAATGGAGGCAAAAACGCCACCGCGGTCTATGTCGGCAACAAGTATTGCAGGCGTGTTATAGATACCTGAAACAAAGGTATTGGCAAAATCACTGCCAAACATGTTAATCTCCGCGGGTGATCCGGCACCCTCGGCTATAATAATATCATAATGTTCAAGCAGATAGTCAAGGGATTTTTTAATAACATCCGGGGCATGCATTTTAAGATAATTAAAATATTCATTTAGTGGCATGGAACCTTTCGATTTTCCAAGTTCTATTAACTGTGATTTTCCTGAACCCTCTGGCTTAAGTATATACGGATTCATATGGACGTCTGGTTCAGTCCTTGCGGCCAGCGCCTGCAACCACTGAGCACGGGATATTTCCCCATCATTTCTTATGGATATTGAATTTAATGACATGTTTACAGCTTTAAATGGTGCGACTCTAAAGCCCAGGTCAGAGTAGTATCTGCATAGAGCCATGGCCACAGTGGTCTTACCTGAATCCGATGTTGTGCCAAGAACCTGTATTATTTTACCTATATAAATCACCCATGTATTCCTTTATCTTTGATATTAGCCTAACATTTTTATTCCTCCGTTTAACAGAAATTCTAATATAATTTGTTCCAAATTCCTTATAATCATCAAGAATCCTTATTAATATGCCGTTTGATTTTAAAAATTTATCAAGATCAAGTATATTTATATGTTCTGGGGCCTTAAATGTTATATAATTTGCAACCGGTTTTCCAACAGGAGTGAAACCAAGCCCCATCATCCTTTTAATAATATAATTTCTCTCAAGCGTAACCATCTCTGGAAGTCCTGCCAGATTATTATAATTAATTTTAGATATATATTTAAGTGATGCAGAGGACATACGCCATGGATCAAAATCATGTTCCATCATGATGATATTTTCAGGGGCTGATGCCACATAGGCGATTCTAAGACCGGGAATTGAAAAAGCCTTTGTTAATGACCTGCACACAAATAGATTGCCATATTTATTAATCAATGAAATTTCATTTAACGGCCTTTTTTCTGAAAAATATATAAATGATTCATCAAGAAAAACACGGGCGTTTTTTAACAAACTTATATTTAATATTGCATTCATAACATTGGCTTCCATTAATTCTCCGGTTGGGCTTGATGGATACACAATAAATATTGAGTTAAAATTATAATTTTTTAAAATGTATGGATTTTTTTGAATCACATATAAAGGAATCTCAACTTTTTTGGAGTTTGATCTTGCATATAAATATTCATTGAATGTGGGGGTTATAATAATTATATTGCCTGATGAAAGCAGCATAATTCTATGGATAAAATATGTCAATCCTGGGACAATTAATATATTATCTTTTTTAAATTCCCCTCCTGATATGTAATTTTTATAATATTCATAATCTGTGTCAGGATAATTTTCAATGCATTCCCTACCCATGGTAATCTCGGGTAATTTAATAAAATCATTCATGCTAGAGGAAAAATCAATGATTGATTTTATGTTAAAACCGTTTTCCCTTGCAGTTTCATGGACCCTGCCACCGTGCATCATTGTTAATATTTATTAAATTATTTAATTTTATTATAAATGAAATGCCTTATAATATTAATGTATAAAATTTAACTTTATAATAACTGCATCTAAATTTTTGGGTCCTAAAAATTCATTTTAGTTTTATTACAATTTTTTTCAGGAAAAGTTTATGGTAAGGAATGCATAAAAAATGCATGATTATTCAGGGAAACAGCATAATAAATAAAATTGATAGAAATGATGATATAATATATGTTTTGCTTGCCGGTAGCACAGAGATATCAAAAATTCCGGGAATATCTGCCGCAGGTGAAAACTCTGAGCTCACGTTTTTGACACCGGTTCTTGATTCAGAGATTATATATTCTGGAAAATGCATTTCCTATGATGTTATACCAATGACCGAAAACGGTATACCCACACCGTCAATAATAACAAGGGCGGCAAATTTGGTTTCGGGTGTTGATATTTTGATAGTTGATGCTGGATTTTATGAATCACCAAAGATTCCATATTTACATACAAAACTTGGGCCTGCAAATGACCCAAGAAAACAGGAGGCACTTACCAAATATGATGTGGCAGTTGAAACAGGCAGGTATATTGGCAGGATGCTGGATAAAAAATATAAGTATATTGTTCTTGCTGAAAGCGTTCCCGGCGGGACAACAACAGCATACATGGTTCTTAGATCGCTTGGTTATGATTATATGACCAGCAGTTCAATGAAATCCGGGCCTGATCAGTTAAAGAGGAAGGTTGCAGATGAGGCCTTTCAGCGATATAAACCTGTTAATAATGCAATGGATTCAATGATACAGTATGGTGATTACATGATGGCACTTGCCACAGGCATATCAGGGGCTGTAAGAAATTCAACAATAATGTATGCCGGAGGCACACAGATGGCGTGCGTTTATCTCCTTGATAAAATAATAAACAAATCTCATGAGAAAAGATATATATTTACAACAGGTTATATAATTAATGACCGTGGCGATTTATTAAGTGATATTGCAGGCGGTAACATAATATATGCAAAAACCAATTTTTCCGGAATACAGGGTCTTGATTATTATGAACAGGGATATGTTAAGGAAGGTACCGGTTTTGGTGCTGCCTTTGGAATTGCATATGTTATAAATAAAAATGAAAATTTAATATATGATGAGATCAAAAAGGTGTATAATTCATTTTTATGAGATCCTGTTTTTAAAAAATTCGCTAAAAAATGAATCGGTGGACATTGAGATAAATCTGGATATTATACCACCGCGTGGGGTTAAATCCTTAATGCCAATACCAGATTTGATTCTGTTTTTCATATCGTTTATACATGCCTCCGTATCACCTATCTCATCTATTAAGGATAATTCCTTTGCCCTTGATGATGAAAATACAAGACCGGTGGCAACATCATCTATATTTTTGATGTTTCTTCTTGATTTAACCTCATCCCTGAACCTTTTAAAAACGTCCTGCATTATTTCATAGTATATGTTTTGTTCCTCATCTGTCATGGGCCTGAATGGCGAGTTCATATCCTTATATTTTCCTATTTTTGTTATCCTTGGCCTAATACCGGCAGCACTTAGGAACTCGGATACATCTGCTGATATGCTTATAACACCTATGGATCCAACTATTGATGTGGGCATGGCAAAAATTTTTTCAGATGCGCACGCAAGCCAGTAGGCACCAGAGGCGCCAGTCCCAAGAATTGATGAATAAACAGGTTTTTTTTCTGCTATTTTTCTTAGCTTATTATAAATTATTTCTGTTGAATTTGCATCCCCGCCACCGGAATTAATTATGAGAATCAAACCCCTAACCTTGTTTTTATTATACACATAATCCAGTACCGGCATTATTCTGGAAACCATATTCTGATTTATTGTTCCGTTTATATTTAATGTTGCAATGTACATAATCAATTAATGAACATAACATATTAAATTTATTGTTAAAATGTTTTATATATTTTTAATTCTCATAATTTTGTGGCCTCATCATTAAATTTTTTTATGGCCCCAATGGGATCTGGAGAATCATATATTGATCTGCCTATAATAATATAATCTGCGCCCGCCATAATTGCAGATATGATATTACCCCCCTGGGCCCCAACACCAGGTGCTATGATCTTAATATCCCCAGAAATATCCCTTATTTTTTTAAGCCTGTCCGGACGGTTTGCCGGAGCCACAAGCCCAAAAACTCCAGCCTTTAATGAATCATCCACGAGCTTATCATATACATTATCTATATATGATTCCTGGGACATTGAAACAACCGAAAAAACCTTCATCTGGCCTGCAGATTTTACAACCGCCCTTAATGATTTTATGCCTGTAAATGCATGTGATATAATACCCCATGCACCATACTGTGCAACCTTTTCTGTAATCAGTTTGTCGGTGTTTTCCACATCAGCCAGCTTAAAATCACATATTATCTTTGAATATTTTGAAAGCTCAGATATTATTTTTATGCCGTTTTCAAGTATGATTGGCCAGTTAACTTTTATGGCGAAAACCTGATCTGCCAGATTTTTAGCCAGCTCTATTCCAGTATCTCGGTCATACACATCCAGTGCAAAAATAATTTTGCTGTCTTCCATTGTTGGTAAGTCCATTAAGACATATTAAGGTTAATTGTATAAAAAGATTAAATTGTATAAAAAGATTAAAAATACATACTATAATAAACCTATATGGGAATCAGGGAAACGCTTCTGGAATCTGGAGCTGTTAAGTTTGGCTATTTTGTCCTCACATCAGGTAAAAAATCTGATTATTATGTTGACATTAAGGAGGCATCAACAAGGCCAGAAATACTTAATGCCATGGCAGATGCAATATCGTTAAAAATATCTGCAAAAAAGATTGCAGGCATGGAGCTTGGTGCTGTTCCAATACTTGTGGCCACCGCACTGAAAACTAAAATAGATTATGTAATAATAAGGAAGACTGAAAGAACTCATGGCACAAATAAGAGATGGATAGGAGAAATTAACAATGGGGAAAAAATAGATGTTATAGATGATGTTGCAACAACAGGCGGTTCTATTTTAAAATCTGTGGAGATATTAAGAAGCCATGGTGCTGTGGTGGAAAATGCCATATGTGTTGTTGACCGTGAGGAGGGCGCAAAAGAATTTTTAAAAGAAAACGGTATAAATCTAATACCTGTTATAACTGTATCTCAACTAAGATAGTGTATCATCTATTCTTCCTATTTCTATTGATGTTGTTGCATTTCCAACAAGTATTCCACTGGAATTGGTTATAATGGATGCACCTATATAATAGCTTCCAAAATTGGCTGTTCCGGTGTTTACATTAACCCCAAAAAGATCTTTAAGTTTTTGTATTTCATCCTCACTGGATTCTGGGGATACAAGCATGCCCTTATCATTTAATACGGCAACAGCCCCAACAGTTTTAACCCCTGCAATTGTCGATTTTATAACCTCAACACCAAGTGTATCCTCAATCGCTTTTTCTGAGGATTCTGTAAATGATGGGTGTATTACCGCGGTTTTATCATTTGTAATTATGTTATTTCCAACGGCATTTAACCTGTCCTTTAAAAATAGTATATTTCTACCGTCAAGGTCAATACCCTGAAAATCTTCAGGCCCTGAAAGGCCTGACACAACTATGCCGTTTGAATTAAACGCAATCATTGTCCCAATAAGGCTAAAATTATTTATTATTATCCTCTTTGTTTCAACCTTAAGGGTATCCTGTATAACCTTTTCAATATCGTCATTCAGGTTTTTTGGGATAAATGCCATATCCTTAAATGATTTAACGTAAACGCCAATAAAATCACTGCCAAAAATTGATAATTTTTTAATCATAACTTTATATTTTATGGTAGGATGATTTCAGCGGTTCCATCCTCTAATTTTATTACCTTAAGGCTTATTTTTGTGGGTATGTGCTTTCTACCCCTGCTCCATAAGGCCTCATTAACCTTATTATCCACCCATATCATGCCCATATCAGATTTTGTGTATTTTGCAACCTGCTCCTTTATAATTTTAATTGCAGTGTCTGCCCTGCGGCTTCTGGATGAAAACCTTGCGGCCCTCAGGGATACATTTATTATCTGCTCATTTGTTAAATTCTGTTCCTCAACCATTATAAACACCTCAAAGCTTTAAATTGGACCTTCTCCAGTTTTTCCTTTTTGGGTTCTGTGTTACATGCCTGTCTGTTCTCAGCATGACCCAGCCAGGTACCCTTCTATTTGATTTTATTCTATTCATCAATCTTAACTTTTTACCTAGTGGCTTATTTCTGCTCATTTTCATCTCCTCTCTATTTTTGTTTCATGCTGTGTGCCGGTCAATCTTAACAGGATGTTTTTTAACTCGGCATCGCTTATTACCCTGTTGATCCTGCCCATACTGGCAAGTTGAATTAACTGATTTTCGACATTATCAACAAGCTCGGGCTTAACAAGCCTCAATGTATTGAGCCTCTCCCTTGCCTCAGAAGAGAGTATCTGCCTCAATATTTGCTGCTTCCTTGCCTCCTCTTCCTGTGCCTGCCTCCGGCTCTCGCTTTCCATTGCCCTTTCCTGGGATTCTCTTTCGAGTTCGGCCAGTTTTCTTTGCCTTATTCGCTCCAGTTCATCATCGTCAGCAGACATTTACAACACCGGAATATAATATTATTATAACCTTGATAAATTTTATCATAAATATTTTTCTAGAACCTTGTTATTCTCAACAGCCTTTTTCATGGCGTCCCTTGATGCCTTATCAAGCAGTGCCTGGCCTGCCGGTGTGAGTACCCTGCCAGCCTTATCTTTTTTTAAATAGCCCATTGTCTCAAGGGCATGAAACATGTACCTTATAATGAACCTGCTGCTCTGTACAGGATGGTATCTTTTTGTACCCCTGTCCTGCCTGCTGCCATATTCCTGGCTCATCCTTGAAATTCCTATGTTCCCTTTTATATAAATTTTTCTTAGTATTGAGGCCAGTCTGGTATAATACCAGTCTGGCTGTGTCCATGATTTTTCCTTGCCCTTTCCATCCTTTAAGAACATAGTCCATTCTGGAATTTCAACATTCCTGGATTTAAATTCATTAACTATTTCCGAAATTAATGCCTCAGCTGGAACTTCCTTTACATTAACCATTTTATCACGATGTAGGTTTATTTATAAACTATTAATAATATTTTCGTATTTTAAATGTGCTGGTATTTAAAACTAATATTAATAATATAACAATATTAACAGGTAAATCCCAGTAAACATAATAATTAAGGGCGTGGGATACAAAATATGATAAGGCCATGCTTGAAACTACAGAAATTAATGCTATAATTATTGAAATAATAAAAAGCATGGCCATTGGGTATCTTCCAAATGAGTAATAATTAATGCTGGTAACCCCCTCTGGTAATTTTTTAATTAACCTTCTGATATTTATGGATAATATAACAAAAAACATAATAATAGCATTGGACCAGTCAAATATATATTCCAATATATGCCCGGGGGAGAAAATATCCATAACAAGCATATATATGGATATTAAAACAAAAAATATAATCATGCCAAATATTGTCTTATATTCTGATATTTGCCCTCTGCCAACAGGCAGCGAGTTTAAAATTTCTATGCCCTTTCCCTCAATAACAAGAAGGAATATTGAGTAAAATGCGGAGACTATAACTGTTAGATATATGATGGAAATAAAAATGCCCAGTGATATGCCACCGGTTTCCGGTTCAATGATTGCAAAGAAGAATGGGAGCACAAAAAGTATTGGCACAAATATGTATGTTAGATTTTGAATTTTTCTAAATGTTGTTTTAATATCCTTCTTTAAAAATGCAACATATAATTTATCCTTCTTTATGCCTGTTGATATTTTCTCAGAATTTTTCTGTTCCTCTGATGACATTAGCATATAGAAAAGTCTTCTTCTAATTTTATAATAGACAAAAATAAGAACGAATAAAAATATAAAAGATAATATAATTTCAAGAAACCTGATAATAAATCCGGATGAATAATTTAAATACACTATGTATTCAATGTTTATTGGAAATAAGAAATATTTTAAAACGGTGGGCAAACTGTTAAAAATAGTTGTCATTTCTGAAAAATAATTTGGATTTTCTAAAATTACATAGAATAATCCAAGAAGCAAAAATGTAAATGTGATTCTAATGAAATTCCTTATTGATGAATGTCTTGATGTCCTGGCACCCCTGTAAATAAATATAACTGTTGATATAATAAAACCAAGTATTAGTGACATAAACGAATAAAGTACACCAAGAACAATCGTCTGAATATCCCCTGTAAGTATGTAAAAATAAATTATTGATGGAACTATAACAAACATATATGACGATGAGTTATAAACAAACCATGAAATAAATGGAACGTTTTGATTTACAGTAACAGGAAGCGATTTTAATGGGGCCATGAGGTCATAGGCATATATTGTATTTATGAAATTTACAGAATTATAAATACCAAGCAAAAAAAGATAGGAAAACAATATGATTCCAAATGAGGCTATTGAATCTGGGCTCCTTTCACCAAAATACAATGAGTTAATTAAAAGTGAGAATAAAATAAATGTAAATGCATTCATTATATATGTGGATAGAATATTTCTAAAAAAATATCCCTGCTTATTTGCAGAATTTACCGCATTCTGAAATTTTGTTGTGTCCTTAACAGCCAGGTATCGCTGCTCCACTATAAGAAGCCTGCTTAGAAATAATTCAGTGTGCTTCATTATAAATCCTTCAATGAATTTAATAATGTATCAAGATCATTATCACCTGTCAATCTTAAAAATATTTCCTCAAGGTCCGTATTGTTTGATCCGGCCTCCTCCTTCAATTTTTCAAGAGATCCTGTACCTGCTATATTTCCGTTATAAAGTATTGATATTGTATCGCATACATTTTCTGCAATCTCCATAATATGCGTTGAGAATATTACCGTTCTTCCCTTGCTCGCAAAATCTCTTAAAAGCTCCTTTATTATTCTGGAAGACCTTGGGTCTAAACCATTCATACCCTCATCCATAACAAGAAGTTGCGGATCATGGATTAATGCAGAGATAATTGCAACCTTTTGTTTTGTACCAAATGATAATGACCCAATAAATTCATTCATATACTTTTCAATTTCAAGTGCTGATGAAAACGCATTTATGCGCTCCTTAAGAGTGGCGCTGTCTATATTAAAAACTGATCCTATAAAATTAAAAAATTCTATGGGTGTTAACGATTCATATAAAGCAGGGGTTTCCGGTATATATCCAAGAAACTTTTTAATACTGTCTGCACCGGTTACAGCATTTATTCCATTGACTGTAACAGACCCTGAGGTTGGAGGCAGGATCCCAGAGATTATTTTTAATAAAGTTGTCTTTCCCGATCCATTAGGGCCCAGTATGCCATAAATCTGACCGCCATCAATATCCAGTGTAATATTATTTATGGCCGTCGTATTTCCGTATTTTTTAACCAAATCCTTAATTTCTATAAAGCTCAATATGTTAAGTAAGCAAAAATATTATATATAATTTTACTGTTAAACCCTCTGGAGGCGTGAACGTTTAATTTATGAATCACTGTGATTAAGATTCCATGTGATGTATTTAACAATTAATAATGCGGGCAATTAAATACAAACCTTCGACCATTATAAGTTGTCCAGGAAATACAGAAAATTAGGCCATGAGGAGTTATGTTAAACCACTGTGGATGAATCAGGTATGCATAATAATGGTGGTCTGGCACCTCAATGGTTGAATAATTATTTTGACTTTTATTTTTCTAAATATTATTATACAGAATTATAATGAGGCTGCAATGTTTATTAACATAGAGGGCATCGATGGGTCTGGAAAAACAACGCTTGTAAATAATCTAAAAAATACATTTCCAGATTTTTATTACACGAGAGAACCAACAGATGGCTTTGACTATGCCGGTCTTGTACCCCTGGAAAATGAATATAACTCGATACTTGATTTTTTTCTGTTTACATATGATAGAATAAGGCATCAAAAGGAAATAAAGGAAAATATAAAAAATATAGTTATATCAGATAGATACATAGCGTCATCAATAGCCTATGAGGGGCCGCTAATAGAGAGATTTTTTTCAGGCATTGATGAAACAATTCAGTATCTTATGGATGTTTCAAGGCCTGTAAAATGCATGCCAGATGTGATTATTTATTTGGATGTAAAAATAGATACAGCATTGAAAAGAATAATAAATAATAGAAAAGTTTTAAAATACAGGGATGAGAAATTATCAGTTCTTGAGAAAAAAAATGTTCTGGGCTTTGTATCCACATATTATTTATATTTCCTCAAAAATATTAAAAAATTTACTGGCACGGATATAAGGGTCGAGTATATAGATGCAAACAGGCCTGAAAATATGGTTTTAAACGACACTATTAAAATAATAGAGAAATTATTATGATTTTATAATGTTGTTACTATTATCTCATCGTTTAAGATCATGATTGTATGCTCTGACTGTGCAATCATTGCCTTATTGTGTTCCTTTAACACGGGGAATCCGGAGATGTATCTGCTTAACATCATTTTTTTGATGTATTCCTTATAATCTGTTTTAATTTTTGCCAGCCATCTCTCAGCAAATGGAACTGTATTAAAATTTTTATATATTATCTCATTTTTGTCCCTGACCTTTGTATCATCGATTATATAAATATTTCCAAGCTGACCGTTATGTATTAATCCAAGCCCGGTGCTTGCAAATGGTTCTATGGCAATAACCTTCTCTGTTTTAATTGTTTCATCATTGCCATCATTATAGTTTGGTATAAATATTTCCGAGTGCAAATCATATCTGTTTATTCCATGACCACCAAGGTTTTTTACCGGCTTAAATCCGTATGATGTTATAACATTTTCTATTTCCTCACCTATTTTATAAATATTAACCATTGGCCTTAAGATTTTAATTGCAGCATTTAAGGCCTCCCTGGTTGAATCAATTAAATCTGAATAATTGCCGGTGTTGCCAACCTCAATGCTGGCTGCATTGTCTGATATATAACCGTCAATCATGGCTCCAAGATCAACCTTTACAAGATCGCCTGTTTTAAATTTCTTTTTATCGCCCTCGAATGGTGTGTAATGTGCGGCCTCATTATTTATTGACAAATTAACAGGAAAAGATGGTTCAGCACCATTATCCCTGATAAACTGCTCGGTTTTCTCTGCAACGTCATAAAAGAGTGCACCGGGTTCTATTAAGGTCTGCGCATATTCAAGTGCTTTCCTTCCGATTTTACCAGCCAGAAGCCACTTATTTTTAATCTCTGAATCCATAGTATCCTGTTTTTTATTTCAACATATATTATTAAGTTATCCAATTGATTGCATCTGTTTGGCATTCCTATAATGGGCATCACAAGTTTTAATCTTGTTACATTAGCCAACAGTTCAAGAGTATTATTAATATGACATTTAGGATAGAATTTGGAAAAGATTAAAAACTATTTAAATATTTTAAATTAAAATGAATCAGATGTACGCAAGGCAGGAGGCTTTAAAATTCATTGGCAGCACCGGACAGGGGCAACTGCTTCAGAAGACTGTGCTTGTAATTGGTCTCGGTGGAACAGGTAGTGCAGCAGCCAATCTATTTGCCCGGCTGGGTATAAAAAAGCTTATTATCATAGACAGGGATATCATAGAGATAAGCAATATCCATAGGCAGTTGCTTTATGATTATGATGATATTGGAAAGTACAAGGCAGAAACAGCATTTAAAAAAATTAAAAAAATCAATCCGTATCTTGATATTGAGTATTATAATGAGACTTTTGATGCTTCAAAGGCATATCTGGTTGAGAAATCTGATCTTGTCTTTGATGGCACAGACAACATGACCACCAGATTTATTATAAATGATGCATGCATTAAATTTAACAAACCATGGATATTTACATCTGCAATTGAGATGTACGGGGAGATAAAGGCCATAATACCGGGAAGAACATCATGCTATGCATGCTATAATAATGATCCTGTTGAAATGCCATCATGTGCTGTTTCCGGAGTTTTAAGCCCGGTACCATCCGCAATTGCATCCATGGCCGTTACAATGGCAGTTAGGATAATGCTTGGAGGTTCTATTTCAGGGGACCTTTATTTTATTGATGCATTTAATACAGATATCACAAAAATAAATATTAAAAAAAATAAGGAGTGCAGGGCATGCAATTACAGGGATTTTAAATATCTTGGTGCATATTATTCTAACCTTGGAAAATCAATTTTATCATAATATTAATATTTTAATCAATTCACTGACAACCACTATTATAAACACCACACCAAGGAATCTGTAGATATACTTCTGGTCTATTTTATGGGCATAAATTGAAAAATAATAGCCTGAAATTAGGGCGATAACACCAATGATTATGGATGCCACATAATTTATATGCCCTATCCTGACATACCCAAGAGAACCCGACAGAGCGGATAAAAACATTGCAAGTGTGGCTGTTCCAACCATATCCTGGGCCCTCATGGAAAAAAGCAGTATTATTATAAGTATAAACATTATGCCACCGCTGGTGCCTATTACACCTGTAAGTATACCTATTGGTATGCTCAGTATAAATCCAAAAAGGAAGGAAAAGAACTTATTTAAATTCCATTTTTTTATTCCTTTTTTATTCATATTATATGATTTTCTAATGGAATAATACGCCATATATGCAGCCATGGCAGTAAATATAATTTCCAGTGGGATGACCGGCAGTATATGGGCAATATTCGATCCTATCTGCGCGCCGATTACGGCACCGATTCCCAAAATTATTCCGGCTGCCACATTAATGGTTTTCTTCTTAAAATATACATAAATAACAATCGTTGTGGTTATGACATCAACAAGAAGACTGGTGCCTATTGAGGTTTTAAAATTTATGCCCATAAATGATAGGGCCGGAACAACAACTATAACACCGCTGCTGCCGGTTATACCTGTTAGTGCCCCAACTGCAATACCAATGATGATTAAAATTATGTAAAAAATTAGATCCATTATTTGACATTAAAAAATCATTAAAAATCTATTTGATTTACTGATAGGATTAAATACCAATATATTTATACATTTTAAAAAATATGGTACTGTGGAAAATAATATTTATTATGTAATTGATACCTCAGCAATTTTATCAGGAAAGATTAACATTGCAGCCGGAAATCTCATATTTCCTGAAAGTGTGATTAATGAAATTCAGCATGGAAATATTAAATATTTGATTGATTCCATGGAAAACATAAGGGTTTATAGACCAGAAGAGGGGTATCTTAACATTGTTAAGGAGGCATCCAAAAAAACAGGGGATTATAATGTATTAAGCAGCACTGATATGGATATAATTGCACTGGCATTGCAGTTTAATGCCATAATAATCACTGATGATTATGCAATACAGAACGTTGCATCAAGGCTTAAAATAAAATATTCTGGTGCATCCATAAATGAAATAAAAAGGGAAATAAGATGGTTATACCGGTGTACCGGATGCCATAAAATTTATAATGAGGACATTAAAGAATGCCCTGTATGCGGGCATAAACTTAAAAGATTTACAAAAAAATTATAGATTTAATATTTTTTCTATCCTGTCCAGGATTTCCCTTATGTTTTCCTTATATTTTGTAAATTCTGAATAAATTATGTTTAAAAGCGGGTCCCATTCTATTAAATTTTCAGGCGGTAACAGTTTAACATTATAATTTGTTAAAAAACCCTTAACAATTTTATTTTCAGGTTCATAATTTACCTGTATGCCTGTAAATTTATCCTGCAGTATATCAAGTACCTCATAAACCACAGGCTGTATAATAAAAAGATGCTCAAAATATTTTCGTGATATCTCAACATGTGCAAATATTTTACCCTTATTTTTATGCTCAAATAACCTTAAATGAAGTTCCCATGGAAATTTTATTATCCTTGAAAGGCTGAATTTTTCACCCTTATAAAAGCTTGGAGTGGCATCAGAGAAACCGGCCTCAATTAAATGCAATGCAATATTTTTTGTCTGTTCAACAGGATACAGAATTGAAAAAATACTCTCATTGCCTATGTCATTTTTATTAACCTCATATAACTTTCCACCGGATGTTTTAACACCCCTGGGATATTTTACCTGTAATGGAGATAAATCCATTTATGTGTATAGCTTTATTATTGATTAGTTTACCGTTTTTAATAACAGGTAATTTATAATATCCTATGTCCTAATACAATATTTTCCGTTTTAATGGTTAAATATAAGATAATTAGAATATGTTTAAAATGAATAAAATTATTAAATTGTCTGACATTTATAGGCATGAATGAAAAAACTGTTTCCGAATCAGAGTCTGAGATGAGCAGGCTTGTTTTACCTGAGGATACTAATTCATTTGGAAATCTTTATGGTGGAAGGCTTGTGGAATGGATGGATAACATAGCAAGCATCACGGCATTTAAGCATGCAAGGTCAAAGGTTGTTACAGGCAGCATTGACAGCCTTTTCTTTTTATCACCTGTAAAACTTGGATATATAGTAAACATACATTCCAGAATTACCTATGTAACAAGATCCACCATGGAGGTGGAAATAACGGTGAAATCTGAGAACGTTGAAACTGCTGAGAATAAAATTACAACCAGGGCCTATTTTACCTATGTTGCCATAGATGACAGCGGGCATTCCATAGAGATTCCCGGGCTTAAAATTCAGGGTCCTGATGAGGAAAGGAGGTACCACGAGGGTGAATTAAGAAATAAGATGAGAATAGAACTATTGGAGGAGGCAAGAAAAAATTTGAACAAGTGATATCATGAATGGAAGCATATATGAAAGAGAGCTTTTAAACATACTTTCAGGAAATATTAAAACCATAGAAAAGATTGGTAAAAATCTTGATCCTGTTTCAAGGGATATTCTGTATTCATTAATATCAAAACCTTTCTATGTTTCCAGAACAGCAGGTTCATTTGGTGCAGATCTTATCTCCTTAAGGGATGATTACTCCATGGTTATTGAGGTAAAATCCTCCGAGAGGGAACAGCTTACGTTTAGTGAATCATCCGGAGTGAAACAGGAACAGGCCATAAAATTAAATAACAGGTGCATAAATTCTGGACTTTTCATTACATATGCATACAGATTAAAGGGGGTAAAGGGAGACCCATGGAGATTTTTCTCAATAGAATCCGATAAAAATTACACGGGCAGAATGCGCGGGCTGTATGAACTGCTTCCAAAGCAGGAAATAACAAAAAATGGTAATTTTATATTAAAATGGCATAAAGGTCTGCCCTTAATAAAACTTATTGATTATTTAAATTCATAAATTTTCTTTTATCGAATTATCAAGTATTTCCATGGTATCATTTATCTGTTCCTCTCTAATAATCAATGGTGGTATGAACCTTATTGCACTCTCTCCGGCACCGAGAAGTATAAGACCCTTTTTAAAAGAGGATTCTATAACATTATCTCTTAATTTTTTATTGTATTTTTTGCTTTTTGCATCCATAACAAAGTCAATGGCCTGCATTAATCCAAGGCCGCGGACATCCCCTATGCTTGGATATTTTTCCTGCAATTCCCTTAACCTCTTATTTAAATAGAAACCCATTTTATTTGAATTCTCAACCATTTTCTTTGATTTTATTTCATCTATTGTTGCTATGCTTGCAGCACAGGCCAGCATATTGCCACCAAATGTATTTGAATGCAATCCTGACTTTTCAAAATCATATTTTGATTTTACAATTGATGCCCCCATTGGTATTCCGGATGCTATGGATTTTGCAAGCGACATAATATCAGGGTCAATACCAAAATATTCAGATGCAAAGAAGTAACCTGTTCTTCCAAAGCCTGTTTGTACCTCATCCATTATATAAAGCATGCCATACTCATGTGCGAGTTCCATCATTCTTTTATGGAAATATTTTGGTGGCACTATGTAACCGCCCTCACCCTGAATTGGTTCTGCCAAAATACCCGCAACACTTTCTGCAGGTACATATCTGTCAAGAACATAATCCTTGAGGTAATCCACCACAGCACCTGTTAGATTTTCAGGGTCTTCATAACCATCTATTCCAAATGGATTTCTATATGGATCTGCAAATGGTATGTGGTGCACACCAGGCATTTCAGGATAAAAATATTCATGGTGTGTGGCCTTTGAGGCAGTAAATGCCAGGGACCCCATGGTTCTTCCATGGAAACCACCAATGAATCCTATAAATTGAGGCCGTTTGGTAAAACTTTTAGCAAATTTTATTGAGGCCTCATTGCTCTCGGTTCCAGAATTTGTAAAAAATACCTTTTTATCCCTTGAACCTGGCATAACATTTATTAGGGCCTCCGCAGCATCAACCTGAATTTTATAATAAAAATCAGTACCTGCAAAGTGCCACATTTTATGCATCTGATCCTCAACCGCGGAAATAAGGTGGCTGTTTGAGTACCCAATGTTTGATGTGCTTATTCCACTTGAAAAATCTAAAAATACGTTGCCATCAACATCCTCAATATAACAATCACTGGCCCTGCAGGCCACAACTGGTAATGATTTCGTGGATGTTGCCAGAAATTTAGAGTCCATATTTATGATCTCCCTAGCCTTTGGACCTGGCAGTTCTGTATTAATAACAATTTTTTTTAACATTTTATTCTCTTCCATGATTTATATAATTTACCTATCTTTAAAAACTTTTTTAATGGAATATTATAAATCCTCTAATTTCCTGCAATTTTTACTTGTTGAAAATTTTATTTATTTTTTATAAGGTTATCCTAATTTTGTAAAATTATATATAAAATTCCATAATATTAATCGGATGGCATCTGAGGACTGGAAATACCAAAAACGCTTTTTAAGAGATGAACTTACAGATATGGTATTCTATACATACCTTCATAATAAAATAGCAGACCCGGAAATGAAAAAAAATTTAGAGCACCTTGCTGAAACAGAAAAGGAGCATGCAAATTTCTGGGGGAATGAATTAAAAAAGAAACCAGGCATAGATATAAACAAAATAACATATAGAAAATTAAAATATTTTGGGCTTAAAATTGTAAGGTTTATAATAGGAAGGAATTTAATAATAAATCTGCTTGAGCATGGTGAATACGCCTCTGTTAGGAAATATAAGGAATATATAGATTCCTATAAGGGCAATGAGGATTACAAAAAAAAGGTAAGGGACCTAATCACACAGGAAATGGAGCATGAGGATATATTTGCCGGGAAAATATCAATTGAGGAGAAAACCATTCAAAAGAGCAGGGATTTTTTATATGGCATGAGTGATGGCCTGGTTGAGATACTTGCCACACTTGCAGGTCTTACAGCAATTATATCAAATAATATTTACATAGCATTAAGCGGTTTTGTTGTTGGAATTAGTGGAACATTCAGCATGACCTTGGGTTCTTATCTGGCACAGAAGTCTGAATCTGAATATAAAATATCCATGCTTAATAGAAAGCATATTTTTTCAAAGAGCAGGAAAATAGATGATTTAATTGAAAATTATTCCAAGGAGGCATCAAACTCTGCACTAAACACTGCAATATCATATATAGTGGGTGCGGCCATTCCAATACTCCCATTTGTTTTTCTTAGTAAATATGCTGCAATTCTTGTATCCATTATTGCGGTGGGATTAACACAGGGATTTGCAAACGCCGTTGTTGCTTTGTCTTTAAACACACCCATATTAAAAACCGCTGTCAGGGCATCATTGCTTGCACTTGGTGCGGCAGGCATAACATTTATTGCAGGAGAAATTTTTCACATAATATTTCATATTTCACTTTTATAATGAATAATTAATAAATGATACATAAATTATTTTCTGTTAACCATGTTAACACACAACTTTGGAACTTATCATCTCTTTGATGATTAACCTTCCTGTATAAACCCCAATAAATCTATTCTGACAAATGTCTCAGTGGCTGCAATTTTAATTATATTATATAATGCATTAAATCTGCATGTATAAGAATTCCCTTATATGTTCTGAATACTCCAATTTTTATTCCTTTCATAAATATTTTTCATGCTTCTCAATGCTTTCATATTGAAAAAGTTTAATATATATTTATAAATAGTGTCCAAGTAATGAAGGCACCAAGAATTGCATATTTTGTTGGTCTCTCCGCGATGTTTGCTGATATGGGGTATCAGGGGGCAATGGCCCTTCTGCCAGTATATCTAGTCTTTGTGCTGAAATTAAATTTTATATATTTCGGTATTGCTGAGGCATTAATTTTTGGATTTGGATCATTATTTTCCTATTTAGGTGGTAAATTAAGCGACAGATATGGGAGCAAGAATGTGGCAGTTGCAGGGAACAGCCTGATACCATTTTTATCATTCACAGGGTTTACATATATACCATTAATATCTGTTGGACTTTTTTCCACAGGATGGTGGATGAGAAATTTAAGGTCCCCGGCAAGGAGGGCGTTTCTGGCAGAGAATACAGAAGAAAATGAGAGGACATCATCATTTGGGATACTTCACAGCCTTGATGTTGGCGGTGGTATAATTTCAATTTTGATTCTTGTTATATTAATACTTTTAAATTTTACATACAAATATTTATTCTTATTCTCCATTTTTCCAATAATAATTTCCACATTAATACTGGCATCGATTAAATCAAATAAACACCTGCCTCTAAAAAAAAGCAATAAAAAAACAGTTCTGGAAAATAACAAATATATTTTTTATGGTATAATAATAGCCACCTCACTTTTTGGATTTGGATCCTACAGCATGGGATTTCCAATAATAACCGTTGCACAGAATGCGGATTACAGCCAGAGCCTTAAAATTATCTCCGGTATTGTATCATATGGAATATTTCTGGGTTTTTCCTCACTGACAGGATACATACTCAGCAGGGTAAATATTAAAAGTCAAATTTCCTCACTTGCCATATTTGGTTACATACTTTCAGGTGCCGGTACACTTGGAATTGTAATAACTCTAATTTATGGCCTCGGCCTGCCAGGATTTTATATTTCAATTATAATTGCATCTGTGGCGTTTGGCATAGTTGAGACATATGAACCATCAATAATATCAAAATCTGTGGATGCATCAAAGCTTGGTGCCGGCATGGGAATTCTATCCTCTTCAAGATCAGTTGGATATTTTATTGCAAATCTTATTATGGGTTTCCTGTATGAAATAAGCCCTGAATTCTCATATGCTTATGCTGGTATTGTTTCAATTGCGGCTGGTATAATCATACTTGCCTTCTTAAACATCCAAAGAAAATTAGAACCGGTGAAAATTTAAATTTGATATATACAAAGTTTAATATTTAAATACAGATATGGTTATTTATGGTGAATAAGGGTTTTAATTCAAAATGTGTGCATTCCGGTGATATGACCATAGATGGTGTGGGTAATGTTGTTACTCCAGTTTTTGAAAACTCCACATTTGAATTCAATGATAATGGTGTTTCAGGAGATTACATATATTCACGATGGGGGAATCCAACAGTTGAATCATTTGAGAGGAAATACGCGGATTTGGAAAATACTGAACACGCACTGGCATTTTCCTCTGGAATGTCTGCAATAACATCAAGTGTAATGGCCATGATAAAATCAGGTGATTCACTACTTACAATAAATGAGCTTTATGGCCAGACCTTTGAGTTCTTTTCAAATGTGTTGCCAAAATACAATATAAACGTTGATTTTACAACCGTGGAAGACCTGAATAGTGGAAATTTAAAAAATAAAAATTATAAATTACTATATATTGAATCAATAACAAATCCTCTACTTGAGGTTCCTGATCTAATAAATTTATCAAAAATATGTCATGAAATGGGAATAAGAATTGCCACGGATGCCACATTTGCCACACCTTATAATCAAAACCCGGTTTCAATGGGGGCAGATCTTGTTTTGCATAGTGGAACAAAATACATATCAGGCCATTCTGACCTTCTTATTGGCCTTGCAGGATTTAACAGATATTATGATGAATTTGCCTTCTCCAGAAAAACATTTGGTGGCACACCCGACGCATTTCAGGCCTATCTTGCTTATCGTGGGCTTAAAACGCTTGGCATAAGAATGGAAAGGCATAATAAAAATGCCATGGAGCTTGCGCAGGTTCTTAATGACTCTCAAAAAATTGAAAAGGTGTATTATCCTGGATTAAGGGATAATGAATACCATAAAATAGCCGAGAAAAATTTAAAGGGATTCGGTGGTATGATATCATTTAAGGTTAAGGGCGGAATAGAAAATTCACATAAATTAATTAAAAATTTAAAAATACCAAAATACGCGGTTAGTCTTGGTGGTGTTGAAAGCCTTATATCGATACCTGTTGAGGGCACGCATAAGGCAATGTCTCCTGAGGAAAGGGCAGCATCAGGCATAACGGATAACCTTGTAAGGCTTTCTGTTGGTATAGAGGATTCTGAGGATTTAATAGATGATTTTAAAAATGCCCTTGAAAAAATATAATTTATTTGCACAGTTTAATAAATTATTTAATCCTAATAAATTTTAAAATTAGTTGTATTTTTTTATTGCCACACCAAAAGTTGGGGTTTTTATCATTTCCTTAAAATTATTATGCTGTCTTATAAATTTTTTCCATGCATCATTCCAGTCAATATCGTCTGATGCCAGAATTCCATTAATATTCAGGTGTTCCATTGCCCACAGATATTCCCTTAACATATATTCCTCGGAGTGCATTGAATCATGAACAAAAAAATCTATTTTTAAGGATATTGCTGTAAGGGCAATATCGGAGCTTTCTATAACCTTTTGCCATCTGTTTTTCAGGTTATCAGGGACCAGCCAGCCTGCCATAAATTTTTTATTAGCCATTGTTACCTCATCCTTGATATCAATACTTATAAGTGTTCCACTGCCATTTTTTTCAAGGGCTTTGAGAATATAATATGTTGAGAAACCTGCCGATATCCCTGTTTCCACGCATATTTCTGGCCTGTACGTTCTAATCAGCATGTATAATAAAGCATCCTTTCCCTGTATACTTCTGAAATAACCGGTATTTGTTCCAAGATTTTCAACAAGTTTTTTGGATATTTCACTGCCAGTGCTGGCCAGGTCCATTATATCTTCATCTGAAAACAAATGTAATTTTCCTGCCCAGTAATAATATGTTATTAAAGACCATGCCATACCAGGTGTTGTGTTTTCTATTTTAACATTATTTTTAAAAGTTATATCCATGTAATACAAAGGGTTAGTGCGATATTTTAATAAAAATAGAAGAACGCTAAACGGCCTCTTCACACAAACCATTACATAATAGATTTTTGATAAATTTTTTAAAATCACATAATTATATAATTTATGTGAATAAAAATATTTGCTTTTTTAAAAAAATATTTTATCAAAAAAAGATGGTTAAAGCAGATGGTAGGCCCCGGTAATTTTATCCAGAATTTCATCCTCATCTGGGCCTATGCCAATACATGTCACTGTACCTGGCATTATCTGGGTATAGCCTGCGTCTGTGATAATCTGTGTTATAATCCCGGCATCCCTGCAGATTTCATTTAGTTTATATATTTCCTGCAGGCCATCCACCTTGATAACCACCTTCTTTTGCCCCTCAGAAAGCCATTCGCTAAATATTTTTTTATTTTTTTTCATGGAGATTAATGCACATGAAACCGCAGCATGGGCAACCTGTGCAGCTATTTTACCCTTGCCCATTTCAAGGTCCTTTCTAACAGCTATAACCATCTTTACCATGGTACATCCTTCATTTTAAATTTATAAGCCAGTATGTTAACTCCCCTGTGTATTGGCGGTGTAATAATTAAAAGCACTATAATTGCTATAAAATTACCATAAAATTTTAGAAAAAATGGTCTCGCAAAAATGTATATCATAAGAAATGAGACCAGCACAAATGGCCACTGATCAAGTATTGATCCCCTGGCACCACTCTTCAACCCTATCCTTCTTTTTATGAATGACCCTGTTAAATCACCAAGCAGGGAACCAAAACTCATTGGTATGAGAACCAGAACTGTGGAAACAAGATTGGCCCCATAGGTTCCGTATGGAACATGAATTAGTAATGTTATATAATATATTATAATACCAGAGACAACACCTATTAGCGACCCACCAATGAAACCAGACCATGTTTTCCCATCACCAAGTATGCGCTTCCCATGAAATGTTTTGCCCATGTCTATTTTAATATGCCCACCGGTAATTACGGCCCCGGGATTTGCAATGTATGCCGGCAGAAAAAGAATTATGGAGTATAATACAAACAGTACAATATTACCCATATGTTTCAACCGCCTTTAGTATATCGGCCTTTGTTATAATACCTTTTAGTTCGGTGCCATCCACAATAAGAACAGCATTTGAATACTTTAAAAGCGGGTAAATCATTGATATGGGACTGTCCTTATCAAGCTGTGGGAGTACTGCACCCATGACCTTTCTAACTGTAAGGTGCTTTAAAGATTCAATGGATGTTCCCTTTATTAGCATATCGTTTATATCCGACTCAGTAATTGTACCTATAATTCTTCTATCAGAGGTAACAACCGGTAGCTGAGAGAATCCTTTCTCCCTCATTTTGTTTAATGCGGTGATAATTGAATCGTTCATTTCACATGTAACAACATTTTTTGTCATGATGATTTCTGCCTTAAGGTCTATCTCCCTTGCCTTATTACCGGAGGCATTCAGATATTCAAAAATTTTTCTAACCTTGTCATATGCCGGATTTATTTCTCCCTTTTCCAGACGTGCTATGTAAGACTGGCTTACCCCGCTTATTCTTGCCAGCTCCTTCTGGCTTATGCCAAGGGATTTTCTCATTTTCCTTAATTCCTCAATACTGGGAAGCATAATTTTGCAATATAAAATTACTATTAATAATTATTGCTTAACAATATATAATACCAAAAAATAATCATAAAATGAGATCACAGGAATTTTTAAAAAAACACGGCAAGATACTTGTTCCAGTAATATCAACAGTAATATCCATATTAATTTTTGTAATGGCGCTTTACGTACCTGAGGCCATAATTCTTGTATTTGCAATACCTGTGGTAATATTCATTTTGATGCATTATTCTGGAATTTACAGATTTAAACCACGATTTTTTGGTGGATTAATAGTCCTCATAATCATGCTTCTTGTGGTTGCCGGCATATATTCAACTGATTTTTATCATTCCAGTGGTGTAACAACAACCAGTGAAAACCAGACATATATGGAAACAATAATAAGTCCATTTACACAGACATCTGGATATTATAATATCACTGTAAAAACAAATTACACTGGTAATATAAATTCTTCGTACATTAATATTGTATCGAGTAATTATAACAAAATTTATAATTATTCGTCTGGAGAACATGAAACCATTGGAAGTTACAGGTTAACATACTATCATATTAAACTGCCACCCGGACTCTACACTGTTTATTTTAATATAAGCAAGAAACTGTACATGGAAAGCATTGGCCCTGTCAATGTAAGTGCATTTACATTATATGTATATTACATTTATGCCATGGCGGATAAATACATTATTTTTCTTGGAATATTATACATAGCAGGGATAAGCATTGCATATTTCATGCAAAAGGGGAATTTAAATAATAATCAATTAAAAAAATAGAGATTTATCTTAGTGAGTTTACACGATTTATCTCACCATTTAATAAGAAAAAATTAATAAAACCTTGCGTTTATTTTAAAATATGTATGACATTACCGCAAAAAATATTTCAAAAACTTTCAAAAATTTTACAGCCCTTGACAGTATAAATTTAAATATAAACGGGGGCGAACGGGTTTCAATTCTGGGCCCTAATGGTGCCGGAAAAAGTACACTGCTTAAAATTTTAACAGGCATATTGAAACCTGACTCCGGATGCGTTAAAATAAACGGTCTGGATCCATTAACATCAGAGGCAAAAAAATACATAGGATATTTACCTGAGGATGCATACCCGTACCCAAATTTAAGCGTAATTTCAAATCTTGAATACATAGGCTCGATACGCGGTGTCGAAAATCTGGAGGAAAGAATTAATTATTTATTAGATTATCTGGAGATATATGAATACAGAAAGAAGAGGGTTTTAACATTATCCAGGGGTAACAGGCAGAAATTATCAATTGCACTGGCAGTAATACATAATCCAAAAATACTTTTGCTGGATGAACCGTTAAATTATCTTGATATACCCACACAGAGAAAGGTGGGTGATCTTTTAAATGGATTAAATGCAACAATGGTAATTTCAACGCATATCATGGAAATTGCAAGGAGGCTGTCAGGAAAGGTAATAATAATTAATAATGGAAGAATAAAATGGGAGGGGACAATGCCAGAGCTTGAGAGTATGGCAGGAGAAAATGAAAGTATAGAAACAATAGTGGAAAGGCTGATGTTAAATGTTGGGTAAGGTCATAAAATTAATACTTTCAACAAGATTTACAGTATTTTTCATGCTTTTAATTATAATTATGATATATGTTTCCATTATAAGTTCAATTACAGGCATAAATTTTTATCTCCCTGAATACAGATATGTATATATTCTAATCTCTGCAATATTTATATTATTATTTAGCAGACCCAGCAGGATACCTCTTATGAAATCTGATATAGATTTTCTTTATGTTTCACCAATAAAAAAAACAGATTTCGCTTTGGCCATCTTTATATCATATTATATTGTTTCAGGTATGATGTTGCTTATTTTTTTGCTTCCTTTTTCAGTTTATACTGTTTCAGGAATTTATGGCAAGGCTATTGCAATGACTGATACCGTGATTTTTTCTTTTTTTGCCGTGGCATCTGAATTAATTTCAATTTCAATGCAAAAATATAAAATTTTAATTGCGTCCATTATTATATTATACATTGCCTCAACTGCAATTTTTGGTTACGGCCCATTAGGATTTATTTTTGGGCATATATATTCAGGGACATTGATTATAATCGCCTCCATGATAATTGCCATGTACTTTTCCATTAAAGGCCTGGAGAACTATTCAGACCTTTCAATATCGGGTAAAAGCCTGGAATCCGATAATATCGGATTTTATTCTAAAAAAGGATGCATGTCCATATTAAAAAAATCGTATTATATGGTATACATGAGGGGAGGGATTGTAAAAAATTACAATATGTTCATATTTATTCCTCCCGGTGTAATTATTGCCATGTTAATATTCTATTTTTTCATAAAAATTCCAGATAAGGGTTTTTTATCGGAATTTATTATGATACTTTTTATTCTCTATTTAACCATATTTTCAATTTCGATGATCCAGAATACCTTTATGTATGAGAGGGGATGGCTTTCATTTAACTCGGTCGATCCTGCAGTTTATATGAGGTATTTTTTGCTTGGTAAGGTTTTAAGGTATTACACAATAATGATTCCAAGTGCAGTTATATTTTTACTGGAATATATATTTATTGGAGGTATTTATTATTATGTAACCATAATAATATTATTCAATATTCCATCAATGATAATTATTGGGGTCCTTGTCCTTATGAGAACAAACCCAAGGCAGATAAAGGACCCTGAATTTATTCAGATCAGAAATAGCATAAAAAATTCAGTTTACATGGTTTTAATAATACCATTCATTATTATCAATTTATTTATATTACTGTCATTTTACGCAGTCATAATATCATCATCAATACTTTTTGCATCTGGCATTTACATATTATTAAATAAGAATTTATGGAGATCTGCTGCATTAAAATTATTTGAAAGAGGTTTTATTTAATGCCATAGACATTAAATCATCATCATTATATGGCCTGTTTGTGCTTTTAATTTCGTTTAATATGTAATTTATATCGTCGTCACCAACATTTATGCCCATGTTTGCAAGTTTTTCCTTTATTGCGTGCTTTCCAGAATATTTATCTATTGTAAATCTGCGCGTTCTGCCAAAAATTTCAGGACTTAAAAATTCATATGTTGATGAGTTTTTTATTATTCCCTGTACATGAACGCCTGATTTATGTGTAAATGCAAAATCCCCAGTTACAGGATAATTTGGTGGCATTGATATACCTGTGTAATCCTCCACCTGCCGTGATATTTCCATGAGCATTTTTAAATTAATCACATCAATGTTCATATGATATTTTAGCATGGCGGCAATCACCTGTGTGGGAGTTATGCCAACACGCTCCCCAAGACCATTAATTGTGCTGTGTATTATTGTTGCACCGTTAAGTGCTGCAGTATAGCTGTTTGATACTGCCATGCCCATATCATTGTGTGCATGGATATCGTATTCAACATTTTTTATATCAGAAACTGATTTAAAAAGGCGTTCTGTACTTTCAGGCGTAAGTATACCAAGTGTATCGGCAAGTGATATTCTATCCGCACCTGCATCCCTGGCGGTTACAATAACGTCACGGAGAAAATTAATATCGGCCCTGCTTGCGTCCTCAGCAGTGAACCTAACCTTTATGCCATATGATGATGCATATTTGACCGCATCATAAATTATGTCCAGTGCCTCAGATCTTGTTTTATTTGTTTTGTATTTAAGGTGAATATCACTTATACCATAGAATATTGCTATTCTATCAACGTTTAATGATGCTGCTGAATCAATATCCATATGGGCCGCCCTGCTGTGTGCTATTATTTCTGATTTTATTTCACCGGTATTTTTTAAACCCATTATTTTTTTAATGCCGCTATAAATATCCTCAGATACCAGTGGGTGCCCCACCTCTATCATGGCGACACCGGCCCTGGAAAGTGATTTTGCTATTTCAACCCGCTGATTCTCCTTAAAAAGAACCCCCGGTGTCTGCTCACCCTCACGAAGTGTTGTATCAAGTATACCTATCTGTGACATATATTATCATAACATGATATCATACAACTAAATAAAATTTTCGTATTTTTATTACTAAATTCGTATTAACATATTAGTAAAAACCATTTATAATAAAATATTATCGTTTTTATGATTCTGGCGGTTGATGGTGGTGGTACAAAAACCTTTTCGGCCATAATTGATGAGAATAATTTAAGGGTCGTGGGGATAGGGGTTGCAGGTCCAAGCAATGTAAGAAGTGTGTCAAAATCCACATCAAAGGGCAATATAATTAGGTCAATAAATCGTGCAAAAAGAATGGCCAGATGCAATGATATTAAAAAATCAATATATGGTATAGCGGGTTATGGTGATTCAGCATACCATACAGATGAGGTAAATTCAATTGTTAAATCAATTAATAAAGATGCGGTTATCACAAATGATGGTGAGGCCGCCGTAAATCTTGTCACACTGGGCAGCGACGGTATAGTTGCTGCTGTTGGTACCGGTTCTGTTGGCTCATATATTAACAATGGCCGCATGCATAGAATCGGTGGCTGGAGCTACCTAACAGATGATGCTGCATCGGGTTTCTGGATAGCAAGAAGGGCCCTTGAAATGTGCGAGAAAAGCTACGATGGATTAATAGAAAAAACGGTTTTGATTAAAAAATTTGAGGATTACTTTAAAATGCCTTTAAGGGAGGTGGTTGCAAATCTTGAAAAACATTTTGATAAAAGACTTATGGCATCACTTGCAATTATTGTAGATGAATCATCGTCCCAGAATGATGAAGTTTCAATGCACATATTAAAATCTGCATTTGGAGAGATAAAATTAATGCTGGATGGAATGAGAAAAAATTTTCACAGGGATGTTACCATGGGGGTTCTGGGTGGCGTAATGCAGTCCAAATTAATTAGAACATACCTTAAAGAGGAGTTTAATGATATTAAAATTTTTTATGGATACCATGCAGCAATAGGAAATGCAATAAAATTGCTTAATATCAGGGAGGAATCCATAAGGGATGAACTTATTAGGGATGTTGATAACATGTTAGTGCATTTATCTCAGGTGGAGAAGGATTTGCTGTTCATCAAATAATATCTTTTTTCATAAAAGATATATCTAAATATTAGTTAGATATTATCTAGTAATGAAGGCACATATATCAGACCTGTTTATACTTGAACAGATATACTCAACGGAGAAAAAACCGTATGACATAATCAAGGGTATAAGGAAAAAATTTGATGCTGATTATAAACCAAGCACGGGCATGATATACCCATCATTAAAAAGGCTCATGGGCAATAATCTAATAACCAAGAATGAGGGCAGGTATAAAATTACTGAGGCCGGCATAGAATACTTCAATAAAAATAAGGAAAATTATGAGAAAATGGTTGAAAATTTTACTGAAAATAAAATATTTTTTAGGAATTTAAGAAAAAGCGTGCTAAATTTAATAGATGTAATAAAGGAATCTGATAAGGATTATATTAAAAATAATCAGGATAAAATAATAAGGGCAATAGATGAGATTTCATCCAGAATTTCAAAAATGGAGATAGAGTGATAAAGATGGATAACAGTATAGAAATAGAAAATTTAACAAAGATATATGGTGGAAATATTAAGGCGGTTGATAACGTTACCCTAAAAATAGGCAGGGGACAGGTATATGGACTTCTTGGCCAGAACGGTGCTGGAAAGACAACACTTATAAAAATGTTAACAGGCATTTTAAAACCAACTTCAGGAACTGCTAAAATAGCAGGATTTGATCTCAATAAGGATGCACTGAAAATAAGGCAGATAACAGGTGTAGTCCCACAGGACTTTACAACAGATGCAGATTTAAGTGGCTATGAAAATCTAAAGCTTGTGGCGGATCTTTATGGAGTACCAAAAAAGGAGGCGGAGGAAAGAATTGAAACACTGCTCAATATGGTTGACCTTTATGACGTTAAAAACAGGAGGGTAAGTGCCTACTCAGGTGGAATGAGAAAAAGGCTTGAACTGATTTGCGGCCTGATAAACACGCCGGAAGTCCTTTTTCTTGATGAACCAACACTGGGCCTTGATGTAACCACAAGATCAAATTTATGGAAATACATAAAATCCATTCGTGATGAGTTTAAAATTACAATAATATTAACATCACATTATCTTGATGAGGTTGACGCGCTTTCTGACAGACTTTCAATAATGGATCATGGCAAAATAATAGTTTCAGGAACATCAGATGAATTAAAGAAAAGTCTTAAGGGTGATATTATAACATTAAGGGTCAAAAATGACAGTGAGGAGAAAATAGTGGAAAATTTTAAGGATGCAATTGAGGTAAAAAAGATGGAGATGGGTGATATAAGGATGAAGGTAAACAACTCTGATGTGGTTCTGCCTGAACTGATGAAATACCTTGCAAGCAATAATATATCACCTGAATCCATTAGTATAAGGAAGCCCTCGCTTGATGAGGTGTTTATAGAATATACCGGTAAGCATATAGATTCAGAACAGAAGGATTATGCAAAAATGATGGGTTTTAAACAGAGGTGATATCATGGGTGGTTTGATTCCATTAACAATAAGGGATTTAAAAAGATGGTACAGAAATCCTGTATCTGCCATAGTGGGTGTAATCCAGCCGATATTCTGGATAGTTTTATTTGGAAGTGCCTTTGACATTGCAAAATTCGGTGTTAGGTCTGCCTTTTTCTTTGAGGGCGCACCGGATTATATAACATACCTTATGGGAGGAATATTAACGATTATTGGACTTTTCACAGGCATGTTTTCAGGTGTTAACATAATCTGGGACAGAAGGCTTGGAATTCTTCAAAGGTTTTTAATAGCCCCTATTAACAGGTCATCAATAGTTTTCTCAAGAATATTATCCTCTGTTGTGAGGATACTGGTTCAGGTTGTAATCTTATTTGTTGTCGGATTGCTAATTCCAGATGGCCTAAAGATTGCAAAGGGATTTGACATCATGGATGCTGTTATTCTTGTATCAGCAGTGCTCATGATATCATTTATATTTTCCTCACTATTCAGCATAATAGCTGTGAGAATGACAAAGATGGAATCAGTTTTTGGTATAGTTAACCTTATAAACCTGCCACTAATGTTTGCAAGCTATGCCATGTTCCCACCAGATCTGATGGCAAACTGGTTAAGCAATGTTGCCAAATATAACCCAATATCATGGTCTGCCCAGTCTGTAAGGCTTGTAATAATAAATGGTTCATTAAGTGCATCTCAGGCACATTCTGTGCTAATGTATATGACTGGGCTTCTTGTACTCAGTGTATTTATGCTTTTGCTTACATATATTTTATCAGAAAGAGAGATAAGGGAGTAAAAAATTTTTAAATTTTTATAAATACATCAGATTTAGAAATATATTATAAAAATTAAATAATTTAAAATATAATATTTATTGGCGCATTTTATTATGAGATTACAGTGCCATTACACCTTTCATAATTTAAAATATTTATATATTCATCCATATCCATACCGTTTATTACAAAAATTTTTATTCCAGCCCTTTTTGCTATTGTCAGCGATGTTATATCCATAAAAACATTTGTTCCCGCACCAATTGAATTATTTACCGAAATTTTAATGGCATCATCATATGATATTTTATCAAATTTTTTTGCGTTTTTAAACTTTCTTGGATCCTCAGAATAAACACCGTCTACAGATGTTGCGTTTATTAAAATTTTTGCGCCAATCCTTTCCGCAAATAGTGTTGATACTGTATCGGTGGTATGTCCCGGTTCAGTCCCACCCATAATTACATAACGGTAATTATGGATCATTTCGGCAGCATCGTTTATTGTTGTTGGTATTTTAGAGTTTACATCATCAAAAAATGTGGTTAGGGCAAGTGCATTGATCCTTGTTGCGTTAATCCCTATTTCATCAAGTATATTGTCATTAACATTATATGCCTTTAAATCTGAAATATAGGTCCTTGCCAGTCTGCCACCACCAACCACTATGCCATATTTATCATATGTATTTATCTTCTGGAGTGTCGAGGATACGGACTTCATTAACTCCAGATTTAATTTTTCCATTGAAATAATTGAACCGCCAAGTGAAATTACAACGCTTCTCATTTTTTCATTAAGGTTAAATATTATTATAAAATTTTCTGTTATGGAAAGCGAGGATTATAAGAGGTATGAATTTAAAAAAGCCATGGAGGAATTGTCAAGGCTTCATGGCAGGGGAACAGAATTAATTTCACTTTACATTCCACCAGATAAGCAGATATCAGACGTTGTCCAGTATTTAAGAGAGGAATACTCAACATCGGCCAATATAAAATCAAAGACTACAAGGAAGAATGTGCTTGCGGCAATAGAATCAATTATGTCCAGGTTAAAATATTATAAGCAGCCACCAGAAACAGGACTTGTATTTTTCGTCGGCCATGTTGCCACAAGGGGAGATCAAACAGAGATGTATACAAAAATCATAGAGCCACCTGAACCAATACAGACATTTTTGTACAAGTGCGACTCAAGCTTCCATCTTGAGCAGCTGACAGATCAGCTAAGGGAGAAGGAACTTTATGGGCTTCTTGTAATAGACCGAAAGGAGGCAACCATAGGCTTTTTAAAGGGAACAAAAATTGAGGTTGTTGACTATGAATATTCACTTGTGCCAAGCAAACACCGACAGGGTGGTCAGTCAAGCCGAAGGTTTGAAAGGCTTATAGAAATAGCTGCAAATGAATTTTATAAAAAAATAGGGGATATTGCCAATGCAACGTTTATGCCTGTTATTAAGGATATAATCACAATATTTGTTGGTGGACCTGGTGCAACAAAGGAATATTTTGTGGAGAAATCATACCTGAGGAATGAGATAAAGGAGAAAATAAAATATATGTTTGATATAGGTTACACGGATGAATCCGGGCTCAGGGAGCTCGTGGAAAAGGCATCGGAATCAATAAAAGATATGAGAATTACAAGAGAAAAGGATATAATAAACAGGTTCTTGAGGGAGATAAAAAAACCTGATGGCGGTCTCGGTGTTTACGGGGAAAATGCCGTTGTAAACGCATTGAAAATGAAGAACCTTGAATTATTAATAATTTCGGATTCAATAAGAAAAATAAAATATTTTTACAAATGTCCTGTTTGTGGCGCTGAAAAAACATTTACTGAGGAGCCTGAGGAGCAGCCACTGTGTGACAATGATGGGACTCCAATGAATTACGAGCGTGAGGACGATTTTATAGAGGATTTGTACAAACTTGCAGATGCTGCGGGAACCACCGTTGAATTTGTATCAGAGGATAGCGATGAGGGGAGGCTTTTAAAAACAGCATTTGGCGGGGTTGCAGGAATCTTAAGGTATGTCCCGGAAAAACAGTTGAATGTTTAAATAAATAAAAATTTATATTTATAATTTATTAATGAATGTGTATCCATTTTATTTCTTTTTTAAAAGGCTGAAAAAATACAGCAAAAACCATATTTTTAAGGCAGGGATGTTACTTGTTATCGTGATTATATACTCTGTATTCTCTGAATATTATCTGGAAAATAACATAGCCTCAAGTGGAATACATAATCTATTTACAAGTCTATGGTGGACCATGCAGACAATAACAACAGTTGGTTACGGTGATACACCAGTTTATGGGGAGTATGGCAGAATAAATGGGATGGCCATAATGTTAATTGGTATTGGCTCCCTTGGCTACTTTACAGCGGCAGTTACAACGATATTAATAGATTCTAGGCTTGCCGCAAGATTGGGTGATAAAATGGCGGTTGAAAAAAAGCATATAATTATTTGCAATTATAATGATACGGCAAAAAAGGTCCTTGATGAGATATCAGCAGCGGGTTATGATATTGTAATACTTAATCAGGATGATATACCGCAGAAAAATGATTATACGTTTATTAAGGGTAATTTTTTGAATGAGAATGACCTTATTAAGGCAGGGATTAAAAAAGCATCAATAATATTAATATTTTCAAAAAACGAGGATCGTGATTCCATGGCAATAGATGCTGAAACCATACTTTCGGCCATGATAGCCAGAAGGCTGAATAATGCATTAAGGATAATAGCTGAAATATTAAATCCATCCAGCAGAATGCATGCAGAACCTTATATTGATGACATAATCATAAAAGGCGATGTTTCCTCAATGCTTATTTATTCATCCATAAATATCCCGGGCATGCCGGAGTTATTCAATGAAATGTTAAAATCAGGCAGAATGGTGGAGGATGATATAAATGACGTCCAGAGGAACATGACATTTAAAGAATTTCTTGAGATAATGCAAAAGAATGGAAAAACTGTTATTGGTTTCAGGAAAAATGATGTGATAATGCTTGCAAATGCAAGCGATAATAAGGTTGATATGGATTCTTATATTTATATAAATAATTAAAAAAATTATTGATATAAATCTATATCATGCGTTGGCTTCTTTCTGGATGTTATATCCTTTCCCATTGAGGCGGCAAGATTATCATAGAATTTTATGACGCTTTCATCCACAGATGGCCTTATTGTACTCATTGCCTTTATGAAATCCTCCTGCGTTACCTCAGTTGCATTGGGATTGTTACGGTATGCCATCATTCCAGCCTCCCTGCAAAGGTTTTCTATATCTGAACCAACGTAACCTGCTGTTTTTTTGGCTATCTCCTTAAGATCAACATCCTTTGCAAGTGGCATCTTTTTGGTGTGTACCTGCAGTATTTTGTACCTTCCCTCCTCATCGGGCGGCGGTATGTAGATAATTTTATCAAACCTGCCGGCCCTTAGCAGTGCAGGGTCTATTATATCAGGCCTGTTTGTGGCGGCTATGACCACGACGCCGTTGAGCACCTCTATGCCATCCATCGATGTTAATAGCTGGTTCACTATTCTTTCGGTTACGCCTGAATCCATTGATGCACCCCTTCTTGGTGCTATGGAGTCTATTTCATCCATAAATATTATTGAGGGTGAAACCTGCTTGGCCTTTCTGAATATCTCCCTTACAGCCTTCTCGCTTTCACCAACCCACTTGCTCAGCACCTCTGGGCCCTTGACTGATATGAAGTTTGCGTTGCTTTCATTGGCAACTGCCTTTGCAAGTAATGTTTTTCCTGTTCCTGGCGGGCCATATAATAGGAATCCTTTGGGTGCCCTGATTCCAAGCCTTTTGAATACATCTGGATTTAACAGTGGAAGCTCAACAGCCTCCCTTAATTCAGATTTTACATTTTCCAGCCCACCAATATCGTCCCATTTAATATTTGGCACCTCAACGGTTACCTCCCTGAGACTGCTGGGTTCTATGGACTTTAATGCCTCGAGGAAATCCTCCTTCGTTACAACCATCTTTTCAAGAACCTCTGTGGGTATTGGCTTATCAAGGTCTATCTCTGGAAGATAACGCCTCAGGGCATTCATTGCCGATTCCCTTGTAAGCGCAGCCAGATCGGCCCCAACAAAACCATATGTAAGGTCTGCTATTTCCTCCATGAATTTGCTGCGTTCCTCATCAGACATTCCGAGTGGCATTCCACGTGTGTGTATTGTTAATATTTCCTCCCTTCCCTTTTTATCAGGAACACCTATTGTGATCTCACGATCAAATCTTCCCGGCCTTCTTAGTGCAGGATCAACAGCATCAATCCTGTTTGTTGCACCTATAACTATTACATGACCACGTTCCTTTAAGCCATCCATAAGTGTCAGTAACTGTGCAACAACCCTTCTTTCAACCTCACCCTGCACATCCTCCCTCTTGGGGGCTATTGAATCTATTTCATCTATGAATATTATTGATGGCTCAGATTCCTCTGCCTTCTGGAAAATCTCCCTGAGCTTCTGCTCACTCTGGCCGTAATATTTCGACATAATCTCTGGGCCGTTGATGGAGTAAAAATTTGCACCGCTTTCATTGGCAACCGCCTTTGCTATAAGCGTTTTTCCTGTTCCTGGAGGGCCGTTAAGCAGCACGCCCTTTGGTGGTGTTATTCCAAGCCTCTCAAAAAGTTCTGGATGCTTTAAGGGTAATTCTATTATCTCCCTTATCTTTCCGAGCTGTGCGGATAATCCACCAATATCCTCATAGCTTACCTTTGTTACCTCCTCGAGAACCTCGGATGCAGGTTCCTCCCTTATTTCAACCTGTGTCATGTCACCGATTTCCACCGGTATCTTGCTGGGTATTGTTTTTATGACCTTAAATAAAAGTCCGGTATGGCCTGCCAGCGTGAGTCCCGGGACGCTGATGCTATCTCCCTCTATTACAGGCCTCCTTATAAGCGCCTTTTGCACAAAGTCATCGATTCCCTCACCAAAACGTAGCCTCTGATCTTTTCTAATGATTGGTGCAAGAACCACCTTCTTTGCCTCCTCCACCTCAACCTTTTTAATTGTAACCTTATCACCTATGGATGCACCACAGTTGTTCCTCATAACACTGTCTATTCTTACTATGCCCTTATTTTCATCCTCAGGCCTGGCCCTAAAAACACGGCCCACAGTAGCCCTGACCTTTTCTATAGAAACCACATCACCGATTTCGACATTGAGGTCAAGCCGGGAAATTTCGTCAAGCCTGACCCTTGCCATGCCCGGATCAGTGGCATTAGCCTCAGCAACCCTGAGAACTATACCATTATTAGATTTCATAATCCTATATTTACTAAATAGTATTTTAAAATATTGAATAAATAAAAATTTATTTAAACGTTTGCAATTCAACTAAATAGCGCTTATTAACAAATTAAAATTTGTTGTGATTTAAATTATTTAACAGGCTGTCTATGAATTCGGTGGAATCCATAACTAAACCGTAATCTGAATGCTTAAATATTGATGCGTCCCGGTTATTATTCACAGCTATTATGGTTCCAGCATACCTTATTCCAACTATATGATTATCTGCACCGGAAATGCCAATGGCAATGTATAATGCAGGCGATATTGATACACCGGTTAACCCAATCTGGAACTGCCTGGGTATTATATGCATGTCCACCACCTTTCTGGTTCCACCTATTGCTGCATTGATTTTAGAGGCGATCTGTTTTATATCATCTATTTTATCGCGTGCCACCCCACGGCCCACACCAATAATAATTTTTTTATTAAATGCAGGAAAACCATTTTCAACAGGCTCGAAATCCAGATACTTTATATCATCAGAATGGGCAATACCTGAAATAATAACCCTGGCGTTATAATTTACATACCTTACCTTAAACATCCCGGGCCTTACTGTGGCAAAGTCTGGAATTTTTTTTGATTCAATTCTGGCTATAATACCACCACCAAATGCTGGTTTAAACTGTATCATTTTTGAATCCTCAAGTTTTATATCCACGCAATCTGCAGTTAAACCTAGTCCCAGGGATGCAGCTATAAATGATGATATATCCCTTCCATTTAGGTTTGATGGTGCCAGTATATGCCTGACATTGCTTGTTTTTATATAATTAATAACAAAATTTGCAAAATCTATGTTCAATGGTTTCCCAAGATATATATATTCATGGCAGGCAAGTCCATCTATTTTTTCTGGATCAATATTGCCGATGAAAACTATCCTGTATGATCCATTGGATAATTCAGCAATTTTTGATGCAATCTGCATTGATGTTGCCGGATCATCAACTGCCAGTCCAAGGAATATGTTATCAGATTCGTTATCATCAACGCTCTCTGTTTTTTCTGTAATCATATTTTCATTTAATTTTTGATTTAAAATGCCAGTAAATTCTTCAAATGATATAAATCTGCAGTTTCTGGAGTCATTTAGCATGGAGGTGCCTGAAACAACGGTTAATGAGTCCGAACCAGAAATACCTGTTATTTTATTAGAGTCAAAAATATCAATATGATAATTTAAATCTATATCTGGAACGGGCCTCGCACGGTTTATTTTTTCACTTACAGAAATTAAGGCTGGAAGTTTAAATTCTATAGTTCTTATGCCGTTATCCTCATCACGTTTCGCAATACAGGTATCCCCATCTATTTTAATTTCCGATACCGATGATATGAATTTATATCCGGACATGTATGCTGTTTCTGGTGGAACCTGTGATGTCTCACCATCCAGGGAATATCTCCCCATCAGTACAATATCAGGTTTTATTATATTTATAACTGCTGAGAGTATTTTGGATGTTACATATGTGTCTGATCCGCCAAATTTTCTATCGCTTATAAGTATACCACGGTCTATGCCCATTCTTATTGCTTCCTTTATTACGTCCATTGCACTTTCAGGGCCCATGGATGCAACTATTGTTTCATAGCCGTATTTCTCCTTGATTCTTACTGTTTCCTCCACCGCCTTTTTATCAAACGAATTCATCAGGAGTTTAACCCCCTGTCTTACAATCCTGCCTGTGCTGCTATCAAATTTAATTTCATTTACGTCAGGTACCTGCTTTATAAATACCAGTGCCCTCATTAAAAGTCCACCATTATAATACCATCCTCTATTTTTGTTTGGTAAAACCCAAGGTCTTTTATCTTTTCATCGCTCCCTTCGGGTCCAGCGGTTACCCTTCCAGACTTTATGTCAAATGAGGCGAAATGGTTTGGACATACTATGGAACAGTTCTCTATAAATCCCTCATCCAGTGAGGTATTTTCATGTGTGCAGTATAAATCAAGGGCATATACATGATTATCCTTCTTTATAATAAGCAGGGGCTTGCCATCGATGGTTATGCCCTTAATGGATCCATCCTTAAGATCAGTATCTTTTATGACATTATGCCACATAAATGTAAATCCATAATTTTTATTTAACATCTTTGGATTTTAAACAGGATAATATTTAATACCTTATATCTTATATTAAAAATATGTATGCAAAAAAAATTGAGGGTGCACCACATTCTTCCCTTGGTGAATCTCCCATGTTCTTTAATGATACACTGTACTGGATAGATATAAACAGCGGCACACTTCATTCAATGTATAAAAATACCTTTTCGTCTGTTAAGCTGGACGAGATAATTACCTTTATAGCCCCACATAATGATGGGATAATATACTCCACAAGAAATTCAATAAATTTTTACAACACTGAAAAAGCATATAAAAATGCGCTTTTTAAGATGGATTTTCAAAAAAATGTAAGATTTAACGATGGAAAATGTGACCATTCGGGAAGATTATTCGCAGGGACAATGGATATTAATGAGAAGAATCCTATAGGAAAACTTTACAAATTTGAAAAAGAACCAGAAAATATACTGGAAAATGTTACAATATCCAATGGAATGGCATGGAGCATGGATGGCAGCACCATGTATTATATAGATTCTCCGACCAGAAAGATAAGGGTTTTTAATTATGATAATATCAATGGAGAAATTATATCAGAGGGGCAATCCATAGATGTTAGTGCCTCACCAGGTGTTCCAGACGGCATGACAATAGACTCCGAGGATAATATATATGTTGCATTTTTCGGCGGTTCCCATGTATTAAAATTAAATAAATCCGGAAAAATTTTACTTGAAATAGAACTTGACGCGGAAAATGTTTCATGCTGCACATTTGGTGGTGATGATTTTCGAACGCTTTTTATAACTACTGCATTTAATGGCAGAAATGGCGGCGGTATATATATGTTTAATAATGATGTTCCCGGAATTAAACCGGATATATTTAAATTTTAATTTTGCTTTGTTTTTATTGATCTAACTGTTTTCATGCAAAATTTTAATATTTCACTTCTTGGTGGCTCCTCAAAATTTCCACTGCACATGGCCTCTATAACTATTATATATGTTGTAAATGTTGTTTCATAAATTCTTATTTCTGGTTCATTTAATATAAACTTAAAATTCTTAATGCCATCTTGCAGAATTGGGATAATTATGTCAGGGTCTATATCCTTTGATATTTCAAATTTCGTTCTAACAAGCCTTGAATTATTCTTCCCCTGAATAAAAACTGCCGCCTGTATCATAATGCTGTTGGGTATTTTTAATGGGACATTGTCATCTGTGAGTATGGATGTGTACATTAAAGAAATGTCTGTTATCACGCCTGTATATCCGGGTATTAAAAAATCGTTTGAATAAAACTTTGGAGGATATGCAGGTGCATCAAGACCATACTGCCATGTAGACACTGTAACACGATCACCAACCCTGAATGGATGGGATGCAACTACAGCTATGCCACCAAATATGTTTGATAATACGTCCTGTGAGGCGAGACCAAGGACAAGGCCGGCGAAACCACCTGCTGCAAGTGCAGCACCGATATCTATTTTAACAAATGTGAAGAATATTATAATTATAATCAGATACCCGACAATTTTTACTGTGAAACTTAAGGTTCCGGCTGTTGATTTTCCTATTGCCCTGGTGGCCCTGTTCATTATTAATGATGCTATGAGATTTACAATTATAATTCCACCGGCAACTATTGTTATTGCATATAAAAAAATGTCATACGACTCGAAGAAAGGGATGTGATATATTGTATCAAGTATAAATAAAACAGGGATTATTATTGCCAGTGATATGATTACAACTATTATTGATGCTATAAGGCCCCTTCTGTTCATTGTGTTTTTATTAACTGATCTTTAATAAAACTTTTTCAAATTTTAATATATAATTAATAGTAATTATATATAATATATAGATTATATGCATAAAATATATATCTTAACCAGCATTTTATATTTTGAGAAAAAATGTCTGATATATTTGAAGACTTTGATAAGAAAAAGTTTGGATGGTTTCATGTAAAATCCATTCTAACAACAGGTATTGGGGTTTTTACCGATGGATACGACCTTTCATCGGTTGGTATAGTTCTGGCCATAGTGCTTTCATCATACGGAATTACAAAAAGCACACCTGGATACGTTCTTTATACCAGCCTCATAGCCGGATCAGCGCTTATTGGAGCAGCGGTTGGTGCATTAATTTTTGGTGAGCTTGCAAGACGTGGTAGAAAAAAGTTCTATGGAGTTGATGTGCTTATACTTGGTATATTTGCATTCCTGCAGATCTTTGCCATTAATGTATATGCACTAATAATAATAAGGTTAATACTTGGCATAGGCGTTGGTGCTGATTATGTCATGTCTCCAATGATCATGGGAGAGCATGCAAATGCCAAAGATAGGGGAAAGACAATAGGATTCGGCTTTGGCATGATGTGGGGATTTGGTGCACTTCTTGCAGCCTTTGCATATATGATTTCTGGGCCAATCCTTGGGGTTTCTGATGCTATTCTCTGGAGAATTGTACTGGCACTTGGTGCGGTGCCTGCACTTGCTGTGGTATACCTTAGAAGAAAAATGCCTGAAACACCAAGATTTATAGCCAGAATAGCAGGAGACAAGAAGAGCTTTGAGGATGAGGTAAAATATGTTGCGAACAGGCAAATAAAAATAGAGGGAAACATAAAGGATGAGCATGGCTTCAGGTATTACTTCCATAAATACAGAAGGGAATATGTTGCCGCCATGCTTCTATGGTTCTTCTATGACCAGATAGCATATGCCGGAATTCTGTTCGGACCCACATTAATAGCTTCTAAGCTTGGATTATCACCAGATGCATGGACATACCTAATGGAGGTCTTTACACTGGTCGGTGGCATTGTAATGCTATCATTAATAGACAGAAAGGGCAGAAAGCTCCTTCAGATACTTGGATTTATTGGAATGGGCGCCTTCCTTCTGTTATTTGACGGCTTAAAATCAGTTGGGATAGTTGCAGCATTTCCAATAGCAGGAATGCTTGCATATGGCCTCGGCATGCATTTCTCAAATCAGGCAGGGCCCGGATCAATCACCGCCTCCGGAATGTACGGTGTTGAGCTGGCGCCCACAAAAATAAGATCACAAATACAGTCATATACAGTTGCATCCGGAAGAACAGGTGCATCTTTGGCATCATTTGTATTCCCTGCTGTATTTGCCGCATTTGGAGAATCGGTTGCATTCTATTATCTCTCAGCCCTTGCAATAATTGCTGCAGTGGTCACATTTGTATTCATACCTGAAACAAAGGGGTCCCTTGAGGAATCATCAAATGAAATAAAGGAAATGAAAAGCATAAAAATAGCAGAGGATCAGCCAGTCAGATGAAATGGGACAAAAAGGAATGGATATTAAAATCTATTCCAAATTCCAGAATATTTTTTTTAATATATTTTATTGCCTTTAATGTATTATAATTAATTATTCTGTTTTCCTGAACATTCTTAACAAATCTGTATAATATATTATAATAATAAAACTCTTTTTTTATATTCCTTTCATATTCATCTTTTAATGATTCCAGGTCATTATATTTTTTAAAAGCCTGAAATAGTATCTCTGCTGATTTCAATGAGGGTATAATCCCCTCTCCAGTTAACGGTGATACTGTTCCAATGGCCTCTCCAATGCCTATAATATTATCATTTGAAATGGCAGAAAATAATGGTTTCATCCTTATATTCCTGCCGGTAATCCTGATTCTTTTGTATTTATTAATCATGGATAAATCCTGCATGTTTTTTGACCCAACACCCACATGATATCTTCCATTTCCCAGTGGAAAGCTCCAAAAATATCCGCGGCCCTGGGGGAGAAAATAAAAATAAAAGTCCTTAAAATCTGAATTTTCTGTTAGGTATTCAATTGTATAATACTTATCATCCCCGGTTGTTTGTTTGATGTAGTACCTTGAAATACCAGTTGCGTCTATAATTATATTATCTCTATTTTCTGTTTTAATTATGGATTTTTCATAATTTATGCTTTTGATAATATCATTTTCAAATTTATTTTTATCAAAGGTTACAAGTCCTTTTGAAGCAAGATGCCTGCCAGCAAAATTATTGCCGGAAAATGTTATATCCTTTGCATAGGACATTACATATTTATCAAAATCAATATTAATATTATCAGCATATTTTTTTATAATGTTAATATTTGTGGCAAAGCCACATGGTATGTAATGGTCAGGCTTCTTTAATTCGAATGCTGAAACATCAAATCCTGAATTTTTAAGTCTTGTGTATATATAGAGACCTGAAATACCAAGTCCGGCAATTTTTATCATAGGATTTGAATAAATTATATTATAAAAACATTTGTTTTATGGCCGGCCATGGCTCTCTCCTGTTTTAATTGCAGTTGCTATTAAATGTGCCATCCTTACAGGTTCCGGTATGTTACCCATTTTAAGTGTTTTTTTAATTACCAGCACTGCGCTATCGTAATCAATTCCTGCATGGTTTATATAAAGATTTCTTCCGTTAACTGTTACCAGCACCGGTAAATTTTTATTTATTATATTAAAGCGGTAATCATGATCAATAAAATGCTTTTCCAGGGCGGATTTTATTGAATCAATGTCAGGTTTTTTTCTTATTATTGATATAACAGGTATGCCTGTATTATTATTTATTTTTTCAATATCCATTACATTAAAACCACCAAATGTAATTCCGTTTGTCATTATTATATTAATCTCCCTTAAAAATCGCCCATTAACCATTGATAAAATTTTTTCATTTACATCTGTACCGTCAACCGCAATTGTTCTTAATAAGATTCCTTCTATATAGCCATCCGGCTTTATAAGCACGCCGGTTAGTATTGTTTCCTTATCTACATTCCTTTTAAATGGGCCATCGTCTATGCCAAGGATCCTTATTCCCTTCTTCATATATTATATTTTTATTTTTCCTTGAAGCGCCCTTGCTATTGTGTCTGAAACAGTAATATTACTATATTTTGTTTCTATTGTATCTGTAACCGTAAGTTCATTTACATACTTTTCAATCTTAATATTGCTCTCCATTGCAAAAACCCCGTGTATTGCACAGGCATATATTTTCGCAGCCCTCCTATCACGCATCATCTGTGTTGCCTTTATAATGGTTCCACCTGTTGATATCATATCATCAAGAAGAAGTATATTTTTATCTGAATAATCTAAATCGGGCGGTTCCATTTTAACCGTTGTTGCATCTATTCTTTTCTTATCTATGTAATATGCCGGAACTTTCAATTTGGATGCTATAATTTTGGCACGGTCGTATCCACCATCATCAGGAGATATAACATAATCTATCTTTTTTGATTTAAAATATTCATATATTGGGTCTATTATTTTTAAATTAATGAATGGCACTGAGGCATAATTTATTGTTTGATTATCGTGCAATTCCACTGAAATTATCATGTCTGCATACTGGCTGACCGCCTGTGCAAATACCTTAGATGAAATGGGTTCACCATTATTGTACCTCATATGCTGCCTTGCATATCCAAAATAAGGTATGACTGCAGTCAGGCTCTTTGGACCTTCCTCACGTATTGCATTCAGTAACAGAAGGTATTCTATTATATCAGAATCGCTTCTTGTATTTCCGATTAAAATAACATCCTCATCCTTTAGATCTTCCTCAATTCTTAAATACATTTCATTATCCGGGAATCTTTTCCTGATAACGCCAGAAACACTGCATGATAAAATATTTGCAAGCCTTCTGGATACATTGTAGGCTGTTGAAGAGGGGACAATATACATTTTATTATCGTATCTTAATACCTAACTTTTAAAAAAGGTTTTTGTTATGGTGTGTTTCACTTTTAATTAAATCCATACAAATCCCGTAAATTATTAGATGTACATAAATAACATAATATTAAGCGTGAAAATTTCGCATCATAAAGACATTTAATATTTATTATTTTTATTTTTCAATTATGTTATTTAAAATTAGCTAAAATCAATAAGAACCCTACCAAAAATTTTTTTGTTTAACATATCCTCATATGCCTGATTTATCCCGTCAATCCGTATTTTTTTTCCTATAATTGGTTTTAGGCCCCTTGCATTTAATTCAAGTGCTGTTTTAAGGTCCTCTCTTGTTGATGATATGCTACCCTTAATACTGTTACCCTTAAGAATTATCAGTCCAAGAGGAAGGCTAACAGGATCGGGCTTAAGATTTCCTATAACAACCATGCGGCCACCTGTTTTAAGGCTTCTGAGGGTTTTATTAAACGTTGCAATCCCCACATCCTCAAGTGCTATATCAACACCATCACCTGTAATTTTCTTTATGTCCTTATTATAATCATCATCTGCATGTACAACATATTCTGCACCCAGTTTATAAAGTTCCTCATCCTTCCATTTTGAACTTGTCTCTGCTATTGGTATTCCACCAAGGGCCCTCACGATCTGTATTGCGTTTGATCCAACACCGCCACCAGCACCTGTTATTAGGACATAATTGCCCTTCTCTATTTTGCCAACCTTTTTAATTGCATGAACGATCATGCCTGTCACACATGCTGCTATTGGTATTGCCTCATCTGGAACATCTTCTTCTATTTTAACAAGAGAATTTTTATTGACATTTACATATTTTGAATACCCACCATTTAATGTCTCACCAAAACTCTTTTTATTAGGGCACAGATTTTCATTTCCGGAAAGACAGTAACTGCATTTTCCACACGGTACGTAAATAAGCGATGCAACCCTGTCACCTTTTTTGAATTCTGTAACATTTTTTCCTGTTGCAACGACAGTGCCGCCAATTTCATGGCCGGGAATTATGGGCAATGATACCCTTGGAAAAAAACCCTGCTGTGTTAAAATATCCCTGAAACAGACACCGGTGTAATGCTGCATTACCGTAACCTCATCTTCGCCAGGGTCTGGAATTTCATAATCCCTTAGAATTATATTGGAGTTGATTTTATCCAAAAATCCGGAAATAGAATCCATTTTTAAAATATAATAAAATTATATTTAAATATTGGTATGATGATAAAATTTAGTTATTTTCTGATTTCTCTGACCTGCTTTCATTTACACCTTTATTATATGATCCCGAAAGCGCCGTCATTGCATTCTCTTCCAGTGTTTTTCTTTTTGTTTCAATTGAAACAGCATAAAAGATAATGCCAGCGATTATGGACATTACTGTGTCATAAAGTAATGAATAATAAAGTCCCATTATTGCATATAATGTAAGCATCGGGAGTGCTAGGCCAAATTCAAAAAGTTTTTCCCAACCAACAGAAAGACCTCTTGAACGTGTTGTTGAAATCTCCGCGGCAGGCAGATACTGAAGTGTCCCAACAAATCCCACGTTAATAAAGAAGAATATTCCAAACATGGCAATAAGCAGCGGTATGGATAGTACATGGAATGTGTCTGCAATGAGCAGTATACCCATTGGCACTGCCCCAAGAATGAATCCGTATGTACCCATTTTTCTCCTTCCAAGCCTGTCAACGATTAATGATGTTATGGCAACTCCCACAGTACCTATTAAATCGATTATAAAGGTGCCCAAAACGGCCATGGTTGATGATGCACCAAGATTCTTTAACTCGGCTGATGAATAAACAGATGCCAGATTGACTGTTAATGCATACGCCGCACCTATCCAAAAAATGTATATTATTGCCCTTAAATTTTTTCTGTTAAAGAATTCTTTTATGTTTCCCTTAATCCCCTTTGGCCTCTTCACATTTATTTTATCAGGGTCTATCATTATGCCCTCCTTTTTTAATTTTTCTGTTATTTTTGGTATTAAATCTGTTCTTCCATTTTCCTTTGCCCACCTTAATGATGCGGGCATATCAAACCTAAGGCCAAATAATATTAACGCGGGCACTGCGGCTATTAGAAAATCATATCTCCATGCAAGCAGGGATCCAACGTCTATTGTTAATACAAGACCTATTAAAACAGTTGCAAGCGTACCAAACATAAAAAATAATTTTTCTGTTGATAAGAGTTTACCACGCCTTTTTGCAGGAGCATATTCAGATAATAAGGGAACGGCAGCAGCATAATCAACGCCGATGAATATTCCCAGACCAAGTCTTGTTATAAAAAAGAACAGGTAATCTGTTGAAACTGCACTTAATATTGCGAACAGGGCCATTCCAAGTGTGTCGTATAAGAATAATGATTTTCTGCCTATTCTATCACTAACTATTCCCTCAAGGATGGCCCCACCTGCAACGCCAACCCAGTATGCACCGGTTGCAAATGCAACAAGGTACGGAGGAAGATGAAATAATATACCAACAGCTATAAGTGCCACTGATGACCCAAACTCATTAAACGCGTCCGTAAATGGGCCAAGTGCTGCGGTAACTGCAAGTCTCCTCTGAAATTTTCCGACTCTTGCATTATCTATCACAGAGTAAACATCAGTATCATCGCCATACATACATTTTATTATTACATCATATTATTTAATAATTATCCGGTAATTATATAAATACTTAAATATCACCTAATATTTTTTATATAATATATTGACTTTATAATAGTAATTTTAATAAAAATTTTTTATTTTTATATTAATATTTGATATCACTATTAATAGATTATTACTATTATGGATATCCGGTAATTTAAATAAAAAAGTATATTATTCCATACATTATTATGAAGCATGACAAATGTAATATTAAGTACAACAATGGGTGATATAGAAATAGAACTATTTGATAATGATATGCCCATAACAGCAGGCAATTTTAAAAAACTTGTTGAGAAGGGATTTTATAACAACACCATTTTTCACAGGGTAATAGCAGATTTTATGATTCAGGGTGGCGACCCCACAGGAACTGGAATGGGTGGTCCAGGCTATACAATAAAGGATGAATTCACAAAAAATAATAGAAACGATAGGGGAACAATTGCAATGGCAAATGCGGGGCCAAACACAGGGGGAAGCCAGTTTTTTATAAACACAGTAAATAACAATTATCTGGATAAAATGCATCCAGTATTTGGAAGGGTTGTAAAGGGTATGGATGTTGTTGATAAGATAAGCAGGGTTAAAACAGACAGAAATGACAGACCACTGCAGGACGTTATCATTAAAAAGGCGTATATTAAATAACTCATTTTCTCATTTTTTAATAGTTATAAAAATATTTTTTTGCTGGATTTATATTAAAATGTATGGGTTTTTTAAGGATAATAAAAACAGATAGGAGCAGTATAAACTCACTGCTAAGCAGATATAAAATTGGAAAAATACTTATTTCCGATGGGATTATTCTTGATAAAACCGTTTTAAATTATAATGTAAAAATACAGAGAGTACTAACACCGTACCAGCTTGAGAATATACTTATAAACAGCCATGAGGGATCTTTTTTAATTGTAATATCAACCATAACCCTGGAATCATGGGATACAATGGAGCTTTCAGTGGTTTCTGATCTTATTAGAAGAATGGTTGCTTATGGTAATGACATTGTTATCAACCTTGCTGGCCCTGAAACACTAAACTGTGAGATGATCCAATAATGGGAAGGAATACAATGTCATCAAGAGAATATATAAAATACCTTGAGAATGATATATTGTTAATGTCCGGCCATATGAGGCGTGAGGATATAATAGTATTGAAGAAAATACTATCATTCGCAGAAAAGCATTCAAATGAGATAGAGAACAGAGACCAATTTTTTTTCTCCATTTTGATTGAGATTTATAAAGAGGCGGTTGAAAATGGAGATAATAGTAAACGCCACTGGTTCTGATTACATAAATCTCTGGTATCTTTCAGGAAATAAAATTACAAAAAGACAGATAAAAAATCATTCATGGATTTTTGTTTCAGGCAATTATTATGATATGTCCATGCTTGAGAGGAGCCTTGACTTTTCAAACCTTGTTTATGAGCATACAAAAATGCGGGACATATATGGATATTTAGATGGAATCAAAATATTCATGAGGCCATCACAGATTAATTATATTGCGAAAAAAATAGAGAATTCCTTTGGGTATAAAATTAAAATATACAATGCTGATATAAATCCTGTTTTAAGGTTTATGGCGTTAAACAGGCTATCGTTTTTTAAAATAAGATCCTTATACGATTATGATCCGGATATCAAAACTGCTGAAATTTATGCCTTTATCAAAAATAATGATGTATCCTATATTACAATAAATGGGAAAAAATACGAAAAAAACATATACGAGGAGTTATACAATGCCATAGATGATGGTTTAATAATAATCTATAACAACTATTATGGGGAATTCTCAATATTATTAAATAACATGTTTAAGCATGGCTACGCTATTGAATATAAGACCCACAGGGCCAGAAGTTTTGAATCGTATGGCAGGCACTCATACATGCCAAAAACAATCTCAATAAATAATAAGATATGCATAGATTCAAATTCGTTTATATTTCAGGAATCTGGGATAACAGGAATAGTAGAACTTTCCAGACTGTCCCTGCTTCCGCCTGAAACAGTATCGGTGGTAACTCCTGGAACTGTTGTTTCATCTATAGAGGAAAAGGAGGCGTTGCAAAGGAAAATCCTTATACCGTTCAGGAAGACTGATTATGAAAAACCAAAAACACCGGGTGAATTTTTTGAGGCTGATTCTGGTGGTATTGTTTTTACACCTGACCCTGGAATTTATAAAAATGTTTATGAAATTGACTTTTCCTCCATGTATCCTAGTATAATGGTAAATTATAATTTATCTCCGGAAAATCTTTCTTCAGCTGGCATGGGGCATCTGGCAATGTTTCTAAGAAGATTGCTTGAAACAAGGTTGTTTTATAAAGGCATAAGGGAAAGGTCAGATATATATATGAAAAGGGATATGGCCTTAAAATCTCTACTTTTAAATTCGTTTGGATACACTGGATATAAAAATGCAAAATTTGGAAGGATAGATGTTCATGAAAAAATAACATCAATTGGGCGCAGTATAATTATGAATTCCATTAGAATTGCTGAAAAAAATGGATTTAATTTTATACACGGTGTTGTGGATTCTATGTGGATTTATGGAGATGGGGACATACAAAAGACCATCAATGAAATCTATGAGAGGACAAGAATACCAATAGTTATAGATTCACATTATAAATGGATAGCATTTTTGCCAAAGAATAATGGCATTGGATCGGCAAACAGCTATATTGGTTATAAATATGATGGCACATTTAAGGTAAGGGGCATAGAGATGAGAAGGAAAAATATACCAGAGTTTATAAAAAAATTTCAGGAAAATGCATTAAATGAAATTAAATGCGATTTTGAACAAATAAGTTTTAGAAGGGAAAAAATCGATAAAATTAAAAGGTATTATTTAAATAAAATTAGCAGTTTTAAAGTTGATGACTTTAAAATAAAATTTACCATAAGCAGGCATATTAATGAATACAAAGTAAGAAATGGAACATATTACCTTATGAAATATCTTGATGGCCATATTAATATTTACCCGGGCATGTCGGTTGATGGAATAATTATTGATAAAAGGCACGGTATAATAAGACCGGATGCAGAAAACATTGACAGGGATTATTATAAAAGGATGCTTATAAGATCATTTAAACCGATTGATTTTATACTTTTAAATTCTGGAAAGTAGATCCTCAATTTTTTTTGAAAGCATTGATACAGGTGCATCAGTCACTGTAATATTCTTAACAACGCCTGATTTATTGCCATGGCTTACCAGCCTTGATGAAATAATATCAAGTTCTTCCAGTTTTTTAATTATACTGTAAATTATTGATTTGCCTATCTTAATATTGTATATTTCACTGTTAACCGCAGTTTCCTTTTTAATTCTTTCTATGTTTGTAAACTGCGATTTCTCAAGAAGGTTGCATATTGATAATAAAACAATTAAATCCTTTTTTCCAAGCATGGAAAGCCTGCTCTCTGTAATATATGGATTTATTATTGATACCGCAAAACGAACGTCGTCCGCACTTATTATTGTTGAGGATCTGTATTCTGCCATATATGCTGCCTTCTGAAGAAGCTCAATTGCATATCTTGCACTTCCAAATTTCGATGAAATTTCAGAGATAAAATCAAGTATTTCAATGCTGCATGACCCGGGAACTAGGGATTTAACTGATCTATCCCTTATAATGTCTAATATCTCAGGTTTTGTATATTTATTGAATGGGAGCTCAATAACCGTACCATAGCGCCTCTCAAGGTATAATACTGGGTTTTCCATGGATATAATAATTATGCTAAGATTTATATTATAAATTTCCTTTGATCTTAAAAGGTTGTATATGCCATCACGATCATTTCTAATGAGGCCGGATGCCTCGTCTATTGCGAGTATAATACCATTACTGGCATAGCTGGATGATTTCATAAGGTAAAATATATCATTATATGACATACCCTTATATGCTGTTGGCCTACCAAGCCTCAACAGAACGTGCTCAAGCAGCTGCCTGACATTCTGGTAGGATGCAGCATTTTCATAGATTAATGACGGAGTGGATTTCATTATAAATTTTATTGTTGATGTTTTTCCAGTTCCTGATGGGCCATAAATCACCATGTTTGTGGATATTTTACTTTTTGATGGCTGTATTAATGCTGATGTTATTGCTTTTATATGATCATCCCTGAAGAACATTCGGTCAGGCACATATGATAAATCAAGTGGATCAGGGTTTATAACTATCATTGGCCATAAAATCATAATGAATTAATAAATATTCTTAATTATTATAATAAAATCACAAAAGGTCTTTTATTCTAGATATAACATAGTTTCTGTCAAGATTGGCAAGAAAATAACCAAGCCTTGGACCGCGCTCGCGATCTATAAAGACACGGTAAAACAGTGAAAAGCCATCCTTGGGCGGTATTTTATTTCTTCCTATAATATCGTATATTACATTGTGTATATTTTCAGATGTCCATTCAATTCCAGAAACACTGTTTAGAAACTCAGAAAGTATTGTTTTTTCCTTTTCTGAAAGGTCAATATGTTTAGTGGATAGTGAAAATTTTATATTATCAGGTGCGTATTTATCCAGCCAGTATTTTGCTGTTTCTATTTCATCGCGCAGGGCCTGATCGATATATTCTTTATTATAACCGCTGCGCCTGAGTGCCTCAAGAAGGCTTGTATCGTCCTTATATATCTGTATTAGGTTAACTATATGCCTGAAGTTAATTTTCTCAGGTGCGTTTAAAATCTTAATTCTAGACATTTCATATATCCTTTTGTAATTCTCATTGTTTGGTTTTTCAAGACCAAAATAGGCATTCTCTATTTTTTCATAATCGTCTATGAGATTTAAGAGGCCAAGGCCGGGATCAAAATCTATGTGCCTTGAGGGGTCATTTTTGGCTATTAAAAATCTTAGTATCTCAGGAGGAGCGAATTTTACGACCTCAGAGGCTGGTATTGATATTCCGGTGGATGAGTGCATGACCCCAACGCCCTTTAATAGTATGCGTTCATACATAAGTGGTACAGGTGGATTAATATGAAATACCTGCCTGGCGATCTCCTTTCCTGTATCGTATGATCCGCCTGCTGCAGCATGATCCTTGCCAAAAGGCTCTATTGTTACACCAAGTGAGTACCATTTTGCAGGCCATTCAACGCGCCATGGCATTTTGCCATCGTCTGTCCGTATATCTGATGTGCCCTCATTTCCACAGTACTCGCATTTATAATGGACATATGGATATTCGTAGGAAATAACGTGTGATGAGTTTATTTTTCCACATTTTGAACATCTGGGCTCATATGGATACCATGATTCATCAAGGTCATAACCTGCTATTTCATGCATTATTTTTCTTATAGTTTCCCTGTTTTTTATGGCAGTATCTATGGCATCTGCAAGCTTTCCTGTCTTATAAAGGCCTGTAGTGCTTATGACCTCAACATTAACATTAATTTTCTGCAGTGTTTCAAGGAAGGGTTTAAGGAAATAATCTGAATACTTTCCATTTCCATCAGGTGATGGTATATAGCTTAATGGAACCCCAACATACTTTGCATAGGATGAATCAAGAAATGGATAAACCTTTCTCAGGGGATCAAGGTCATCGCATAAATATATAAACCTTGATTTCAGGCCCCTGTCCAGTGATGCTTTATATAAAATATCCCCGGTTATTATTTCCCTCATGTTTCCAACGTGTATTGGGCCCGAGGGGGAAATACCTGTTGATACCAGCTGATCTCCGGTTAAATTGCTAACAACTGAGTCTGCCCAGTACAATTTTATCCCACCATTGTAGTTCTTATTACTGACCTTATTCTTGTTCCTGAGATTTCATCAATATTTAGCTTTGAGACAAGAACCACGCATAAAAGCACCTGGCCACCCTGATTTTTTATATCGTTTATTGTATTTTTCATTGTTTCCCCGGTGCTTATAACATCATCTATTACAACAATTTTTTTGCCCTTAACACCGGCGAAATTGCTGCTGAATAAACCCTCCTTGCCGGATGGATGCGGCCTGTAAACCATTAATTCCTTTCCAAGAATGTCTGAAACAAATGTTGCAAATGGGATGCCATTAATTGTGATACCAAGCACTGAGTCTAAATCATCTATGTTAATCTCCTCACTTATTATATCGGCCATTATTTCGGCTATATGGCCTATTCTGCTTCCGTAAACACCTATGCTGCGCCATCCAATTTTAACATCCTGTATCTTGGTCTCTCCAATGTTTTTACTGAGCAACCATGATATTGTATTAACCGATAAATGCAATTCTGTTGAGATTTCCTTATCGGACATGCCCTTATTCTTTAATTCTATGGCCCTTTTATATAATTCCTCTAAACTTTTCATATTTTTACCTCCTTTAGGGCGGATCTTATTTTCTCTGCTATTATCTCCAGATCCGCCATGTCCACTACCTCCCTCTCCCAGTTTATACGCTTTCTGTAATACCTTGGTATTATGTGTGTATGGTAATGCATTACAACCTGATTGGCAACCCTGCCATTATTCTGACCTATGTTTATACCATCACATTTCAATGCATTTTTTATTGCTATTGCTATTTTCTTTACAGTTAATTGTATTTTTATATATATCTCTTTATCTATATCAAAAATATTCTCATAATGTTCCCTTGGAATTACCAAAACATGCCCCTCCTCAATTGGTGCATTGTCCATAAATGCAAGAACATATTCATCCTCATAAACAAAGGCAGCCTTACCGTTTCTAATGATTTCCCTGCAAAAGACACATGTTTCATCATACATTTATGGGGTATATATAGTGTAAGTAAAAATATTTTCTTTTTATTCCTAAAATGGGTTTTATTATAGTATATAATAAAGCATTTATTTATATTAATTATTTAGAAAGATGAACAGGGTATTCGTTATAGGTAGTATAAATGTTGACATTTTGATGCTGTCTGATCACCTTCCTGAGCCAGGAGAGACAATTAAGGCTGGCAGTTTTTATGTTTATCCGGGTGGGAAGGGTGCAAATCAGGCAATTTCATCTGCACGCATGGGTGCCAATACAACACTCATTGGAAAAATAGGCAATGACTATTTTGGCAGCCTTATTAAGGATTTTATAGGTAAGGAAAATCTTAATTCAATTATAATGTATGGCCAGAAAACCGGAATGGCATTTATAAATGTTGATAAAAATGGAAAAAATATGATATCTGTATTTTCCGGTGCAAACAATGATTTAAGGGAGGAAGATTTAAAGGATATTAAAATAGATAATTCAATAATAATGCTTCAGCAGGAGATACCAATGGATACAATTGAGTATGTAATTAAAACATATGGTCGTAATAATTTAATAATAACAGATCCAAGCCCTATTAATGAGATAAACGATTTTGTTCTTTCAGGGAGTGATTATATAACACCAAATGAGGTTGAGGCATCAAAGCTATCAGGTATGCATATAAATTCCAGGGAGGATGCATTTAAGGCCTCTGAAATATTATACAAGAAATATCAAACAAACATAATAATAAAGCTCGGGTCATATGGTTCATTGTTAAATAATGGAAATGAAATAAGATATTTTAAGCCGAGCACCGTTAATGCAAGGGATACAACAGGTGCTGGAGACTGCTTCAACGGTGCATTTGCTGCAATGTTAACAAAAACATCTGATGTAAATAAAAGTATTGAAATAGCAAATATGGCGGCAGCACTATCTGTGACAGAGTACGGTGCATTTCCATCATTTCCATATTTAAATGACGTTAAAACAAAATTTAATTTAAATATAAATTAAGTGTATTAATTAAAATTTTAAAAAATAAAGACCAATAATAAATGGCGGGTATACCGGATAATCAATTAGCATAGATTGTGTTTTCGACCTATTAGTGGCCGTGGACTTAATATCTCGCAAAAGCTTGATACTTATATCCCGGCTCTATCAACCTCTTCTTTTAAGAGTGGTCTCAAACAACGTCTATTTTCAGGGGCGACTTCAAGCTTAGATGCTTTCAGCTTTTATTCGCGTATGGCGTGGCTACTCGGCAACTGCCCTGTCGGACAACCGATAAACTAGAGGCCACGAACCCCCGTTCCTCTCGTACTAAAGGCTCCTTCCCTTCAGACGTTGTGCACTCCCACAGAGAAGCAACCCTACTGTCTCGCGACGTAGTGAACCCATCTCAGGATCCCTTTTAATGGGCGAACAGCCCCACCCTTGGTGTCTTATGCAGCACCAGGATAGGAACAGACGACATCGAAGTAGCAAACCCTCGGGTCGATGTGTACTCTTGCCGAGGACAACTCAGTTATCCCTGGGGTAACTTCTCTCTTATCACCTGCCCTCATAAAGAGGGGACAAGGTGGTTCGCTAAGCCCTGCTTTCGCATCTGCGTTCCCTATTGGCTGGAACACAGTCAAACTAGCTTTTGCCTTTATACTCTACGGAGGATTTCTGACCCTCCTGAGCTAATCTTTGGAGGCCTCTGTTGTCTTGTTAGAGGCGTGGCGCCCCACCCAAACTGCCTACCAATAGTTGTCCCTTTTTTAAGGTTAGTGACGCAACTTTCAAAGGGAAGTGTTTCATCGTCGTCTCCATTCCGGCCACAACCGGAACTTCTAAGACTCCTTCCTACCCTACGCATTGAGAGTCGCGTCACAGCTACAGGCTGCAGTAAAGCTCCACGGGGACTTCGCTTTCATGTGGGAGAGACTGGATTGTGCACCAGTACATTAATTTCACGGGGCTGAATGTGGGGACAGTGGGACTCTCGTTGAACCTTCATGCGAGCCGCCAATTAAGCGGCTAGGTATTACGCTACCTTGAGAGGGTCATAGTTACCCCCGCCGTTTATTGGCCCTTCTTCTCCTTGAACGGAGCTTTCAGGTACCAACACTGGGCAGGTTTCGACCACTATACACATCCTTACGAACTAGCAGTGGTCTGTGTTTTTGGTAAACAGTCGGGGTCCCCTTGCCACTGCGACCTATCCTCTTTCTGGATAGGCATCCCTTCTACCTAAGATACGGGACTATTTGGCCGAGTTCCCTCACATCCATTATTCCCAAACGCCTTAGACTTCTCATCTAGGGGCACCTGTGTCGGTTCTTGGTACGAACTCAGGCTTGACCCATATAAGTTTTTCATGGACTCCGGGACTTGCAGAAATTCCCATAAGGGAACCGACATTTTTTCACGGACTTCTCGTCATTACAACTCTCCATCCGCTTATTAATGCCAATGTGTAGACAGGCACACTTCTGCTATCCCAAAGCTAACATATATGGCAAAACACCTGAGGCACTGGAATATTAACCAGTTTCCCTTTCGATCACTTCCTGTTAGGGGTGACCTTAGGATCGGCTAACCCTCGGCTGACGAACATTGCCAAGGAACCTTTGCCCTTTCGGCGGAGTGGATTTTCACCACTCTATTCTGCTACTTTTACCAGGATCCACGATACTGTACGGTCCATACCTCCTCTCGAAGATACTTCTATCCATACAGCACGCCCCCCTACCACATCACCTTTCGGTGGTCTAATGTATCGGTAATTGACTTTAGCCTCGTCCATCTTGGAGGCATATAACCTCGGTGAGTGAGCTGTTACGCACTCTTTAAAGGATAGCTGCTTCTAAGCTAACCTCCCCACTGTCTTGGGTCATAAACCTCTTTAAATCGCACTTAGTCAATTTTAGAGACCTTAACATTAGTCTCGGTTGTTTCCGTCACGTGCATAAAGCTTATCCCTATGCACTAGCACCCAGCATCTACGATTCTTGCAAGTTCGGAGTTTGACAAGGTGGCGCAACCTTTCGGTTGCTAACCACCCAATCGGTCGCTCTACCTCACAAGATATCTCCGCTGAGGTCTACCTGCGGGTAGTATTGGGGGGAACCCGCTATTGCCACTCTAGATTAGCCTTTAACCCCTATACCCAAGTCATCCAAACGATTTGCACATCAGAACTGGTTCGGTCCTCCACCTAGCTTTCGCTAAGCTTCAACCTGCTCAGGTATAGATCGAGCGGCTTCGGGTCTGCCACAGCTGACTAAACGCATTTGTTACGCTACTCCTCCCTTACGGTGCGAGTAATCGCTTTCGCTACGGTTTCTTCTTTTAGAATTAACCTTGCCAGCCATCGCAACTCCCTGGCCCGTTCTTCAACACGGACTATAGAACACTGGTCACTCTTTCGAGATCATTCCTTTTATGCCCTATAAAGTTTTCACTGCTTGGTTTCAGGCTCTTTTCACAGCCCTTCCGGGTTGCTTTTCAGTTTTCCCTCACGGTACTTCTTTGCTATCGGACTTGAGTTATATTTAGGGTTGGATGTTTATGCCACCCGCATTCCCACGCGAATAACGACGCATGGTACTCAGGATACCTTTCCTCATAGCTTCTCTAATTACTTTCACGGGGCTATCACCCTCTATGGCAAAGCTTTCCAGCTTTTTAAAATTCTTAGAGTAGGCATTGGGAAAGGTCCATACTCCACATCTCTTTCTCTTTTCAGAGAAGATTCGGTTTGCCCTTTACCGCTTTCGATCGCCTTTACTCACGGTATCTCGATTGATTTCTTTTCCTCCCGGTACTAAGATGTTTCAATTCCCGGGGTTCCCTCTCCTTTCGGAGTGAAAATACAGGAAGTCCCATTCGGAGATCCTTGGATCTATGGCTCCATGCGCCTCCCCAAGGCTTATCGCAGCTTGGCACGTCCTTCATCGGTACTCAAACCAAACCATCCCCCAAGCAGTTTTGATACACAATCTATCTTGCTTGTATTATCCGGTATCATTGGTTATAAAATAACCTCGCCCTTCCCTATTAATATTACATTAATAGGTGCATGTTTTATTGGTATACATTGTATTACTTTCAACGATATAAATATTTTGATAAAAAAGTAGGTGAAATTTATGGGGCCTGGGCGCTGTTATTTAACCATATAAAAAACAATAGGGCTAAAAACGACTTTTTTCTGACTTTACCTTAAAAAATTGGCATAAATTAATAAATAAAATATAAATATATAATTATTTATATAATTTATTCATTATTTCATTTGGCCTTATAAAGCCATATTCATATATATATCCAGTAATTAAAGTGCCGTATGTATAATCAAAAAACCTATTGATAAACCCCTTTATTTTTGTATGATTTTTAATCCGATGAAAATCAACTTCGTTAAAATTATTGCTTATTTTTTCTGAGGTGGTTAAAGAATATACAGGTTTATTAAAATAATTCATTGTAAGTGCAAGCGGAAAGGTTCCATTTTTATGTACAAGATCCCCATTAACAGTCACAAGGTCTGAACCCAGTAATAGAATGTCTGCTGATTTGCCAATCTCGTAATATGAATAATCTGTGGTTATGATGGTTTTAATTCCATGGCTGCTTAAATTGTCATAAAGTGATAAACCCTCAAAAGCTGGACCGCTTTCCATAATATATACCTGTTTAATTTTATCCATGTTATTAATAATGGCATCTCTAACCATGGAGCTGTAGCTAATTGTTGCAACTGAAACTTTTCTGTTAAAAATTTGGGCTGAAAACCTTACAGAGGAATCTGTATCCTTTTTAATTAAATCATACAATTTACCTGCATACTCTATTTTTGAAATTTTTCCATTATAGCCTGATAAATAATTGCATGTGTACTCTATTATACCCATACCATAATAGTTTTCCCGGAATTTATTCAGATATAAATCATAATCATTGCCTTTATATTCAATAAACCATTTTATTATGTTGTCTGCGATAACTGTGGCAGATGAAATTTCATCATCAAGAATTTCTTCAGGGTTCATAAAAATAAATATTTTAAAAAAATATAAAAATTAATGCTCCCTGTATAGGATTGGCTCAAGCTCCGTAACTGCCTTTTCCTCAAGGGATTTTAAATTTTTTATCACATCTGATATCGGCTGTTCCTCGGTTACTATATACTTTACCTTTCCAAATGACATCTGATATGACCCAGGGCATAGAGAATTTTCTGTCACAATAAAGGCATCAGGATTTAATGACAGTATTCCGGCCATTGCTATTTCCCTGCCACCATGGGTTCTGCCATAACCAGGATTTTCATATTCCTCAATCTTTTTTGTTTCGTCATCTATTAAAAATATGGAACTGCCATATTCCAGTGGGCTCAACATATTATCCTCATCTACAACACACGCTACCTTCATAATAAACCATAATATATAACAAAATTTAAGCTAATTGTATTTAATAACGCTAAAAAAATTAATAATAACCGTGAAATTCAATAGAATATTTTGGTATTGATATTCCTGAACCGTTCTCAACATGACCTATTTCCTGAACTTCAACACGGTTCTTCATTATGCTCATAAAGTCGCGTTTACTTTCCTCATCTATTATTACGACATAGCCTATGCCCATATTAAATATTTCATACATTTGCCCGTAGGTAAGATTTCCAATTTCCATTAATTTTATAAAAACGTTTTGTGGTTCTATGGGGTTATCTATAACATATTTCATGTCCTTCATTCTGGTTATATTTTTTATTCCCCCACCAGTTATATTTGCCATGCCCTTTATGTTAACTATGTTCAATGCATCTAAAATTTCCCTGACGTATATCCTTGTCGGTTCAAGTAATACATCTGCCACTGTTTTATTCTCTCCTGGAAAATTTTCATCGTATTTGAGTCCAGAGCTTTTGATAATATTTCTCACAGTGGTGAACCCGTTTGAATGAAGGCCACTGCTCTTTAATCCCATTATTATATCGCCGTCTGAGATTCTTTCCCCCGTAACCATCTGACTTTTTTGAAGTATTCCTATGGATGTGCCAGAAATATCTATATGATTAATAAGATCTGGCACTATTGCTGTTTCTCCGCCAACAATGTTAATATTTGCAATCTGAGCCCCAACATTAAAACCTACACCGAGCTGTTTTGCAACCTCATTATCTATATCCTTTAAGGAGATATAATCTAGCATGGCTATTGGTTCAGCTCCGGTTGTAATTGCATCGTTAACGTTCATTGCCACACAGTCAATGCCAAGTGTATTAAACTTACCACTTTCCTCAGCTATAATAGTTTTGGTACCAACACCGTCATTATTAAATGATAGGTAAAAATTGCCGAGATCAATAATAGATGTGAAACCACCTAGAGGGTTTACGGTTTTAAAATCTTCCCTTTTAAACTTTATTTGCCTTAAAAAGTTTGTAACAAACTCGCCCTGGGCTTTTCTATCTAAAATTTTACCCTGCATGATTGGATATTACATTATTAAATAAAGATTTTTATATTTTTACTATATTTAAATTTTTAATCTGCATGTAATTGTATATTAATTTGTTAAAAGGAAAAATATTTTAAGTAATATATGTATTATCGAATTAGGTGATAATGAGTGGTTAAGTTAGAAACCCTGGATTATAAGCCAAAGCCTATAGATCAAAACTATATAAACGATGAACAGAATTACCCTGTAACAGGAGAGCACAAAGGACATAAGGTTAGGGCTGAGGGCATACAGAGGATGGATGCTGATGGAAAGCCATACCCAACAAAGTTTGGTATCCATGGCAGCATTGTGGGTGTTGATTGGGAGGCATGTATAGCAGATGGCGCTTGCATGGATGTTTGTCCTGTATCCCTGTTTGAATGGGAATTAAATCCGGGCCAGTCAGGTACAGGAAACGATAAGCCCATCTCAAAGGATGATAAGGAGTTATGGGATAAATACAGAACAGATAAATGTGACCCAGTAAGGGAAAGCGAGTGCATATTTTGCATGGCATGTGAAAGCGTTTGCCCGACACTTGCAATTAAGGTAAATCCAGAATAAATTTTTATTATTTTTATTTAATAATAAAATGAAGTATAATTTCGATATTTATGTGAGTAGAAAATTGATTTAATATTAATTATCCTTGGGGTGGCACATTTTTAACGTCAGGTCTAAAATTCTATTGCATATATTTTGTTATTTTATTGAGATATTAAAGCCTCGTAAGCCTTTATTCCGTCTGACCTTTTTACTATTACTATGGTTTCATTTGAGCATGAAATTAACTGTAATATATTGATCTCTGCTGAAAATAATTTTTCGTTTATTTTCATGACAAAACCAGGAGTTTTAATTATCTCTGGTGAGGAGAATATATGTATTGAACTTACATCTTTTTCTATTATGGCATTTTTTGGTATTTCTGATAATTTATTTTTAGTTTCATCTATTATGTAAACTATTGAATCTGTTAGATATGTTGCAGATAAATAATTTAAATTTTCAAGCTTTCTGGTTGTGGTAATTACCATAATTTTATCCTGGAGCGTTATTTTGCTTTCTGATAATAATTTATTAATATGAGAGGTAAAATCGTCGCCTGTGTTTTCCATGGACATTTTATTTAGGGCAGATCTTATTGATATTATATTATAACCATTCATTTCATTGTATATCTTTCTTGCAAGCTTGCTGACATTAACAATGCCCATTCTCATTGATATTAATATTTCAGGATTCCTTTTAAGATAATTTCTAACAGCACTCTCAACGTTCCCCCTTCTTAATCTTTTTTCAACCATAATATATAATTTAATTCAATAATATAATTTTTTACATGATTTTATATTTTATAATACCAAATATGGTTATTTGATAATTTTTTACAAAAAATATAAAATATAAAAACAATATTTTTATTCCTATGGAGAAAGTATTATTATTATATTCAGGAGGATTAGATACATCTGTCATGGCAAAATGGATACAGGAAAATTTAAAAAAGGAGGTTGTGACATTAACATTGAACATAGGAAACAGTAACCTTGATGAGATAAAGGAAAAGGCAATTTCACTTGGTGTTTCAGATGCTATAGTCGAGGATGTTAAAAATGAATTTGCTGAAAAATACATTAAAAAGGAGATATATGCAGATGGCTTTTATGGCGATTACCCGCTTTCAACTGCAATTGCAAGGCCGCTAATGGCTGAGAAGGCCGTTAAATATGCAGAGGAATATGGCTGCAGTACAATAGCACACGGGTCAACCGGTAAGGGTAATGACCAGGTAAGGTTTGAGGTGACAATTAAAGCTTTAAATAATAATATTGATGTAATTGCACCGGTTAGGGACTGGAATATGAACAGGCCCGATGAAATAGCATATGCAAAATCACATGGCATAAATATTACATACGGTGGCAAGTATTCTGTTGATGAGAATCTCTGGGGTAGGTCAATAGAGGGCTCAAACCTTGAAAAACTTACCAATCCTGTTGAGGACGATGTTTATGAGTGGGTAACACCGCCGAAAAATGCGCCAGACATTGAAACAGAGCTATCTCTTGAGTTTAAAAATGGAATTCCGAGTGCAATAAACGGTGTACATTATAGTTTAAAGGAGATTACTGAGAGGTTAAACAAAATTGCCGGTGAGAATGGAATAGGTTTTATAAATCATATAGAGAACAGGGTAACAGGAATTAAAAGCCATGAGATATATGAGTGCCCCGCTGCTGTGTTAATATTAAAAGCGCATAAAATTTTTGAATCGCTAATATTAAATAAAAACGAGGCAGACATTAAAAATTATATGGATTTTCAGTGGTCAAACAATGTTTATAACGGTCTCTGGTATGATCCGGTTATGGAGCATATTAATGCATTTGAGCAGAGCATTAACAAATACATAGAGGGAGAAATCAAGCTTGGCCTGTATAAGGGCAATATATCATTAAAAACCATCGATAGTGAATATTCTCTATACGACTATGATACAGTCAGCTATGACAACAGCATATTTAAACAGGACTCTGCTAAGGGGTTCATAGATATTTATAAAAATAATACCGTGCTTGGGTCTGCTGCAAGGAAAAAAACCCTAAAAGTGATTGAATGAAGATATGGTCAGGAAGCGCTGCATCAGAGGGTGATAACAGCGCCTATGATTTTATGGTTAAAAAGGACATAAATGTAGATGCCTATCTGGTAAGGTATGAGGCACTGCATCTATTAATGTATAATTTTTATTTATACAATCATGGAATAATAAAAAAAGAGGATGCAAAGAAAATATTCATTGCACTCATAAAGGCCTATGAGGATGGCATAAAACTAAATGAATCCCTGGAGGATGTTCATGGCAATATGGAATATTATATAATTGAAAATGCTGGAGAGGCTGGCAGGAATCTTAGAATGTTTATGTCAAGAAATGAGCAGGTGCACACAGATTTTAATTTTTTTGCAATGGAAACTTTATTATCATTCCAGAAAAGCATTCTTGAAACTGTAAAGGTAATAAATAATATAAGGCAGGATGGGGTTTTACCGGGATACACACATTTTAGGCAGGCCATGCCCATAAGGTATTCAACATATCTTAATTATATATCAGAAATATTTACATCAGCATTTTACAGGCTTAATGATGTTTTTAATGATCTTCTGGAATTACCACTGGGATATGGTTCTGGATTTGGTTCTGTATCCGGTGTTGATTTTGGTGAGGTTGCATCATACATTGGCATGAAAAAAAATATTAGGAACCCGCTGTTTGAATCAACCAGGTATATTGATACATACATAAATATAATATCTGTATTAAATCAGTTTCTTATAGACATATCAAGAATTTTTCAGGATTTGATAATATTTTCAGGTGACGAGATGGGCATAATAAGGCTTCCACCGGGATATGTCACGGGCAGCTCATTAATGCCGAATAAGGTTAATCCAGACTTTCTTGAAATTTTTCAGGGCTATGTCTCCAGATCCATTTCTCTAGCATCATTGATTTATTCTACCACCATAAATAAAACGCCAGGATATCACAGGGATTTTCAAATAATTAAGGATGAATTCATCCCGTTTTTAATAGATTTAAAAATTATTTTAAATGGCATGCCCGCACTTTTTAATGGTATTGAATTTGATTCAGAAAAAGCAATTAATATGATTAAAAATACAACATATGCAACATATAATTCAAGACTGGAGTTCAATAAAACACAAAACTGGAAGGAGGCCTATAAAGATACTGGAAATAAGATAAGAAATGGCATTCAGCTACAGGATTATATACCAGAGGCAGAAACGGATCATTTGGATACCAAAAAAATGGATGATGTATTAAGGGAAAATGAAAAATTTATTTACAGTAATATAAATGATTTTATTAAAAAAATTAAAAAAATAGTTGAAAGTTAGTTTTAATTTCCAAATACATCAATTTTTCTGGAGTTTTTTATTCTGTAAAGGTAGTCCAGAACTGATGGCCTGAAGTATGTGTCAATATATTCTAGTATTTCATTATCCGTTTCTCCAGACTGGTTAAATATTTCAGCCATTAAGTATGGCATAAATCCCTTAACATCCCCGATGGTAAATCCATGGGATTTCCATGTCATGCTTATTTCTTTGGCTATGCCCTTAAGATTCTGCATGGTATATGTTTCAACATCCTTTTCCTCTATACCATAGCCGGCGTCCTTTTTGGCAGATGCTTTCTTTTCCATAATTACATCATCAACCATAGAGAACACCTCCAAAAAGTTAATTACAAAGTTTTATTTAAATATTTCTATAAGACTTTATAGAAGTTTATATTTATATTATATTTTTGCCACCCTTCATTGGTATTCGTTAAAAAGATATTTAATTAAGATAATGATTTAGTTTATATGCTTGACATAGTATCCATGGAAAATAAATGGAGGGATTACTGGAAAAAAAATAATGTTTTTAAATTTACAAAGGGCGATAAAAATTTTTCAATAGATACACCACCACCAACGGTCTCGGGTAAAATGCACCTTGGACATGCTTATTCCTATCCACACCAGGATTTCATAGCCAGATATAAAAGAATGAAGGGTTACAATGTATTTTATCCATGGGGATTTGATGACAATGGTTTACCAACAGAAAGATACGTGGAGAAAACAAGGAATGTTACAATAGAAAATACACCATTAGGTGATTATATAGAAATATGCAAGGAGGAGAGCAAAAAGGCAGAGCTTGAACTTGCAGATGCATGGTACTCAATAGGCCTCAGTGCATCATTTAACGATTATATAGACACATCATCTGATTTTTCAATGAAAATGTCCCAGAAGTTATTTCTGGATCTTGCCAGATCTGGAAGGGCTTACAGGGCTGAGGCGCCGTATATAAGATGTCCAACATGTAAAACTGCCATTTCACAGATAGAGATGAAGGATGCAATTATAGATACGGACCTTGTTTACGTTAATTTTGATGGGATAGAAATTGCAACAACAAGGCCGGAAATGCTTGGTGCCTGTGTGGCTGTGTTTGTTAATCCCGGTGATGAAAGGTATAAGAATATAATTGGAAAAAAAATAAAGGTGCCGCTCTATGGCAATGAGGTTCCGGTAATGTCAGATGAATCAATAGACATGAATTTCGGTACTGGTGCAGAAATGCTTTGTACCTTTGGTGATCAGAATGATCTTGAACTCTGGAGGAAGTATAATCTGGATTCACGCATAATATTAAAGAACGATAAACTTAATGATTCAAGGTATTTAGATAATATTGGGATTAAAGAAGCAAGAAAGAGAATTATTGAAGAGCTGAAAAAAAATAATTATATAATAAAAATAGAAAAAATTAAACATTCAGTAAATACGCATGAAAGATGTGGAACCCCAATAGAAATAGGTATAAGCAAACAATGGTACATAAAAGACCTGGATATAAAAAAGGAGTTATTAGAATTTGGAGATAAAATAGAATGGATACCGGAATACATGAAAACCAGGTATGATAACTGGGTAAATGGACTTAGATGGGACTGGTGCATCTCAAGGCAGAGGTATTTTGGCATACCATTTCCTGTATGGTACTGCAATAAATGCGGAACAATAATTTATGCAGATGAAAAGGATCTGCCTGTGGACCCCAGGCTTGTAAATAAAAATATTAAATGCCCCGCCTGCGGTTCTGATGATGTTCAGCCTGAAAGGGATGTTATGGATACCTGGGCCACATCTTCAATAAGCCCAACGTTATATTTAACGCATATAAATTCCATGGATATGTATCCAATGGATGTCAGGTTTCAGGGGCATGACATTATTACATCATGGGCATTTACAACCATATTAAGATCCTACCTGCATTACAATAAAATACCGTGGAAAAAAATTGCAATAAGCGGCAATGTTTATGACCCTTTTGGACAGAAAATGAGTAAAAGCAAGGGAAATATAGTGGAGCCAAAGGATATAATAGAGAAATATGGTGCTGATGCGCTCAGATTCTGGGGTTCAACCACAATGCCTGGTGAAAATATAAAATTAAGGGAGCAGGATCTTGTAAGGGGCAAAAAAACTGTTATCAAGCTTTATAATTCATTAAATCTTCTAAAAATAATATCAGGTGGAAAAATACAGGGAGATATTAATATAATAAAATCTCCGGTAAATAAGTGGATAATGTCCAAATATGAAAAAACTGTCAGGGAAGTAACAGGATACATGGATGCATATGAGGTTATGAAGGCAAGAAGCGCACTCGATAAATTCTTCTGGAGCAACTACTGTGACAATTACCTTGAAATTATCAAAAATGATAATGAGGAATACAGAAATGAGAATATTGCAGTTTCTTACCTTATAATGGAAAATGTTTTAAAAATGTACTCACCAATTATGCCATTTATAACAGAGGAATTATATCACGAAATACATCCTGATTCGATAAGCATAGCCCTTGAAAAATATCCGGAATATGATGATAAATACCTATTTAATGAGGAAAATGATATAGATTACATAATTTCTGTTATAAATAGTATCAGGGCACTAAAAAGCAGCCTAAAAATATCAATGGCAGCACCGATAGATTCATTAAATATTACTGGAGATTCAGAAAAAATAGGCAGATATGGTTACATAATAAAAAATTTAATGCATATAAATAACATAAAAATAACCAGCGGTGAAAATATAAATATAAATGTAATTCAATAAAGATCTAAATATTTTTTAATTTCCCAGTCTGTAACGTGTGATCTGAAATCCTCCCATTCCTTCTCCTTTGCCTTCAGAAACTCATCATACATGAAATCCCCAAGGATCTTTTTCATAAGTGTGCTTTCCCTGAATGCATCCAGTGCCTGACCAAGAGACCCTGGCATCGACTTTATACCGTTTTTAATTCTTTCCTCACGGCTCATTTCAAAGATATTCTTTTCAACGGGTTCTGGTGGTTCTATCTTATTCTCTATTCCCTCAAGGCCCATGCCAAGGATTACTGCAAATTGCAGGTACTGATTTCCTGCAGAATCCGGGAATCTTAATTCCATTCTCTTGCCCTTGGGGCTTGCATGCGGTACCCTTATAAGTGCGCTCCTATTTTTATTTGCCCATGCAATATATACAGGCGCCTCAAATCCAGGTATTAACCTTTTATATGAGTTTACTGTTGATGCCAGTACCGGTGCTGCACCTGGTACATACTGGAGAATTCCACCAAGGTAGTGCATTGCATACTCACTGAGACCATATTTATTTCTTTCATCGTAAAACAGGTTTTCATCACCTGAAAATATGCTCTGATGTACATGCATTCCATTGCCGTTTATTCCCTTGATGGGCTTTGGCATGAAAGTGGCATGGTATCCATAGGCATTGGCTGTTTCTTTGACTATGCTTTTTATTATAATTATCCTGTCGGCCATTTCAACTGCTGTGGAATATTTAACATCAATCTCGTGCTGACCGTATGCCACCTCATGGTGTGATGCCTCTGGATAATAATTTACAGCCTCAAGTTTTTGAAGTATTTCCTGTTTTACAGTAAAGGATTTATCAAGGGGTTCGCGGTCAAAATATCCACCAAGGTCGCTTGGATATACTGTTGGATTTCCATCCTCGTCCTGTTCAAAAATAAAATATTCAAGCTCAGGACCAACATAATATGTTTTATTTTCCTTTGCCAGTCTTTCAACCTGCCTTTCAAGTATATACCTTGGGTCCCCCTCAAATCTTGTTCCATCTGGATTAAAAATCTTGCAAACAAATCTTACAGTTTTACCTGCATAATTTTCATTGCTTAAAAGTATATAAGATGAGAGTTCAGGTACTGCCTTCATATCTGAATTCTGAATTTCTTTAAATCCAAGAATTGAACTGCCATCAAACATTATGCCATTATATATTACGTCCTCAAACCTATTTTTTGGGACAGTTAGTGATTTAACATTGCCCATAAGATCAGTAAACTGCAGCTGCAAAAATTCAATACCTTCCTTTTTAAGCCTTTCTAAAACGGCCTCTTCATCCTGCATATAGCCATATACACTTATGTGATATATATTTTTATGATTATTTATTAGCATTTTGGCAAAATAAATAATGATTCCTAAAAAAATAAAATTATATATATAATTAATAAAATAAATATAACGATGCAATACAAAAACATAAAAATTAATTAAAGTAATTATTATTTAATATTTATGAACCCAAGAGAGCTTAAAAGGATGATGTCCCAAATGGGAATAAAATCCACGGAAATGAATGACGTAAAGGAGGTTGTTTTTAGAGGAACAGATAAGGATTATGTAATTGAGAATGCAAGGGTTACAATGATAGAGGCCCAGGGCCAGAGAACATTTCAGGTTCTTGGCACGATGAAGGAGGTTGAAAAAACAAAAACTGAAAGTCAGGGATTTAACGAGGATGATATAAAACTTGTTATGGAACAGGCCAAGGTTTCAAGGGAAAAGGCAATTGAGGCTTTAAAAAAGGCTGATGGAGAACCTGCACAGGCCATTATTGATCTTCAGAACTAGATATGCTGGATTTAAAAAAATTGCTTGATCAGTACAGTCCCTCAGACGAGGAAAATAAAAAACTTAAATTGGTAGCCAGTAATATAATTAAAAGTTTAAATGATGAGTGCAGTAAATTAAAAATTGATGCAGAGGCTGTGGAGGTTGGATCTGTATCCAAGGATACAAATTTAAAGTGCAGTGATATAGACATTTTCATACTTTTTAACAAGAAATATGATAAGGAATTCATGGAGAATACCGGCCTTAAACTGGGCCATAAAATTCTTCAGGATGGAATTGAAAAATATGCTGAACACCCATATGTATCAGGGCATATTGATAATATAAAGGTGGATATTGTTCCTGCATATAAGATGAACCCAGGAGAAAGAATAGAATCCACTGTTGATAGAACACCACTGCACACAAAGTTTGTAAATGAAAATTCAAATGAAAACATAAGGAATGACATAAGAAAATTAAAAATTTTTATGAAGCAGGTTAATGTATATGGTTCAGAAATTTCAAAATCGGGTTTCTCAGGATATTTATGTGAAATAATGGTTATTAATCTTGGATCGTTTATAAATGTTTTAAAAAAATTTGCAGAAAATAAGGGCAGATTTTTAATTCCTGATGATAAATCGCTTGAAAAAAAATTCCCTGAACCGGTTATAATAATAGACCCTGTTGATACAACAAGGAACGCCGCTGCAGCTGTAAGCCTGGAAAATCTGGCACGTATGGAGATTGCTTCAAAACTTTATCTTGAAACTCCAGAGAATTTACCATTAGGCAGTTTAAATAACAATAACATAAAGGATCGCGGCACATATATGAAAATTTTTACCATGGAAAGACCTGATGTTATTGATGATATAATATATCCACAGGCAGTTAGATTTAAGAATAAACTTTTTGGAATATTTGACAAATATGGATACAGGCCTGTATCATCAGAGATCCTTGTTAATAATAAAATAGAGATATTAATTGAATATGAGAGGGAAAAACCTCCTGATATGCTTATACATTCAGGTCCTCCTGCTGATTCTAATGAGGTTATAAAGTTTATTAAAATATGGATGAATAATGACCGCCTTCTAAGGGGCCCATATATTAATGGAAACAGGCTATATGTCGATATAAAAAATGAGAATACCGATTTTTCAAAAATTTTTGAAACAGAGTTGAAAAAAATTGATATAGGCCGGCATTTAAATCCATTAAAAAATAAAATACATGTAATTGACGTGGATAAAAATACACAGTATGATGTTCTTAAAAAGTTTTATAAAAAAAATATTTTCTTTGATTAACTTATCCACCAGAAAAAACCTCAAGCAAAACAACGTTATCGTCTGGCTTTATAATTTCATCGTCAGTTACCGGATCCCCATTTACAAGAACAACATACTCATCCGGATTTATTTTAAACATACTATAAAGTTCCCTTACAACGCATGGTGATGAAATACTTTCCTCAATTTTATTTCTTCCGATAACCCTTATCATAAACAGCTCCGGGCAGATTTGAACTGCCGTCATCGGATCCAAAGTCCGGTATGCTTGGCCGCTACACCACGGAGCTATAAAACATAATATTTTTAAAATATATAAGAAATTTGAATTGTAGAATAAATATATAAACAAATTTAAAAAAAATTAAAGTTATTTTTTGGCGCAGTTAAACTCGTTAGAGCAGGTTTTACCCAAACTTTTGAGAATTGAGAACACAATTCCAAGACCCTTCTGGGTATCCTCGTCCTTCATGGCATGCAGTGTTCCCATCATGCCACCAACGGGTGTTACAGTTTCATTCTTAATTGCGTTTTCTATTGCCTTTATCATATTTACATAGTGTGGTGTTACGCTGAGGTCAAGTGTTCCAAGGGAGTTTAATATTAATTTATTGTTCATTATTAAATTCATTGTGAAGTCGTTTGATATTAATCCCATAACTGCACCCATTGATTCATCGTCATTCAGTATGCCCATAATCGGGTCTAATAATCCCTTGCCCTGCATTACAGTGATGATTTCAAGCAGGTTTGAAAGTGCCTTAATGTTTTTCTGTTCTGAAATGATCTTTAACATTGCCATTATTGAATCAGATTTTGTTGTCAATGATAGAACATCATCGCTGGTTATAAGGCCAAAGATTGTTTTCATTGTATCTTCATCGCTGAGTATTCCGGATATAACATCCAGGAAACCCATGTTGTCCAGTTTTTTAACCAGCTCTATCAGCCTTGTCAGGCTGGATATATATTCTGGTTTCATCAATTTTTCCAGCTGCTCATCCTCAGTCATCATGTCTTATCACCAGCTTGCGAGATATTTATCCAATGCCATATCTCCATTTGTCCACATAAAGTATTTGGTAAATAATTCCTTCTTTATATGGTTTGTGGGTGAGGGCTGTGCTATCTTTTCATCCCCGCCATAGAATGTTGTATCATTTACTGCTATGGCAAAGCCCTCCAGCGGGTTATCTGCTATACATACCACCTCAGGTGCATATTCCTCCTGCTTTGTTGGCACACCAAGCCTGTTTGCAAGATCTTCCATTGCAATCCTGGATGTCTGCACTGCAAGGAATCCCAGCTTGGGAACTGTGACCTGGTTTGCATCACCACATGCATATACATTGGGGTATGTTACTGACCTCATGTGCTCATCGGTTGGTATGAACCCGCCGTCATCAAATAAATCAGGTGTTGAGTTTGCAACGGCGTCGTTCTTTTCATATGGTGGCAGTATTATTGCAAGATCGGCTTTTATTGTCTTTCCGCTCTCATCCACTATTTCATCCTTCTTAATTTCCTTTAACTTGAAGTTCCATACCATATCAAATCCAGCCTGGGCAAATAGGCTTTTTACGACGCTCCTTGATTCCTTTGCTATATCTGTAAGTATCTCCTCTCCCGGTGAGAATATTGTTATGTGTGTTTTGTCTAAAAGTCCCTTCTTTTTAAGGAATGCCGGAACCATTAAGGAGAGCTCAAATATTAGGCCCTCACATGCTGAGTCTGCCACTGATGCCCAGTTCTTTGGATACTTACCCCTTGGTGTTAATGTGCCCTGATAAAATACTCCGGATCCAATTGCTATGTTTCCTCCCTTCCAGTTTTCAAGCTTCTCATGTAATGCTGTTGCATACTGTGGCTCACATACGCTGTTTCCATATTCTTCCCAGCCCTTGATGTGTTCTATTCCAAGCTTTGCTCCAAAGGCAACAACAAGGTAATCATAGGATGCTTCCTTCTTTTCCTTGCTTGGAAGTTCATATTCTACCTTATTCTTTTTAGCATCAATTTTTGTAACCGTACCAAGTATGAATTTAATTCCCTTTGCCGGTAATGCTGTTGCCAGATCAACCTCAAGCTCTTCAGCTGTTGATACACCTATGGCCACATGTGGCATCCCGGGCCTGAAGGCCGCATATGGTGTGTTATTTATCAATGTAACATCTATTTTATCTCCTAAAAGCCTCTTTGCGGTATAAGCAGCTGTTAACCCTGCAAATCTTCCACCCAAAACTAGTAATTTAGTCATGTTAACTCACTTATTATAATATAATATCATAATATATTAACCTTTTTGTCACAAATATGAATTAAATAACGTAATTATGTAATAATTTTTAAACTCCTGTGAAGGATGGTGTGAATAAAAAGCAATTTTTCATATATGTGATTAAATGGGACGTTTTGTTTCATTAAATGTCGTTTTTGATACATGTTGTTTTGTATATGATAGAAATTGGGTTAAATCCTTAATATTTTTTAAACAGATATGTAAATAAAAATTTAATTATTTATTTCATATTTTTCATTTAATATATATTTTATGATGTCATGTGTTCCGGCATTTCCTCCAGATTCCACTGGAATTATTTTATTTTGAAGCATTTGGTTAATGATGTTCTTAATTCTTTGTGCATCCTTTTTATATCCAAGATAATCCAGAAGCATTGACCCTGATAATACTCCGGCAATGGGATTTGCTATTCCCTTCCCGGCAATATCAGGTGCGCTACCATGAACAGGTTCAAACATTGCATTTTTATCGCCAATATTTCCACTGGCAGCATATCCCAAACTTCCTGCAAGTGCAGATGTCATGTCTGAGAGAATGTCGCCATAAAGATTTGGTGCAATAATGTGCTTATATTTTTCAGGATGTAAGATAATATTGTACGCAAGTGAATCGGCATATTCGAATTTTATATTTTTATTAAATTTTGATGATTCATTTTTTGCAATTTCCCTCCAGAAAAGATACATTGATATTGCGTTTGCCTTATCTGTTATCACAATGTTATCATCTTCAATTAATTCATATGCCTTCCTGAAGAATCTTGTTATATTTTTTTCTGTAAGTATTCCAAGATTATAATTAAGTTTATCATTAGATGTTCCAGATATTTTAATATCATAATTATTTAGTGCATCAGAGTGCCTAAATTCCATATCATTATCAAGGGTGCCGTTTATTAATGAGTAAAAATCCTCCTTATTTTCGCGGTATATTGTTATGTTTAGATTATTATATTTAGACACATTTGGCATTGACATAACAGGCCTAATGTTCATATAAAGGTCCAGATCTTTTCTAAGTCTCAATATAACCTCCTGCTCCATTATACCAGGCTTAATTCTAAAATCGCCAATGGCCCCAAAAAGAATTGCCCTGTATGATTTTAATTCTGAGATTTCATTATCTGTTACTGTAATACCCTTATTTAAGTATCTCTCAGATGATATATCATAATATATAAAATTGATTTCATCGTTTATATTATTTATAACCCGGCAAACCTCAGGTATAATTTCCTTACCTATACCATCTCCTGGAATAACCGCAACGTCTACCATTTATATTCCCTCACATAATTTATTAACCCACCAGCATTTATTATATTTTTTAGAAAATCTGGATATTTTTTAAATGTATATTTTTTATTATTAATTAATATAACGCTATCATTGAAATCTATCGATATTTTATCACCGGAATTTGCATTGATTTTTGCCTCTATTAATGGCATTCCAAGGTTTATTGCATTTCTAAAAAATATCCTGGCAAAGCTCTCAGCTATTACACATGATATGCCAAGGCCCTTTATGGTTAAAACCGCATGTTCCCTGCTTGAACCTGACCCAAAATTTTTGCCTGCGATAATTACATCCCCTGGCTTTATTTTTCCGGCAAGTTCGGGGTCTGTGTATTCCATAAAGTGCTTGGCAAGTTCTTTCTCATCAGATGTAACCAGATACCTGGCCGGTATAATCTGATCAGTATCTATATCGTCTCCAAGAACCCATACATTTCCTGTTATCCTGTCATTCATTTAAATCTCCTCCGGCGATGCTATTCTGCCTAATATTGCCGAGGCAGCCACAACACTGGGGTTAGCTAAATAAACCTTTGAGGTTTTATCGCCCATTCTGCCTATAAAATTGCGGTTTGTGCTTGAAATGCAAACCTCCCCGGGTCCAAGAACACCCATATAACCACCAAGGCATGCACCGCATGTTGTGCCTGAAAAATAACCTCCGGCATTTACTATTATATCTATTAATCCCTCCCTTAGGGCCTGATTATAGACCTCCTGGCTTGCTGGAACCACCATTAGTCTAACCCTTTTGTTAATTTTTCTACCCTTTAAAATTTCTGCAGCCTTTCTAATATCCTCTATTCTGCCATTTGTGCACGACCCTATGTATGCCTGGTCTATTTCAACCCTAACCTCCGATAATGGTTTAACATTTGCCGGAGAGTTTGGTACTGCAACTGAGGGCTCGATATCATCTGCGTCGATATTAATTATGGATTCATAATGTGCGTCGGCGTCAGATTTAACTATTTCATAATCACCGCGAACCCGTTTATTAAGGTATTCTATTGTTTTATCATCTGTATCGAAGAATGAACATTTTGCCCCCGCCTCGGTTGTCATATTTGCTATTGTCATGCGTTCATTAACAGGTAATGAAGAAATTGCAGTACCGGAAAATTCCATGCATTTGTATGTTGCACCATCATGACCTGTAATTGATAAAACCTTTAATGCAACATCCTTACCCTCAACTCCCTTTTTTAGTTTTCCATTAATGTTTATTTTTATTGTTTCAGGAACCTTAAACCACATTTTTCCTGTGGCAAAAATTACACCTGCCTCAGTGCTGCCTATTCCAACAGATATTGAGGATAATGCACCGTATGTATTTGTATGTGAATCTGCACCGGCAATAAGCCTTCCGGGTGCTGCAAAGCCCTTTTCCATCATAACCTGATGGCATACCCCGCCATTGCCTATGTCAAAAAAATTCTCAATTCCATTATTTAGCGCAAAATCCTTTACCTTTCTGTACTGTATTGCAGATTTAATATCCTTGGGTGGTACAAAATGATCCGGGATAATCACTATTTTATCCCTGACGGGTGCATTTCCTATGGAATTAAAAGCATCCACTGCAATGGGCCCGGTAATATCATTAACCATAACATAATCAACATCTGCAACAACATAGTCCCCGGCATAAGAATCCGTGTGGGATTTTTTGCTGAAAACCTTTTCAACCGCAGTTTTACCCATAATTAATCACCCCTAATTTTTATAATATTTCTGGCAAGATTTATAACCCTGTCCTCATCAAATGCCTCCTTGCCATTGTATGATTTTATTTCTTCAAGTATGTATTTAACCTCATCCTCAGAACATTTTATTCCATTTTTGTTTAAAATCCATTCTATGGATGATCTGCCAGAATGCTTTCCAATAACTATTGTCCTCTGCCTGCCTACAAATTCTGGATTTATGGCCTCATAGGTTGCAGGAGAATTTATTATTCCATTCACGTGTATTCCTGCCTCATGCGAGAATGCATTTTCACCGACTATTGCCTTATTTTTTTGTATTTCCATGCCACTAAATCTTGATACTGCCTGGGATATATTATAAATCTTAGAAAAATCTATGTTTGTTTTTGCATTCATGAAGGCGGCTAATCCTGTTACTACTTCCTCAAGGGAGGCATTTCCTGCCCTCTCACCAATGCCATTTACTGTCACCTGCACCTGACTTGCACCACCCTCCACACCGAATATGGTGTTTGCCGTTGCAAGTCCAAAATCGTTATGGCAGTGGACGCTTACAGGTATATCTATATTTTGCTTGATCCTTGAAACAATATTTCTCATGGAAATTGGATTCATTATGCCCACAGTATCTGGTATGTTTACCTTATTGGCACCACTTACTTCTGCTGTTTTAAATGCTCTTATAAGAAAGTCCATATCAGTTCTGGTTGCATCCTCTGCAGAAAATTCAACATATAAACCGGCATCCTTTGCTATATTAATTGAATGTTCAATTTTTTTTAATGCTTCCTCCCTGGAAATCTTTAGTTTGTTTTTTAAATGAATATCTGACGTCGCTATAAATATATGTATATAATTAACACCTGAATTTATTGCAGAATATATGTCTCCATCGTTGCATCTTGCAAGGGCGCATATTTTTGCCCTGGTTGCTGTGGAGTTTACCGATTTTATTATGCTAAACTCCTCTGATGAAACAGCAGGGAATCCAGCCTCAATAATGTCAACACCCATATCTTCAAGCATGTATGCAATTTTATGTTTTTCTTCTGGAGAGAATTTAATGCCAGGGCTCTGCTCTCCATCCCTTAATGTGGTATCAAAAACGGTGATTTTCCTGCCAGTGCTGGAAAAACCTTCCCTGCTGTACATACCAATATTAAAAATCGCGTTAGAATCCATACTATCTATGTCATAGCCCATAAAAACACCACCTTAAAAATTAACTAATGTTTTAAGGTTAGTGTCCGCTCTGCAAACCCAAAAAGAACAACATGGTTGCAGCATTAGACACTTTACCAAACATTAGATGTGTATTATAATTATAATATATAAACATTTACATTGCAAAAAATATTGGCTATAAATGAAAACAAAAACCTTTTAATAAAAATAAGTCATACCTTTCTTACACTTTTAGGCCGTGATAGCTCAGTTGGGAGAGCGCCAGACTGAAGATCTGGAGGTCGCTGGTTCAATCCCGGCTCACGGCATTGTATTAACGGTTTAATGAGTTAAACAATTTTTCTTTATATACTCAAGAAATTTATATTCCATAAAGTTCCTTTTTTCATAGAATTTCTTTGCAGGCCCGTAGTTACAGTTATTCTATGGTTTATTTTTGGATTATGCATGTGTGCGAATACAACGCCTGGAAGAACATCCTCTGTAATTTTTGCCACCATGTCAATTTCACCAGTTTTTGATTTAAGCTTTACAATGTTTTCATATTCTATTCCAGGATTCTTTGCATCCACAGGGTTTATCCATAATTTTGGATTGCATTCCTGCATGCAGGATTGATATGGTGCTTTGCATAAATTATATTATTGTCATAATAATTCTTTAATGATTTTCTTAAAACAATAGGGGATGGTAATTCATTATTATTGGATTTTGCCATTGAATATGCACTTATTATAGCCCTATTTATTAAATCCCTCATATCATTTAGATATTTTAGAATGGTGTCACTTGGTTTGTATTCGAACACTATGGTTCTTTTATCACCGATAGATTTCCATAAATGAGTCATTCCTTTACAGCCTCCAATATATCCTTTATCCTTCATTTTCTGTGATCTTAATCCATATAATTTGGATGAGAATAATGTTATTATTGTTATCAAATCATTTTTTAATTCCTCATTGGCTGATAATATCTCTTCTCCATCTGTTTCTATTATTTTTGTATTATGCATCCTGCATATATTCTCTATTAAATCAAAGCCAAACCTTGCCAGTCTGTCCTTATGTGTAATATATATTGTTTATCCTATTGTCCTCTATCATATTTAATAATTCAATGAATCCCTTTCTGTTGAATTTTAATCCGGATTTAATATCACTGAATATTTGTGCATTTGGGTATAATGATTTTAATCTGTTTATTTGATTATATAAATCATTCTTATTATTGGATGATACACGTGCATATATTGCATCTATTCTATTATTTTTTATTCCCAAGTCTGTCTTCTTGTAATTATTATATATTTCAGGAACCTTTGCAGGATTAATCAGATGTATCTTATAGTTTAGTTTTAATAATTCCCTGGAAAGATACTTACCGGATGTTGATGATTCTATTACAATATCATGATCCTTATAAACTGATAAAAACTCATTAACTATCTCCATATTATTTTCCATATTTTTCTGGGAAATAATAGTACCATTATCCTCCATTACCGTAGCATATACGGAACGTTTATGTACATCCAAGCCTATAACCATTTAATCACCTCTAATGATTCTGTGAGATTCAGAATCGAAGACTCGACAAACTCCTATTCACCTTATAATTATAAGGTATGAAATCGAGTCGAAGGGCGGCTATTCTTACTAACGGCCTCAAGGGTCAAGTTGCATAACAACCGCCTCCGATTCTCACTATATTTAGATAAAAATAATTTAATACATTTTAATGAACTTTAAATAATAGGGAGTATTACTTAATAATAGGGGGTATTACTAATGCTATTTAACATAAAACCAAAAGATAATATTAAAGACCTTTTCGGTAGAGAAAAGGAAATATTATTACTAAAAAGATGTGTTACAGAACCGTTAACAGTAATATACGGAATTAGAAGAACAGGAAAAACTAGCCTGTTAAAAAGTGTATTAAATTCTCTTGAAATACCATACATAATAATAGATATAAGGGAATTATTCAACGAATCCGGAACTATCAGAGAAAATGAAATATCTTTAAAAATATTGCATGAATTAAAAAAGGATATAGGGATTTCTCAAAAACTGAGATTTTTGATTTCTGATATTTTATCCAAAATAAATGGTATTGAAATAAATCATTTAAAAATAGATATAGACGCATCCAAAAAATATCAATTAAATAATATTCTTGAGGTAATTAATGAAATCTCAGAAAAGAATAATGATGTATTCATCCTGGCTATAGATGAGGCACAGTATCTAAAATACAGTGGAAAAAGATATAACAATATACTGGCATGGGCATATGATAATTTGAAAAATATACATATAATAATAACAGGAAGTGAAATTGGAATTTTAGAGGAGTTTATTGATATAGATAATACTGAAAGTCCGCTATTTGGAAGAATGATAAATGAAATTAAAATTGGGCATTTCGATAATGAAACGTCCTACAATTTCTTAAAATCCGGCTTTGAAGAGGCTAAAATAAAGGTAAATGACAATGATATAAATTCTGCCATAGATATTCTGGACGGAATCGCGGGATGGCTGACATACTACGGATATAACCGGGCTATTCGAAAATTAAATAATTACGATTCAATAAATAATGTCATAGAATATAGCAAAAGGTTAATAGATAGCGAGATAAATAAATTAATCAATAATTCTAAGGACAGGTATATGGCTATAATGGAGTCAATAGCAGCAGGATTAAACAACTGGTCTGCAATAAAAGCATATGTTACAACAAAAACTGGTTACATATCCTCAACGATTTTAAACAATCACATAACAAAGCTTCTAAAATATGGATTTATAAAAAAATCTGAAAATAAATATTATATTGAAGACCCGTTAATTAAATTAAAATTTATTAACAAAAATAGATAAAGGAAATATTACAGAGGTTTTTAAAAAAATATTATTATAAGAGGTTGATAATAAATATATCGTGAAATGGAAAAATTTTTGTTTAAGAATCACCATCCAACATCAATTGATATACTCTTCATCTGTAAGCATTATATTATATAAGACATGATTTTACATAATTTTTATGTCATATATGACATAAAATATAAAGATTAAATAATGATAAAACCCGTGACCATAAATTGCAGTAAATAAAATTATCATAATTACATGAAATTTATATAAAAATAGGATGATCATTAACATTATATCTAAAGCATTGAGCACAGTCTCAATGGAAATAAAAAATAATATAAACACAATATGATCCGTAAAAGCACTGATAAAAATATTTCAGATAATATTGTGTATAATATTAAAAATTATAAATCAATAGATGGGTATTATATATGATAAATATAAATCAGAATTTATGTATAGGTATGCTCACATCTGGAAACTGGATGACGCTATTATTCCTCTAGTCCGGGATTTTCAGGGAAAAGCAATTTTATGGCCTTAGCTTTATGTCCGCAATCTTTATCTAATCGATAAACCATTATTTTGTTCATTCATTTTCAGGTATTTTTATACAGTCTTATATACATAGGGCCGGAGACCCCTATCTAGGGATATACATCCATAATGATTTATTGTCTGGAATGGTATTAAACCTTTAGGCTCATTTCGGCCTACGGCGCTTTATGGGCTTTATACAGGATTAATGTAATTATTAATGCTGTTAAATTTAAGAGAATTATTATAAATATAACATGATTAAGATTTAACAGCAATTTTGAGCCTATACCAAGACCAATTGCATTTGTTACTATTCCCTGTAATGACCTTATTCCTGATCCTGTTATTCTGTCATTTTTATTTAAGGAATTCATTGTATATGCGGTATTTGATGTTGTTGCAATTCCTGTGGAAGTTCCAAGAAATATTTCAGGAATTATAAAATTAAAAAATAATAATAATGAGAATAAGCTCATTGATAAAAATCCAATAGATGCTATTTTTAATCCGTATTTATCATGCAATTTTCCGGAAACAAAGGATGTAAAAGTGAAAAATATAGGATATATTAAAACAAGCAAACCTATGATTAATGGTGTGTAATTTAATGAATACAATAAAAATACAAAATATGCTGCAAGCATATTTCTTGTTATTGAATGCAAAAATCCTGAAAATGATGATAATGCAAATTTCTTATTTAATCTAATTTTAAATGAAAATATTAAACCTATCACTGCAATAATTATAAATGGAATATAATATATTGATAATATTAACCCAGAAAATAATAATGTAATATAAAATGATGATTTTCCTATTTCGGATTTTCCCCTTATTTCATCTATATTTATTATTAATATAATGGATAACAATGATAAAAATGCTGTAAATAGGAATAGATATTTATAATTTATAGATGCCATCAGGCCGCCTAATGGAAGTCCAATAACATATCCAAGACTTATTATTGTATGGTTTAATCCTATTGATTTCCCCCTGTTTACATCAGGGCTCATTAAGGATGCATATGATAATGATGTTAGTATTACCATTGACCCCCCAAGTCCCTGAAAAGCCCTTAATAATAGCATTACAATAAAATTATTTGAAAGAAAAATTAATATTGATGCCATTAGCATTATAAATGAACCTATTATCATTATTTTTTTAATTCCATATTTATCTGCTATTAATGAAAAGGGAACAACAAATAATGTTTCTATTATTACAAATATTATTATTAATAATGTTGATTCTGAATATGATACACCAAATTCTTTTGATATTTCAGGTATTGCAAGCAAAATCATTGTTGCCTCCAATGCAGCAGTGAATCCAGGTAATGATGTAAAAGCAATATTTTTATTCATTTTAATCTTAAAATGGCGTTTAAATATAAATTTTTTTTAAGAATTTATGTTTCTCTATTTTGCAATATATCGCAATATAAAATTTCACATTGATTATATAGATTCATTGATACATTTATATTTATCTTTTTATTTCAAAAACTTTTTATGCAACTTTTATATATTAAAAATGAAATGGTTAATCGTGAAAAAATTTTCAATATGACAGGTATATACATTATCGTTGGAATAATACTAATTTTAATCGGTGGAGTTTTTTATTTGTTTTGGGGAATAAGATATGATGGCTGGGGAGATGTTGGCCTAATTTCCTTTGTTTCACCTGTAATAGCATTTGGACTTTTAACAATCTGGCTTGGGGAAATAAAAGGTAAACAGACCCAGATAGTTAAAAAATAATTTTTTTAAATTATCTAAAGTTTAAATCCATCCTTAATATTACATTATTATGAGGTATTGTTTGATTAATGCATATTTTTTATACAATAGTCAGCAAAAAAGATGTTTAAGGGGGAGGGGGGTGCATTTCCGATGGAACTAAAAAAGGGTATACCCCTAAGAACAGCACTTTATAATGAACACTTAAAATTAAATGCAAGAATGACAAATTTTCATGGATGGGAAATGCCTCTTGAATATACAAAAATAGTCGAGGAGCACATGGCTGTAAGAAGAAACGTTGGGATATTTGATGTATCACATATGGGCGATGTTATTATAGAGGGAAATGATGCTAACAAATTTGTTGATTATATATTTCCAACAAAAATTTCAGATTTAAATATTGGTGAATGCACATACACCGCTTTTTTGGATACAGATGGGAAAATGATAGATGATACAATAATATATAAATTATGGGATGATAAATACTTTTTAATACCAAATGCAGCAAATATAGAGAGAATTATAAACTGGTTAAATAAAAATTCCACAGGTTATAGCATTAAAATAATCAACCATTCTGATGAAATATCACATATAGCAGTTCAGGGTCCAAAAACGCCGGAAGTTTTAGGGGAAATGAAAATAGAAATGCCAGAAAACTTTCATTTTTTATTAAATAATATACAATTTTTAAATCCGTTATTAAATGAAAATTTTATGATGGTTTCAGGTACAGGTTATACAGGAGAGAGGGGCGTTGAACTGATAATACCGAATGAAATTGCACCTTCATTATGGGAAAAGCTGCTTGATATAATAAAAAATTATGATGGCAGACCGTGTGGGCTGGGTGCAAGGGATACATTAAGGATGGAAAAGGGAATGCTTTTATCAGGCCAGGATTTTAATGAGGATAAAACTCCTTACGAGGCGTCAGTATCATTTATTGTAAATTTAAACCATGAATTTATAGGAAGGGAAAAATTAATTGAAAACAAAAATAATTTTAAAATTATATTCAGAGGATTTATACTTGAAAATAAGAATATACCAAGACCAGGATTTAAAATATATCATAATGATGATGAAATAGGTTACATTACAAGCGGGTCAGTATCACCAATACTTAACACTGGAATTGGCCTGGGCTATATTAATAAAGATTTTATGAAAAGCAATGAACCAGTTTACATAAAAATTAGGGATAAATATGTAAAAGCACAGATATCAAAACCAAAACTTTTTTAATTTTTTATTTTTTGATTTTTACGAAAGGTAATGATGTTAATATAATTATTAATAAATTTTTCGTATATTATATATAATAATATATAGTTATATATAATTTAATGACTTTATATTTATTTTTATATCTAATGGTATCATATACCTTTTTTTAGTTCCATCGGAAATGCACCCCCCTCCCCCTTCATATAACATTATAATAAATAGAGAATGCATGGAAGACGAAAGATTTAATAATTTTATTAAAATCCAGTGTATTATAATTATAACTGGGCCGATAGATCAGCGGTAGATCGCCTGCTTTGCAAGCAGGAGGGCTCGGGTTCAAATCCCGATCGGTCCATTCTTAAGTTTTTACTTAAAAATATAAAATAAATATCCGTTTAATTCAAAAACTTCTGCGCATGAAAGATTAACTATAAATGAAAAACAAAATTTAACCATATTTTTAAAAAAATCCTCATTAGATAACTTACCAACCCGATTATATAATGTAAATTAGTCAAATGAACGGTATTTATCAATGATGCTGGTCCATTATGTAGGTTCTTCCAGAAGATCTGGAAATAAATCCCAGCCAGATCATATAAACTATATAAGCTATGAGTGAAATTGCGAAACCGTAGATGAACACATCAGAACTTATGTTTTTAGAGGCCACATAATAAAGCACAATTGTTACAATAACCAACGCAACCAAACCCGCAAATGCCTCTGAGAGGAATGAGGAAAGAGGCATGTCAATAATCAGCGGCAAACCTTCCTCCTCACCCTTTTTTAAGAGAAAACTCTGTTTAGTCTTGCAATTTGGACAGATGAACACCCAATTTGATCCAACCCTTACCGCACTTACTGAACCCCATTTGGAATGCCTAAAATTGAATCTGTAATGGCAATTGGGACATTCAGTGTGTGATGTAACCCATGACTTATAATCCCTAATTTTTTTAGCCATAATCTTCTCCCAATATCAATGGTTTTATAATCTAGAGACATTAATAAATATTCTGTTTATTGATAGTTCATAAAAGGTATAATCTGGACGGTTCATGCAATTATTGTTCATTGAATTCCATGAGAAACTATGAGCCAGGGCAAGCCAATTACCTCAAAGATCAAATCTATAATAGGAATACAAAATAAATGTAATTATCCACGATGAATTACATACATCCAAAGGCTCATTTATTGATAATTAAACTATGGAAAAGCATGAAGTGTATTTAGGCAGTAGAATCAAAAGGGCAATCTTTAGATCATTAAACGGTATATTAATACATACAGAGTTACATGTATCATATAATAAAAAAGCAATACCTGAATCATTTCGCAGACTCGAGGGTACTGGCTTGTAACCAGGAAGTTTAAGCATCAAAGATATGATAACCTCTAAAGGTGTTTGTTAACATGGTTAACAAAAACCATAACCTAATTTTTCAAACATTATGAGGTGCCTATCAAGATATTAAATGAATTTAATCTTCTGGAGGTTAATTTTTTTATGCTTGAAGGCAAAATGGTTGGTGTGCAATTGTAACCCTTGCTGGTAAATCAAGATATTGAATATATAATATTTTTTTAAATTCAACAAATAACACACTAAAAAAGATCTTAAGCAATATATTAAGTATTGTATAATAAATTTAGAATAAAAATACTCATAGAAAATAGTTACAAAAAATAACAAATATCTTTAAAAAAATGTCCAAATCATTAATAGTATAACTTATAAAAATAAAAAATTTTTACAATGTTAATCATTTTTAGGCAATAAATTATAATTCTAGGCAATTAAAACTTTTATTTCTTTTTATTCCATTTAAATTATTTTTAAAGTATTTGTAATAAACATAACAAATGAATAATTTAATAGTTAAGTATTTATTTCTTTTAGATATACAATTTTATATGATGAAATATGAGGAAGAATACTGGATAGATTATATTAAAAACAATGAGTTAAATAAAAAAGAAGCCTCTGAACTTTTAAATCTTGATATATATTCCCTGATGAAAATTGGAGATTCATTGAGATCATTTGATACAGGTGATACTGTATCATATGCAGTATCGTATAATATAAACTATACAAATTATTGTACTGCATCATGCCCAATATGCGCATTTTATACACCATATAAGATTAAAAAATATGAAATTAATAAACCAAATAAAAAGGGATATGAGCTCTCTCTTGACGATATTAAAAAAGATATAGAAAAGGCAAAGGCTCTTAACGTTACAGAAATACATATAGTTGGAGGATTTAATCCAGATTTATCAATAGAATATTACGAATCGCTTTTTAAGGAGGTTAAAAAATACCTTCCTGATGTTACCCTAAAGGCATTTACCATTCCGGAAATTGATTTTATATCAAGAACCCATGGTGTATCAATTAAGGACCTTATTCAAAGGTTAAAGGAGGCTGGAATGGATGCGCATACAGGCGGTGGGGCGGAAATTTTTAACGAAAATGTCAGAAAATTAATAACCACACCTGAAAAGATATCCGGTGAGAAATGGCTGGAGGATGCAAAATTAATACACAGCCTTGGAATTTACGGAAATTCCACAATGACATACGGGCATCTTGAAAATTTTGATGATATTATAGATCATATGATAAGGTTAAGAGATAATCAGATTGACACACCCGGATTTCTATCATTTATACCATTGAAATTTAGCATTGAAAACACACCATTATACAAAATGGGGAAGGTTAGGTATCCATCTTCTGGCGATAAGGATATTAAGGTTTATGCACTTGCACGTGCAATTCTTGGCAAGTCGATACGGAATATAAGCGTTTACTGGGTGGCCCTTGGAAAGGAAATGGCACAAATTGCACTTTTGTCTGGTGGAAGTGATCTGGTGGGCACCGCATTTAGTGAAAAGGTCTTCGGTGCCACAAACAGGAAAACATCAACATCCATTGAAGAATTAAACCATCTTATTAATGAAATAGGCAGGATTCCGGCTCTTAGGGATACATTTTATAACTTAAAGGAGTACTACTGAAATGTATGGAATAATAAATTTAATTCACTCAGACCCTTTATTTTATGCACTTAATAATAAGATTGAAATTAAAAGGGATACTGCGTTTAATATTTTAGGGATGATAGAAAAAGACGAACTTGATGCCGGCATGGTATCACTGGTTCAATTTTTAAATTCTGATCTAAAATTAATCGAGACCGCAAACATACACACATTATCAAATACAATGTCAACACTTTTAATATCCAGAAATAAACACATAGAAAATAATATTGAAATAGCTGTTACATCCTTAACGGCAACAACATCGTTTTATCTAAGCCTAATTTTAAATAAAATGGGAATAAAATATGAACTTATTAAATCAAAATATACTGATGCCCAAAATCTTTTGAATAATAATGATTATGCACTGGTAATTGGTGATGACGCACTCCTTGCATATAAATCAAATTATAATATAATTTTTGATATAGGTTATGAGTTTTCAAGGCTTTTCAATTTAATGCCGGTATATGCAGTAACAGCCTCAAAAAGGGACTTTGACCATAAAATCATTGATAATGCAATTGCTGAATCAAAAAATTATGTGGAAAAATCAATAATAAAAAACCAGACAAAGGTTAAAAAAGAGATTCTAAAATTCTATTATAACACAATAAAATATGATTATAACTTTGAGGTTAATGAAACGGTAAATTTTTTAAAAAACATTATTTTAAAAAATGAATATATAAATCAATAAATTTTTACTGTTCTGTAAAGATTATCACGTTCCACTGGAACCATACCAAGCTGTTTAATTGAATTTATTATCATCTCACTTCTTAAATTTCCTACATTTTTTCCTGTAGCAGGTATCACCTTTTCATCGTATATGGTTCCTCCCCAGTCATTGGCACCAAATAATATTGCCATCTGCGCCATGTTTATCCCATTTGTTAACCAGGAACTTTGAATAACAGGCAGATAATTGTTAAATACTATCCTTGATATTGCTATATTCCTGAGAACATCAGCACCACCTGACCTGTATTTTATTTGGTTTCCAAGCTCTGTGTTTCCCGGCTCAAAATTCCATGGTGTAAATGATAAAAAGCCATGATATTTCTTTTGTAAATTAAGTATTGATAATAAATGATTTGCCTTATCCTCAGACGTTTCAATATGCCCAAACATCATGGTGGCAGAGGTTTTTATCCCCAGTTTATGCGCAACCTCCATAATTTCAAGCCATTCCTTTCCACTATTTTTGGGCCTTCCCATCCTGATCCTGACATTATCATCAAGTATTTCCGCTCCTGCCCCGGGTATTGTTTCAAGTCCACTATCTCTCAATTTTATTAACAGATCCCCCACACTTATATGGGATTTAATTGATATAAAATGAAGTTCCGCTGTTGAAAGTCCATGTATGCCGATTTCCGGGAATTCCCTTTTTATTCTTGAAAATAATGATGTATAATAATCAAGATTTAAATGCGGGTTAACACCGCCCTGAATAAGCAGCTGCCTTATTCCATATGGCCTGTATTTTCCTATTTCATTAATTACCTCATCCTCTGATAAAGTGTATTTATCATTATCCGAATCTGTTCTGTAAAATGCACAGAATTTACATCTTACATTGCATATATTTGTATAATTTAATATTAAATTTGAAACAAAAGAAACCCTGTTTCCAGAAATTTTATCGGTTATTTTCCTTGCCATTTTTCCAAGATCCCTTAGATCAGCCTCATCATACATGTATATTATATTATTAATATCAGGGTCCTCACCGTTATCAACCTTTTTTTCTATAGATTCAAGCTTATTAAATGAAAGCATGAGATTAACATTATTATTTTTTATAAATAGTTTATTGCTATTAAATATTTATTAATAAATCAATAAATAGTTTTTTTAAGAATGATACAATAACAATACATGGAAATGATAATTGCGCATACTCCAGATCCCGATGATGCTTTTATGTTTTATGCAATGTTTGAGCATAAAATAAAGACATCATTTGAATACAGGCAGGTTGTTAAGGACATAGAGACATTAAACAAGGAGGCTATTAACAATCTTTATGATGTTACAGCAATATCCGCAAATGGATATATAAGGGTATCAGATAAATATGATCTTACCGCCTCTGGTGCAAGCTTTGGAATAAACTATGGTCCAATAGTGGTTGCAAAGAAGCAAATAGATCTAAAGAATGCAGTAATAGGCCAGCCCGGAACATATACTTCTTCATTTATGCTGTACAGAATGTTCAACGATTCCAGGGAATATAAGGAAATAAGATTTGACCAGATTACCAATGAAATATTAAAAGGTACAATAGATGCAGGGATACTTATACATGATGAACAGCTTAAATTCCAGGACAAGGGTTTAATTAAAATTCTTGATCTTTATGATCAGTGGAAGGCATATGCCGGTGATCTTCCTGTGCCCCTGGGATTTAATGCTATTAGAAAATCACTATCTTTGGAGGATAAACTAAAATACAGGGAGGACTTCGAAAACTCAATAAAATATGCATTTGATCATGAGGATGATGCTGTTAAATACGCCATGAAATATTCCAGATATAATGACTTTGAGCTGGAAAGAAAATTTATTAAAATGTATGTGAACGAACTATCCATAGACTTTGGTGAGAGAGGAAAGAAGGCACTTGAAATGTACTATAAAAAGGCAGCAGAAAGAAAGCTCATAAGTCCATTCACACCTGTAATAGTTTAAAATTTTTAAAATTCAATTATAATAAACAATTTAATAATGTTTAATAAATTATTATCAATTTAGCTTGTATGATAATATTAAAGCTTGGTGGCAGTATAATTACAGACAAAAAAACATACAGAAAATTTGAGGAGGATAGGACAAGAAAAATTATTGCTGAAATATCCAAAATTAAAGATAAATTTATTATTATACATGGAGGCGGATCTTTTGGCCACATAATGGCCAAGGAATATAACATACCGGGCAGGCTTAATAAAAGGTCATTATATTACATGAGCCTTATACATTATGATATGTCAGATCTCAATATGAGGGTTTCAAAAATTCTTTCAGAGTACGGCATGGGAAATATACCGGTGCCACCATCAACATATATTTATGGCAAAAAAAAGAATTATGACATCTTTAGGTATTATGTAAAAAATAATATTATGCCTGTGAGTTATGGAGATGTTTACATAAAAAATAGAAATTACATTGGCATATATTCTGGAGATGATATAATTTATGATCTATCAAGAATATTCATGCCGGAAAAGGTTATATTTTTTAGTGATGTTGATGGTATATTTGATAAAAATCCAAAAATACATAAGGATGCAAAACTGCTAAAAACAGTGAATAAAGATTTTAATTTTGAAAATGATTCAATAGATGTTACTGGTGGAATTATTAATAAGTACAATTCAATGGTTAAAATTTCAAAACTTGGCATAAAAGTTTATTTAATAAATGGATTATATCCAGAGAGAATAAAAGATATAGGAAAAGATAATTTTTATGGAACGGTGGTATAATTGATTGAAAATAGAAAGGAGGAACACATAAACATAGCAGAAAACGAAAATGTAACTTCCGAGCATAATTACTGGGATGATATAAGAATAATACACAGGGCATTGCCGGAAATAAATTATGATGAAATAGATACCAGGGTAAGGTTTTTAAACTCGGATTTTGCATATCCATTTATAATATCTTCCATGACAGGCGGTACTGAAAAGGCAAAAAAAATAAACGGGAACCTTGCAAGGGCCGCAGAGGAATTTAATATTGGCATGGGCGTAGGTAGCATGCGGGCTGTTATAGAGAATAGAAATCTGGAGGATACATTTTCTGTAATAAATGATTATAAAATACCCGCAAAGTTTGCAAATATTGGTGCACCACAGTTAATAGACCAATCATCAAGGGCGCTTACATCAAGGGATATAGACTATATTTTTAACTTAATAAACGCAAGCTATTTGATTGTTCATTTTAATTTTCTACAGGAAATGGTTCAGCCCGAGGGAGATAGAAACGCAAGAGGCGTTATCAATAGAATTAAGGAGCTTGCAGGGTCTTATCCTGTTATTGCCAAGGAGACCGGAAATGGATTTTCCCATGAGGATGCACTGGCCCTGAAGGATGCAGGTGTTAAGGCCATTGATGTTGGAGGTCTTGGTGGGACCTCATTCGCGGCAATAGAATATTACCGCGCATTAAAAATAAAGGACGAGGAAAAAATGCACTCTGGAAAGACATTCTGGAACTGGGGCATACCATCGCCAGCATCAATTAAATACTGTAATGTGGGTTTACCAATTATCGGTAGTGGTGGCCTCAGAAACGGACAGGATATAGCAAAATCAATAATTATGGGCGCCACAATGGCTGGCATGGCCAGAAATTTCCTGAAGGACGCAGATACATCATATGATGAATTGAAAAATCATATAAATAATATAATCAGGGACATAAAAATAACAATGTTTCTTACATCATCGCCCAATATTGAATCATTAAAAAAGGCAAAGTTTATATTATTAGAACCTTTATTATCATGGTTTGAGGTGTAAATATGAATGAAACATTAACAGATAAGCAATGCCCAAACTGTAACAGTTATCTGTATTACATAGAATATGATACCGAAATTCCTTATGAGGGTAAAATTACAATAAAAACATATACATGCAAAACATGCTATTATAAAAACGTATCAATACAGAGGCATGAAAGGGAAAAACCCAAGGTCATGCTATTAAGGATAACCGGCAAGAATGATCTTAAAACAATAATATACAGGTCCCCTGATGCATATATAAAAATACCAGAAATAGATGCAGAAATATCCCCGGGAATAGCATCCAATGGTTATATTACAACAGCCGAGGGAATAATAACAAGTATTAAGGAAAAATTATCATTAATGGGCAATAATAAGGAAACTAAAGTTCTTGAGGAACGCATAAATAATATACTAAAAAGTAACAGTGAGGAAATCACAATAATTATAGACGATGACAGCGGTAAAAGCAAAATAAACAGCAGCAAGGCAAAAGTTATCGAAAAGCCTATATAAATTCGCAAAAATAAATAATTTTATATAAAGCATTTTAATATTCACTTGGATATTTATGGTTACAACTGTAGATGCTTTGTTAGCAATAGCTGCGTCAATAGCAATAGCAGGGGGTCTTATCGGTACTGGTATGGCTCAGCAGGGTATTGGTGCGGCCGGTATGGGTATAATAGCAGAAAAGCCAGAAAAGTTTGGTCAGGTTCTGTTCTTCTTTGTTATTCCGGAAACCCTCTGGATTATAGGTTTTGTGCTCGGTATAATACTGCTTCTGCATGTAATATGATGCTCTATGTCCCTTGAAAGCATATTAAATGAAATAGACAGGTCCCGGGAGGATGAAATTCAAAAAATCAATCAGTACTATGAAGAGCAAATTAAGAACGTAAGGGAAGCATGCAATAAAAAAATAAAGGAACTGCAGGAATATTATGCGCTAAAACAAAAAGATGATTCAAAATTAATCATAAAGCAGTATGAGGACCAGATTAAAATTCAGATCAAGCAGATAATAGATAATAAGAAAAAGGAAATAATTAATTCAGCACTTGATAAGGCCAAATCATATATAACCTCACTAAATAAATCCTCAAGATATCCGGAATTGCTAGAAATTATGGTTGATACATCAATTAAGAAGCTCGGTAAGGACATTATTGTTGAATGCTCAGAATCTGATATGGAAAAAATTAAGGCCATGAATAAGGTAAATCCAAAAAATGTAGAGGCAAATTCAGGAATAAAATCGGGAATCATAGCATATTCTCCAGACCGCCTAAAAATGCTGGATTTAACCTTAAATACAATATTTAAAGAAATTTCTGATGACATACTTGCTTACTTCTATGAAAATGTAAAATAGGTGTGATAAATGAACACTGCATATTCTGGAAGTTTTGGAAGGCTAAAGGTTCATTATAATGATTTCCTAGGCAATGAATTTATAAAATCACTTCTTGACCTTGAAATAAAAGATATTAAATTGCGGCTTTATGAAACATCCTATAAGGATGATATTGATAAATCATCAGTAATAAATTCATCAGAGCTTGATATTCTAATAGCTGCCATAAACAGGCATATAATAAATAATTCCAGAATTGCAATATTTGCAGTGCCTCCTGAAATTAAGAATTATATAAAAACATATATATCAAAATGGGACATTGAATCTATCAAGGCGATTTTAATATCAAAGATAATAAAGCATGAAATTAAATATAACGATAGTTTTATCATAAGTTTCAGGGATATTCCACTTGGTATTTTTGCCGGTAACTTAAGTTATGAGGATTTTAGGTCAATGCTCTCCAGGCCTGATGTGGAATCCCTTGTAAATTACCTAGTTTCATATGGGTATAATTATCTGCTGCAGTATATAGACGAGTTCAAAAAAACCGGAGATATTTATCCGCTGCTTTCCTCCCTTGATTCTCATTATTATAATGAACTGGCAGATCAGGCAAAATTTTTTAACGGTGATGAGGGAATATTAATAAATTATACAAAGGAGTATATAGATATAAAAAATATTTTAACTGTTATTAAAGGCATAGAGTTAAAGGTATCATATGACAGCATTGAAAGGTACTTAATAGACAATGGAAACTTAACAAAAAATATATTATCAGATCTTTTCAGGTCAAATAACACTGTTGATGTACTTAAAGTCTTTAAGGACTATGACCTTGAGGATGCCATAGAATATTACCAAAAATATGGAAGCCTGTCAATGTTTGAAATATCAATGAGAAAGGCACTTCTTGAAAAATATCTTCCATTAATGATGAGAACCACTGGAGCCCCATTTATACTTGGATATATACTGACAGCAGAAAGGGAGAGAGATAATTTAAGGACAATACTGATCGGGAAATCATACAACCTTGACAGGAAGCTAATAGAAAGGATGCTGATGTAAATGGATAATATCTGTGTAATTGGAGAAAGAGAGGTTGCGATGGGCTTTAAGCTCATAGGAATTAATGATACATTCATAGTTGATATTAATGAGGCAGCCCTTAAACTGAGGGAGATATTTTCGTCAGGAAAGTATAATGTTATTCTTGCCTCACAGTCAATTCAAAAGTATTTAAAGGAGGATGAATTAAATCTGTATAATACCTCAATAAATCCTCTTGTGGTATTTATCCCTGTTCCAGGCGTAACAGAAGAGGAATCGGTATATGAACTTGCCAAAAGAATACTGGGAATAGATATAGGTGATTAAATGGAGAATAAAGGTATAATTTATAGTGTTTCTGGTCCGGTTGTTGTTGCAACAGATGTTAATGGAAAGATGTTTGATGTTGTCCGGGTTGGCAACCTCGGACTTGTGGGTGAAATAATCAAAATTGTGGATAATAAATCAACAATACAGGTATATGAGGATACAAGCGGGTTAAAACCCGGTGAGCCTGTATATTCCACTGGAAAGCCCCTTTCAGTTGAGCTCGGTCCAGGGCTCCTTAAATCAATTTATGATGGTATTCAAAGGCCACTGGATGTAATTAAATCGGAAACAGGGGATTTTATTGTGAGGGGAGCCTCAGCACCACCACTTGATGAAAATAAGGAATGGGATTTCAAACCTATTTTAAAGGAGGGTGATGAGGTTAACCAGGGTTATATTATAGGAGAGGTTCAGGAAACAGAACTGATAGTTCATAAGATAATGGTGCCTGAGGGTGTTAAGGGCATAATAAAGGAAATTAAGGAGGGCAAGTTTAAGGTTTCTGATACAGTATGCATAATAGAAAATGAAAAAAACGACTATGAAATTAAGCTTAAACAGATATGGCCCGTAAGGAAGGCCAGAAGGGTATTTTTAAAATTCGCACCTGAAATACCATTAATTACAGGTCAGAGAGTAATAGATTCATTCTTTCCTGTTGCAAAGGGTGGAACCGTTGCCGTCCCGGGGCCTTTTGGGTCTGGAAAAACTGTAATTCAGCATCAGCTATCAAAATGGTCTGACGCAGATATAACTGTTTACGTTGGCTGTGGTGAGCGTGGCAATGAAATGACAGAAATTTTAACAACGTTCCCGGAACTTCAGGACCCAAAGAGTGGAAAGCCACTTATGGAAAAAACAATATTAATTGCAAATACATCAAATATGCCGGTAGCAGCAAGAGAGGCAAGCATATACACCGGTGTTACCATTGCGGAATATTACCGTGATATGGGATATGATGTCGCATTAATGGCAGATTCAACAAGCCGCTGGGCTGAGGCTTTAAGGGAAATATCTGGAAGGCTGGAGGAGATGCCTGGTGAGGAGGGCTATCCGGCATATCTTGGCAGAAGGATATCTGAATTTTATGAGAGATCTGGAAATGCCCAGATAATACCTGAAGATGACAGGGTTGGATCTGTTACATTAATAGGTGCGGTATCACCTCCAGGCGGTGATCTTTCTGATCCTGTGGTCCAGAACACATTAAGGGTAACAAGGGTATTCTGGGCACTGGATGCATCACTTGCATCAAGGAGGCACTTCCCATCAATCAACTGGCTCAACAGTTACTCATTGTATCTCGATTCATTATCAGGATGGTTTAAGAACAATGTTGATCCGAAATGGATGGAAGTTCATTCATTAATGATGAGCACACTTCAGAAGGAGGCTGAGCTTCAGGAGATAGTACAGCTTGTTGGTTATGATTCTCTTCCAGAAAAGCAGAAAAATATACTCGATATTGCCCGGGTAATAAGAGAGGATTTCCTGCAGCAGAATGCCTTTGATGACATTGATACCTACTGTTCAATTAAAAAACAGTACGAAATGTTAATGATTATTAAAACATTAAATGACTATCAGGAAAAGGCAATAGATTCAGGCAGAAAGGTATCCCAGACCTCAGCACTGCCAGTCAGGGCAAAAATATCAAGAATGAAGGAAGTAAAGGAGGAGGATTTCGAGAAATTTTATAATGATATAATTAAGGAAATAGCCGATGAATACGGCACAATCATAGAGGGTGTTCAAAATGTCTGAAATTATTTATAAATCAATTAGCCAGATTAATGGGCCGCTTCTATTTGTAAACGATGTGAAAAATGCATCATACAACGAAATAGTGGATGTTATTCTGGACAGTGGTGAGAGGGTTAAGGGCCAGGTTCTTGAAACAAGAAACGGTGTGGCTGTAGTTCAGGTTTATGGTTCCACAACAAGCATGAGCCCCCAGGGCACCGGTGTAAAATTAACTGGAAGCACATTTAAGCTTCCAGTATCAGATGATATGCTTGGCAGGATATTTAACGGCTTTGGAGAACCCATAGATAACGGGCCAAAAATATATTCCAAGGAAAAGGTGGATATAACAGGTGCTGCAATAAATCCATATTCAAGGGAGGAACCAAGTGAGTTTATACAGACCGGTATATCAACAATAGACGGCATGAACACCCTTGTCATGGGACAGAAGCTGCCAATATTTTCAGGTGCAGGGCTATCACATAACAGGCTGGCAACGCAGATAGCCAGGCAGGCAACCACACTTAACGGCAGTGAAAAATTTGGTGTGGTCTTTGGCGCAATCGGCATAACCAGTGAGGAGGCCAATTATTTCATGAGGCAGTTCCAGAATTCTGGGGCATTATCAGACTCGGTTATATTCCTGAATCTTGCCTCTGACCCATCAATGGACAGGATTATTCTGCCAAGGGTTGCATTAACAACAGCAGAATATCTTGCATATGAGAAGGATATGAACGTCCTTGTTATTTTAACAGATATGACAAATTACTGTGAGGCACTGAGGGAAATTTCATCCTCCAGGGATGAAATACCGGGAAGAAGGGGATATCCAGGGTATATGTATACAGATTTAAGCACGATATATGAAAGGGCTGGAAAAATAAAAGGCAGGAAGGGCTCAATAACACAGATACCAATATTAACAATGCCCGGGGATGATATAACAAATCCTGTTCCAGATCTCACCGGTTATATAACAGAGGGGCAGATAACACTATCAAGAGACCTTAACAGAAAAAATATTTACCCCGAGGTCGATGTGCTCTTATCACTATCAAGATTGATGAATCAGGGTATAGGTGCGGACCATACAAGGGAGGATCACCGTGGTTTGGCAGACCAGCTATATGCATCGTATGCCAAGGGTAAGGACGCCAGATCACTGAGTGAAATAGTCGGTGAGGAGGCACTGAGTGAAACCGATAAATTATACCTTAAATTTGGCGATGATTTCGAAAACAGATATGTTAATCAGGGTGATGCAAACAGGTCAATAGAGGAAACATTAAACCTGGGCTGGGACATTCTTTCAGTGCTGCCTGTTGAGGAAATGAAAAAGGTTAAATCAGCCCATATATCAAAATATGGCAAATGGGATAGTAATGGCAAATAATGTTAGATTAACAAGAATAGAATTAATGAATACCAAAAAAAGGATCAAGGTTGCATCCAGAGGACTTGATCTTTTGAAAATGAAAAGGGCAGCACTTGTCATGGAATTTATGAAGATTAACAGTGAAATAAAGGGATTAAGGGAAAATGTAAGAAATGATATTGAACTTGGGATAAATGAAATTAAAATGTCAGAGATTATAGACGGTACCCTTGAAATTGAAAGGGTATCATACATGTCATCAAATCCTGAGGTGTTAATAAATACAAAAAACATTATGGGTGTAAAAATACCAGATTTAAATGTAAATATAAGCAAAAATACACTTAGCAATGAATATCTCGTTTCATCTGTACCGGTGTCTGTTTATGATGCAATATTAACATTTAAAAAAATTTTCAGTGAATTGCTTGTAATTGCACAAAAAGAAAGTTCAATGAGAAAATTATTGTATGAAATAGATAAAACCAACAGAAGGTCAAATGCCATAGAAAATATAATGATACCCAGATTAAACTTAAATTTAAAGATAATAAAGGAACATCTGGATGAAAGGGAAAGAGATTCATTCTCAACATTAAAATTTGTTAAAAGTCACGTGGTTGAAAATGAAGAATAATTTAGAAAAATTTAGAACCATAAAAAAGACTTTATTCGTTATTAATATAATGGCAACAGTGGTATTTATAATTATAATGGCGGTGGTGTTATTTAAATGACAGAAATAGATCAGCTAAAGGTTATTAAGGATAAGGAGGAAGAAAATAAAAAAATAATTGAGAAGTTAAAATCGGAAAAGGAGGCAGAACTAAACGAGATCAAAAATACATGCAACGATAGGGCTAAGAATATGGAAAATGAAATAATCAATAATTATAATAAGGCAATGCAGGAAATAAAGGATGAAGAAAAGAAAAAACTTGCAGACGCAATGGATCGTGTTAAGGCAAAATCCGAGGTAATGAAATTAGATCTCTCAAATAAAGAAATAGAGGATTATGTATTTAAGAAACTTGTAGATTATATAAAAGAGTGAGCTTTATGCTAAGGCCAGAAAAAATGGTAAAAATCCGCGTGGTTGGTACACTAGAAAAAAAGGATGTTATTATAGATGACCTTCACGACCTTGGCGTGATGCAAATTGAAAATGTTGATCCATCAGTAATAAAAATATTTGACAGGCAGGTAAATGAGGAGGATTATAAAACAATATCAGATTATCTTGCTGAATTCAGGGGATATATATCCATACTTCCAAAAAAACCTATTAAAAATAAGGTTTATTTTAATTCATACAATGATTTAATATCAGAAATATCAAAAATAAACATTAAGGATGAATTAAATGACCTAAAATCAAAAGAGGATGCATATCTTGGAGATATAAGGGAAAATGAGAATTTTATAAGAATATTCACCATAATTAAGGATTTTAATATAGATGTATCAGCATTGAATAATTCATACGTTGAAAGCTTTTTAATAGAGGTAAATGATAAAATTGAAAAATTATCGGCAGACTACATGAATAAAATACGAACCGGTAATTATTATCTTGTTACCATAAATAGAAAATATGAGGATAAATTTTTACCATCATTATCGGGTTTATCATCTCAAATATTACACATACCCGAATTTAATGGCACACCAAGCAAGATAATTAATGATTGCAATAAAAAAATTGAGGAGGATAGGAAAAATCTTGAGATTATAAGCAACGAATTAAACAAAATTTCAGATACATATTATGAGAAAATAGTCCAGATAGAGGAACAGCTTGAGGTTGAATACAAGGAGGCAGAGATTTCAGGTCAGATAGCAGCCACAGGAAATGTATTTGCACTTGAGGGCTGGATAGCACAGAAGGATTTTGATAAAACCATGTATATAATAGAAAAAGATACAGATAATCAGGTAATTATACAGAAGATAAAAACAAAGGAGGACCCACCAACACAGCTTTCAAATCCAAAGCATTTAAAAATATTTGAGTTTTTCATCAGGTTTTATTCATTACCAAAGGAATATGAAATAGACCCAACATTGATATTTGCCATAATATTTCCAATATTCTTTGGTGTTATGGTTGGTGATGCAGGTTACGGCCTTGTTATATTATTATTCTCACTTTTTATAATTCACAGACTTAACCATCCACCGGCAGTTAGCCATATACCAAAAAAATTAACGAATTTTGTTTTTATGATAATGGGTAAAAACGCATTAATGAATCTGGCCAAGGCACTTATTCCAGGGTCCATAATTGCAATCGCTGTTGGACTTTACTTTAACGCCTTCTTTGGCTTCACAATTTACCCACCATTTCATGTGGCACAGAGGCCGATTCCGGTTATTTATATAGGAAAATTGCTTTTAATTTCAGGATATATTGGTCTTGGACTGGTTACATTTGGTTTTATACTTGGCATTATTAATAATATTTATATAAATCATAAAAAAGAATCAGTTGCAAAGTTTGGCTGGATACTTCTTGCCTGGGCTCTTGCCATACTTGGTCTTAATTTAATACACAGGATATCACTGTCGCCTACAAATTTCTCATCATTATTGGGTTACATAATGTTTGCAGTGGGCTTTGTCCTGATTATTGCCTTTGAGGGGACTCAGAGCCTCATGGAAATTCCATCCATAATAAGTCATATACTATCATATACAAGGATTGTGGGTATACTCCTGGCATCTGTTGTATTGGCCCTTGTCATAAACACTGTATTTGTGTCAACACTTTCGGGACCAATTTACTTTGTGGTTCTTGGTTTAATAATACTTATATTTGGACAGTTATTCAATTTAATCATAGCTGTTTTTGAACCAGGCATACAGGGGGCAAGGCTTTTATACGTTGAATTTTTCTCAAAGTTTTACTTCGGAAACGGAAGACAGTTCCATCCATTTAAAACAGACAGAAAATATACATTAAGAAAATTTGACAGGACAAAATAAAGAAATATTAATATTATATGAAAATATTTTAATAATATGGAAAAAATAACAAATATAGATATTCTGGAGCTGGGGTCTCCCGAAGAAAAATCATCCCCATGGAGCTCAACCATACTCATTTTAAGGCTAACATCGTCAAACGGAAATGTCGGCTATGGAGAGGCACCAACAACATTAATGACACATCCGGTGCTTGAAAGCATGAAGGAGGTTTCAAGGATTTTTCAGGATAAGGATTATTACAATATAGAGGCAAACAACAGGGAATATTACAAAAATGCTTTTTATATATCCAAATCTATAGAGGAAACAGCAGCATTAAGTGCATTTGAAATAGCCTCATGGGATCTTATTGGAAAGGATCTTGGAACACCAGTTTATAAGATGCTTGGTGGCGTTTTTAATGATAAAATTAAGGCCTATGCAAACGGATGGTATTCTGACTGTGTGGAACCAGAAGATTTTGTCTCAAAGGCCAAAAAACTGGTAAATAAAGGATATAAAGCATTTAAATTTGATCCATTTGGAAATAATTATGATAAACTATCCACAGAGGGATTAAAACATTCAGTTAGCATAGTTTCAAAGATGCGTGAGGAACTTGGTGATGATATAGATTTATTAATAGAATGCCATGGCAGGTTTTCAACAAAATACGCCATAATGGCAGGGGAGGCGCTGGATCCATACAATCCACTTTTCATTGAGGAACCGGTGCATCCGGAACTTGAATTCGGGCTTTATGATTTTAAAAAATATGTAAACACGCCGGTGGCCCTTGGTGAGAGGCTTTTAAACAAGGAGGATTTTGCCAGATTTATTTCATCTGGCATGGTGGACATCATACAGCCAGATATAACAAATTCAAAGGGAATACTTGAGGGCAAAAAAATAGCTGCTGTTGCTGATGCCTTTGGCGTTCCTGTGGCATTTCATAATGCCTTTGGACCTGTGCAGACAGCGGCCACGCTTAATGTTGATTACACAATTCCAAATTTCCTTATACAGGAAAGTTTTGAGGAATCATGGCCCGAGTGGAAAAAATCCTTATTTACGGGATACACCATAGAAAATGGTTTTTTCAGGCTATCTGGGAAACCAGGTCTTGGAATAGAGGTTAATGAAAAAATATTAAATGAGAGCAGAACCGAAGCCATGGAACCACTAAACCCTAATGAACCACCATGGGTTGTTTCAGGCACATTTAAGCAATAATTAATTATTTAAAAATTTTATAAATATTATTTATATACTGGCGTTTTTTATAAAACCTTATTACTTTTTTAGCTGTCTGCTTAAATCCACAAGATTTTGCAATAGTTCACGCATAAATTTGATTGCAGTTTCATCATTTAATTTTCCGTTTTCATCAAATTTCTGCTGTGCAAATGGTACCATAACCTCAGGTTTGTTTACCGGTATCATGTTAAGAAAAACGCAGCTCTGTCTTAGATGGTACTGTGCTCTTGCACCACCTATCATACCTATTGAGGCACTCATTATTGCCACAGGTTTTCCATCAAAAGAATTATCACCGTATGGTCTTGATGCAAGATCAATTGCATTTTTCAAAAAGCCCGGAACAGAGTAATTATATTCAGGTGTTACTATTAGAATGCCATCTGCATTTTTGATTTTATTTTTAAAATTTTTAACATTTTCAGGGTAATTATTCTCCATGTCCTGATTAAAGAATGGGAGATTTGATATATCTGCTATTTCAAGTTCAGATCCATCTGGCATTAGCTCCGTGCAAGCTTTTAACAAATATGTATTATAGGATTGCCTTCTAAGGCTACCACCAAATCCAAGTATGTGTGTATTTTCCATGCAGTTAAGATATAAGTATAAATTATAAACATTTGCTATATAGAAGTAAAGTGAATTTATATTATTCAACTTGAATCTTCTGACATGATTAATAAAATATTCTATCATATCCTGTTTGGAATAATTTTATAGTAACATAATTCTTGATGAACCTTTTGTGAGTGGTTTCAAATATCTTCTGGCTACAGTACCTGTTATGGGTTCAAAATTCATAATTAATAAATACAAATATAAAATGTGTAATCAAATGTTCATTATAAGATATTCTGAAATAGGGTTAAAGGGTGAAAAATCCAGAAGACAGATGGAAAATATATTAATACAGAATATAAAATCCGAACTGGAACGTTATAATATATTTCCAGAATTTAAAAAAAGTGACGGAAGAATATATATATTTACTGATTCTAAATTATTATACGACATACTTCCAAGAATTTTTGGAATAAAATCATTCTCACATGCCGAGGAATTTAAATTTAGAACCATTGAGGAAATTGTAAGCATTACAGTTTCAAAATTTTCTGGCATGATTTCAGGGAAAAAATTTGCAGTGTCTGCTAAAAGAAGTGGATCACACAGTTTTACATCAATGGATATAGAAAAAATTCTTGGGGATGCGCTGTATAAATACTCTGCAGGTGTCGATCTTGAACATCCAGATATAAGGATATACATAGAAATAAGGGATAATAGATTTTATTTATTTACCGAAAAGATAGAAGGTCCAGGGGGTCTTCCATTAAAATCTGAGGGTAAATTATTATCGCTTTTTTCTGGAGGTATAGATTCACCGGTGGCCACATATATGGTTATGAAACGTGGTTCTGCCACAGACTTATTATTTTGCAGCCTTGCGCATCCAGTGGATACCGTTCAGATGCTCATGGCGGCCAAAAATCTTTTGGATAAATATTCAATAGGTTATAATGCAAAAATATTCATAATTGATGGGTCAAAACTGGTTACTGCCATATCCGAGCATCCAGATCAAATGTATACAAATATAATTTTTAAAAAACTATTGTATGAATACGCTGAATATTTATGCGAGAAATACGGATATAATGGTATGGTTACTGGGGAATCAATAGGGCAGGTTTCATCTCAAACCCCACAGAATCTTATGCTTATATCCGAGGGGATAAAATATCCAGTTTACAGGCCTTTAATAGGTTTTGATAAGGAGGAAACCATTAATTATTCAAAATCAAAATCCTTATTTATGAATCAATCATCAGCAGAATTCTGTTCTCTTTTTTCAAAAAATCCGGGAATAATAGTTAACCATAAGGATTTTTACAATGAAATTAAAAAATTCAATGTCAAAGATTATATGCAGGAGCTTGTTGAAATTGATAAAAATACAATAGATGATTATATAAAATCAATAAAAAATAAAAGATTCAGGGGCGAACTTGATAATGTTGAATTCATTGATCTTAGATCAGGATCTGATTATGAAAACTGGCATGAACCCGGAGCCATAAATTTAAACCTCGGTGAGCTTAGAAATTTTATTGAACATGCAGACAGGTTTAAAAATTATGTATTTTACTGTAAGAAGGGACTGAACAGTGCATATGCTGCTTCCATTATGTCAAAACATGGTTTTAATGCATACTATGTCTCAGAAAGGGATTTGAAATCCATGCAAAAAAATTAATCAAGTTTATATTTAATATATTTCTTGTTTCCAATGGCAGTGAACATATCCATATCCCTCCCATTTTGCATTGTGAAATTATATATTTCCCTTAAAAGCCTGTTTTTTGTAACATCCTTATACTCCCTTAATTTAATGTTCTGCACCTTTATGTAATCCTGATCCCGTGGAAAGGCAATAAGCACAGTTTTGAAATCTGGATATGCAAGCTGGAAGACTCTTGCCTGCAGCCTGACATATTCAGGTAGGGGTTTTAGTGAAAAGCTTTTCATTTCATATATGGTTTTATTTTCGTAATCCACAAAATCTGGCTGTGCATATATTCCGGCCTCATCATTTATTATAATTATTCTAGTTCTATCCCTTAACAGTGAATTTTCATATATTACGCTTTTTTTAAATGCGTTTATAAATTTCCATCCCATGGCATAATAATACCTTAAATCAGAATTTTCCAGAGATATGCAGTTTTTATGCAGTTCATCCTTTAAAAGTGCAGTATAACTTCTCAGGGCCTTTATTGTTATATCCCTGTTTATTATATGCCTGTTTTTGAAATACACCATCTTTGAAACGGTATCATCAAGGCATTTGCCAATAACCATGGGTAATTTATCCCCTGTATGCTTTATAAAATTTTTAACATATTCGTGTGTTGCTATAACCCTCAATTTTTATCACTGCCTATTTAAGAATTTTACCTGTAGCCATCTTCCATAAATACAGATCAAAAATTCCCGGTTCCATTCCAAAATCATATGCAATGGAATTAAAAATTTCCTCATATTTTTTGTAATCCTTTCCTGATTTTATCTTTATATCATTGAAAAATCCGAAATTATGCAGTAATTTCATTATGTGCTTGTCAAGTATTGCAAAATCAAAAATACCAACATTTCTCAGAAAATGTGAAGCCTCCTTATATCCAACACCCTTGATATTTTCAACAAGATATTCCCGCACGTAATATCTGTCCCTGTTCCTTAATAATTTTTTTAAATCCGGTATAATGAATCTGGCGTTTACTATATACTCTGATCTTTTATTGTAAAATCTATATTTTATCTTCCTGAGTTCTGATCTTAAAGTCTCCAAATCATAGTCTATAAACCCCTCATTTATATACCTCTGTGTTCTTATGCCCATCTCGGCTGATGTATTTGCAGTCAGTATGCAGAAGCTTAATTCAATAAAAAGCGATCTGTTTCTGGATTTTCCCATATTTTTAAAATCTGCAACACGTTCCTCAATACTGTTAAAATAATTATCCCTTATTTCATTTACCTTATCGACAAATAAATTGCTATACATAAAAAAAATTAAAATTTTTATTCTTTCTTAAAAGCTTCGTAAACTCTTTTTGCCCTTTCAAGTCTTTTTTCAACAACCTTCCAGTTTACGTTCTTCATGAAGGCATCAAGATATGGGGCCCTCTTTGCGCCGTAATCCACGTAATATGCATGCTCATAAACATCCAGTGGAAGTATCATAAGTGCGTTCCATATTGCTGCAGCGCTGTGTATATCTGCACCAACAACCCTTAATTTGCCGTAGTTTAAATCAAATATTAAATGTGCCCAGCCCCTGAAAGCTGTTCCTGTGGCCTTGAAAAGTGCAACAAAGTTCTCATAGCTACCAAAATCCTTCTCTATCTGTTCTTTTACAGAAGCTGGCATCTCAACATGATCCTTTGTTAGTGATTCAAAGTAATATTCGTGTAGCATTGAACCATCATAGTTAAAGGTTTCCTCAAGCTTCATCTCCCTAAGGTCACTGTAGTTCTGGTTTGCCTTTGAAAGGTCCACAGAAGGTAATTTTGACCATATTTCATTCAACTTTGCAACATATCCTTTATAATGGGCGTCAAAATGGTAGTCTATCTGTGTGTCTGAAATGCCGTCCAATCCTCTTGGTCTTAATTTTTCCTTAACTTCCCATGTTTCTGTTGCCATAATTATCCTTTTAGTATTATTTTATCATTTAAAAATTTATTGATAAAATTACAGCTTAAAATATAATATATACAATTTTTATGTATATAAATATTTAAAATAATGAATATAGTTATATAAATCTTATAATTTTGTATAATTATTTTAAAACATATTAATATTTTTTAATTTATATAATTATGAGCATCAAAAAATTTTGTAAACTTTATTAATAAATGTATATTATACGGTCATGTTTCCAGTGATATTAATTGGCGGCATACCGGGTGTTGGAAAAACTAGCATGGCAGGTTATGTGGCCAGAGAATTTAATATAAATATTATTCTTTCTGGGGATTATTTAAGGGAATTTTTAAGGCCCTATGCTGGTGAAATACTATCAAAAAGTGTATATGAATCATGGCAGTTTTTTGGAGAGAAAACTGAGGATAATATCATTAAAGGATATTATGAACAGTCAAAAATAATGTATAGCGGTATAAATGCTGTCCTTGCCCGTGCGATTAGGAATGGTGAGCCGTTAATACTTGAGACACTTTATTATATACCAGAACTTATTGATAAAAATATAATTGATGATATAATAAAAATATATATTTATGTCTCTGATCATAATGTTCATGAGGAAATGCTGAACAGCAGGGAAAAATTTACACATATTAATTCCCCCGGATACCGCCTTGTGCAGCAGCTTCCTGTATATGAGGTTATGGAGAAATATACACTTAATTTATTAAAAAAATACGATGTTTTTACCGTTGACTCAACAAATTATCAGCTTGCAAGGAAAAAGATAATAAAATATATAGAAGATAAAATCAATCAGTAGCTGAGGCTGCATTTAATAAATCTTTGATGATAATGTCAGGGTTCTCTATTCCAACTGATAATCTCATAAATTTTTTGTTTACATTTAATATTTTTAACTCACTTTCATTGAGCGACCTGTGTGACATTGTGAATGGATTTGATATGATTGTGTTTATTCCCCCAAGGGTATTTGCGGGCACAACATTTTTTAAATTTTTAAAAAATTTTTCCACATCACCCTGTATTTCAAAATCAACTACCCCTGAGAATCCGTTCATATATTTTAATGCTATTTCATGATCCGGATGATTATCAAGACCGGGATATATAACGTTTTTAACATTGCCTGAATCCTGAAGTTCATGCGCAATTATATTCGCATTTTTATTTATCCTCTCCATGCGAAGTTCAAGTGTTTTAATTCCCTGGTTTACAAGAAATGCAGTGTTCGGATCCATTGATGTTCCAAGGGTTCTTCTCATGTTGTCTATTTTTTCTATAAGATCCTCCCTGCCCGCAGCAAAACCTGCTATTGCATCATTATGACCGGATATAAATTTTGATGCACTGTGTATAACTATATCCGCACCAAGGTCCAGCGGGTGTATGTTTACCGGTGTGGAAAATGTTGCATCAACAATAAGCAATGAACCCGTTTCCCTGCATTTTTCTGATATGGCCTTAATATCATTAACCCTTAATATAGGGTTTGAAAGGCTCTCAATAAATACCAGCTTTGTATCGTTTTTTATGGACTTAATTATATTATCTGTTCCCGGATCTGCGACATCAATTTTAACCCCCCATGATCTTAAATATTCTGTGAAAAAGTGGTAACTCCTTGCAAAGGTATCAAGGTGTATCAACGCCCTATCTCCAGGATGTATTAATGATAACACCGTGGTTGTGATAGCACCCATGCCCGATGAAAACGCGTTATATGCCTCAGCATGTTCCATTGCCTTAATTTTTAGTCCCACATTTTCAACTGTCGGATTATATTCCCTTGAATACCGGTATTTTTCACCACCCGGGACAACATAGGAACTTGTCTGGTAAATGGGAAATGTAAGGGGTTTTGCAAAAATACCATCACTAATATCGTTCATTAATATCCCTCCACAATTTCAGTTTCCACAATCTTATAATTTAAACCATATTTACCTAATATTTCATCAGTGCCACTGATAATGCCATTTTTATTTGTTCTTTCATCAGTAAAAATAAGTATTGTTGGACCCGCACCACTAATACATGCAGAAACCGCATTCTCATCTATGGCCATTGATTTTATCTCACCATAAAATGGGAATAAACCATTTCTGGATTTTTCAACTATCTCATCATTCATGCCGTCTCTTATTGCCTGCCGTTCACCATTTAAAAACCCGAGAAGCATCAATGAAAGTCTTGAGGTTTGGCGTACCATATCTTTAATATCTATATTTTTGGGCACCATTGATCTAGCCAGTTTTGTTTTTTCCTCTATTTTAATATCTGGTATAACAAGCATTAGATGCGGTTTATACTTAATATCTATTTTTCTGACCCTGACTGGTTCAGTTGATGTTATTAGCGTCATTCCACCATATATGCCAGAAGAAACATTATCCGGGTGGGCAGACCCGCAGGCCGCAATTTCACCATACATTGAATAATATACCATTTCATCATTTGTTAAATTTAAATCAAACATTTTATTAAAAGCCTTTACAGCAGCTGATGAGGAGGCACCGCTGCTGCCCAGGCCAAGTCCAACGGGAACGCCCTTATTTATTGTTATATCTATGCCTAATTTAATTTTTCTATCCTTCATAATCTGTATAAGACTAAGACCCGCCGTATTTTTCATGGGGTCTTCAGGTGTATTATCCGAAAAGATTCTTATTTTTCCGGTATTATTTTCCTCTATTTCTACCTCGTCCTTAAAGGCACGATGGCTTAGGGATAAAATATCATAACCTGGACCGAGATTGGCGGATGATGAATAACTTAACTCCTTAATCTTCATACTTTGCTATGTTTTCATTTAATAAATTTATTATTCAACTTTATATTACTATCAGTAATATCATGTGCAGAAATATTAAACAATGCATTATTTTATATCTTTTCTGGATATGTTCCAGCGTGATAATTTGGAAAGGAGGTTAATTTATTTAGATCTGGATTCAGCGATTAAAAACACGGATGTAAATATTAATAATCTAACTGGGGCAATAGAAAGGATACTTTTACAGATATTTCAGAACATACCGGATGACGAATTAATCTTTACAATACAGTATTCACAGGGCATTAATTATGTAACCGGTAAAAATCATTCATTAAATAATTATGAATATTCATCAATGCTGCAGGGCTATCTTGGGAACATTATTCAAAATACATATGAAAAAATAAAATACGAGCTTGGTCTATCAAGGGAAATGGTCTCTATAAATACCAGGATTATTTATGACAGATCCTCAATGTCAATTTTGGATATACCGGAAAGAAATGCCATAGGATCCCTTGCCTCCGATGGCTACATACCTGTTGCCATGGCTGGAACTGCAGTTTCAATGTTTCCACATTTACAGTATTTTGAATATGCAGGTATAAATCCAGATATTGATGCAGCATCATCCTTTCTCTCCACGCTTTTGGATGCAGATGAATATTTGATTTTATATGATTTTAATAATTTAATCAACAGAAATCTTGGTTCAAAAATTAATAACATAAATAATTATCTGGTTAACAGGGGGGACAAAAACACACTTAATAAACTAATATCAATTAAAGGTTTTTTAGACCGTGGCGGTAAAAAGGCAAGCATACATATGCCAGATAATTTTAATGATTGCCTACAGTTTTTTTAGGTCCCATTTAATTTTTTTATATCCTCCACAGAAGGAAAAACAAAGCAGTTTCTGCATCTGGGTTCGTAGCTCTCCATCCCACCAATTTTGATGGCCTCACCAAATACCTCCCTGCCATTCATAACCCTTTGTGTAAATGTTGCATCCTCACCGCATTTAGCACATACAGCTGTGAGGGAATAAACCTGATCGGCCCTTGCTATAATCTCCTGTGAAGTTTTAAACGGGATTCCAAGGTGGTTCTTATTTAATGCTGCTATATAAACAATTTTTTTCATGGAGGCGATGGAATCGACAACCTCTGGAAGTATGGAATCGTGATCCCAGAACTGTGCCTCATCAATGCCTATTACGTCAACACCCTCAGACAACGTTTTAATTTTTTTAACGCCATCATTATCAACGCTTACAACTATTGCAGGAAGCCTTATGCCCTTATGTGTTGTTACATATGTTGTATCATATCTCTTGTCTATTTCAGGTTTAAAAAGTAGAGTATTTCTCCCTGCAAGCATTTCACGCTCCAATAATTCTATGAGCCTCGAAGTTTTGCCAGAAAACATGGGCCCTGTGATGACAGTTAATTTTCCCATGATGATATTTTTCATATACGTGTATATTTTAATTTAATAAATTACTTATGTTTGGTTGCATAATTTTATGGATAATGCTGGAATAATTATAAGAAATTATCGCATACATATGTAAAAATAATGAATTTACATTTAAGTTTTTATTATCTCCATAATTTTTGGTTATCGATTTGATAATTATATAAATGAATATTAATTCCGTGGGAAAATAATGAGATTTAAAACTTATTAGAAAATATTATGTGTTTAAATAGCATTAAGAATTAAAATATCGGGTGAATAAATGGAGGCAGAGATAACAAATTTCAAGGAGTACTATGATAACAAAATAGTTACAGCTATGATAGGCATTGAGGCCGATATAAACATGGTTGAGGATATCGGTGAAAAAATTGCCGAAAATAAGAACGTTGAGGAGATCATGGTTGTTACAGGAGATTATGACCTGCTCATCAAGGTAAGATTCCCCGATTACCAGACCCTGGAAAAATTTATAGTTAGGGAGTTAAATAATATTCAGGGGATAAAAAAATCAAAAACAATGATGGTGTTATCCATCATTAAGGACGTGTATATGAGGTGATATAATGGATGAAAAATTGTATAACGAAATTTTGGAACTAATGGATGAACTGGCAGAGGACACTTCTATACCCAGAAATGTCAGAAAAACTTCATCTGATTCAAAGGAAAAATTACAAAATGGTAAGGAAAGCCTTGATTTAAAGTGTGCAACAATAATATCAAAACTTGATGATATCTCTAATGATCCAAATGTACCGTCTCATGGAAGGGCAGCAATATATACATTAATAAGCAAGTTAGAATCACTTTCAAAATCATAATTAATAAACCATTTAATTTTATATAAATTATGAATAGATTTTTTTGTAAATAATATAAGCGATGCAGACATTTGAAAATATTATATATTAATTTTATTTTAAATAGTTAAATATATATATTATTATAATATTAATAACCGATTATTATGGCACTTTCAGAAGAGGTTAATAAGCTAGCCAAATATCTTATGGTATCTGACATACCAAGAAGCGTCGCATACACACTGGTATATATAAAGGATAAGGGCGAGATAACATCAGTGGAAATAGAACGGGAAACCGGTTTAAGGCAGCCTGAGGTTTCCATAGCCATGCAGTGGCTCAGGAGAAAGGGCTGGATAGTAAAAAGGAATATGAAAAAGGAGGGCAAGGGAAGACCAATACATGGTTACAAACTTTCCAAGGATTTCAATGAAATACTGGAAGAGATAATCAACGACCGTGAAAAGAAAATAGAGGAAATAAACAATACAATAAACCAGTTAAAAACCTTTCAGAAATAAATAAAATTTTAAATTTAAATATTTTTATATTGAATTTGGAAAACGTTATGTGTGTATTTGCCATCTGTTTTTATGGGGAGTGTAACATCAGGAATTAAAAACGGCCTTATATCAGGTTTTATCTATTTTATTATAAGTTCAATAGTTAATTTTGCAATTATAATAGTATTTATAGATGAAATCGTGGATGCCTTTGGAATTAAACCTGCATACTATTCAATATTCCTTACTGAATTGATAGATGGTCAAATAAGATCATTATTTATTATAGGGATAGTTTTTGGTATAATTTTTTCCATACTGCTACTTAAGTATTATAAACATGTGCCCGGTAAGGATATGATTTCAAAAACAAATTTTCTGGTCTTAATTCTGTGGTTTTTTGTATTTCTGATAGTGCCTGCATATGAACTGGGAACGGGTATAATAATAGCATTATACTATTATATTGCCTATGCTGTAGCAAATTTTTTCACAGCGCTTTTATTTGGCAGGCTTCTCTTTATTTTTAATAAAAAATTTATAGCGGATAAAAGTAATCATCAATAATTTTTACCATCCTATAAGTACTGTACCATTCATGTTTAATAAATTCCTTGCCGTTAAATATACCTGCTGCCATTGGAGAATTTATGTACATTATATGGTCATCATCAATTTTATAATTAATGTTGTTTAAAATCATTCCCATGGAACCTGGCCTTATGTCAGTAAAGGGATTTAAATGCGTGGTTAGCAATAAATTACTTGAATAACCTGATATTAACCCCTTTTTAAATTCCTTTAATATTTTTTCATACAGTTTTTCATCGTAATTTGGGGAAATAAAATATCTAATATCATCTAAATAGGATGCCATGCCCATGTTATTTATGGGATCTATACCATCTAATATTAAGAAATCCACATCAATTTTTTTTAATAATTTTAAATCTCCATATAGGGAGGTGCCAGAAAATGATAATGGAATCATAATTCCATATAAAAATCCAAGCGGTGTGTTAACCGGCATTGTAGAGTAAAAATATGGCCTCCTGTCTATCTTTGGCATCCAGTAGTTGATTATTATTGTTTCAGAGGTTATGTCATTATCATCGAATGCGAATATATTCTCACCATCCGTAAAAATAACCTTTACATTAGGATTATTGGCGTATTCATTAATGGAATTATCAGAATATATAAAATCCCCAAGGCTTAGTATATTTTTAACATATTTTATTCTATTTCTTGATTTTAAAGAATTTATAAGGGATTTTCCGGTTGTTAGAAAATAACCTGCATCTGAAACTATATATGTTAAATCATCATGAATTTTTATTTTTTTTATATATTTACTGCAAATAATAACTGTTTTTATGTTCATTTTGTTAACAGTGGAGTAAAACAATTCCTCGTTGTTTAAATTATCCTCATTAAATATCATAACCGAATTACCAGCCTTCATGGCAGCAAGTACAGATATCAGGAATTCTGGTGGATTTTCTATTGCAACTGCCACTATATTTTGATATGCGCCGTGAGCTTTTAACTCATAGGCCATTGAATTTATGTATTTGCTAAATTTGAAGTATGTTATGAATTTTCCCCTAAATATCATAAAGGGCTGGCTTTTATTTACACCTGCATTTCTTTCAAAAAGCTCGCATATAGATATTTCTGGTACCTTTAAGGGCCCCTTCAGGAAATTTAACATTAAAAATATATGTATAATCCACTTTTAAATCTTATTATTTATAACATAGGGTATTTTATTAATCATGTCATCTATTGAATAATAATAGCCCAGATCATCATAGCATATTCTTGCAGCCTCCTTATTTATATAAGTGCCAATCATGCATGCCCTTATCAGATTAATATGCTTTGCAGCCATACCGGCTATTAGTCCTGCCAGCATATCGCCGGTTCCACCCATTGTCATCCTTGCATTTCCACCAGATGTATAAAATATGTTATCCCCATCTGTAATTATATCCACCTTGCCCTTTAATACAGTAATGATACCATATTTCTTTGACATTTTAACTGCATTCTCCTCTGTTGCATCAACCCCATAAAACATTTTGAATTCTCCAGCATGTGGTGTAACTGCACATTTTTTACCCTCAAGATGCCCTGGGCTTAAAAGTTTTAATGCATCTGCATCTGCTATTATTATTCCATTATATTTTTTAATAATATTTATAAGGATATCCCTGTATCCCGGGTTTAAACCAAGGCCAGGACCAATTAGTATGGCATCGTTCTGATTAATGTCATCATTATCAAGATCATTAAATGTTCTTACAATTAAACCTGCCGAATAGGAAGAAATTATATTGTAATTATTCTGTGATGTATAAACCCTGACCAGATCCACCCCGGTGTTATATGCTGCCCTGGCCGCTATAATGGCTGAACCTGAATATGTGAATCCTGATATTAATGCTACCCGGCCATTCATACCCTTATGTGAATCCTGTAATGGTTTTGGAATGTATAATAAATCACCACGGCCAGAGTACTTAATTATGTTTTCAGGAATGCCTATATCTGATACAATTATTTCTCCACACGTTTCACTGGTCATGCCATCCTTAATACCTGTAAATGTAACTGTGTAATCTGGCTTTACAGATCCGGGATATGGGAAACCTGACGGCACATCAACCGATACAATTATCTTACCACTTGAATTAATTTTGGATATTACAGAACTGTATGGCTCCCTTGGTGAGCCATTAATGCCTATACCAAAAATTGCATCTATTATTATTTCAGATTCCTGTATATTTTTATCCAGATCCTCTATGGTAAAATATTTTTGATTATTCTCATTAAATGCCCTCCTTGCCTCATATGTTTTAAGATCAAATGGTTCTTTAATAAACTGAATTTTAACGTCCATACAGTTTAAAAAACTGGATGCCATAATACCATCACCCGCATTGTTTCCTGTTCCACATACAATTAAGACCTTTGAATGCTGTTTAAATTTTGATGAAACGAATTTTGCCACCGCCCTTCCTGCATTTATCATTAAATTGTATGTATCGCCGTAGGTTTTTGAGTAATTTAAATCATCCCTTTTTGCCTCAATATAATCCATATAAAATAATTATTTTTGAGTACTTAATATTAACCGCGGATTTAAACAATATGTTTTAATAATAGATTTTGATATTATAATTATGTCAAGAATAGTACTGCATGAAAGAAACAGGCCATATGTTGTTAAGGTTGGCGACAAGGAGGTGCATATATGCGGATGCGGCTTATCAGACAACAAACCATACTGCGATGGTCACCACATGAAAACAGTGGATGAGGGACAGGGAATATTCTTATACGACAAAAACGGCAATCGTGTTGAGGTAAACTCATTTTATGATAATCCCTAAATTAATTTAATTTTTAATCATTATTTAATCAATGTTAATAGTTTTATATTTAATTATTCTTAATAAACTTAACAAGATACCTGCCATAAAAATTATTATAAAACCGCTCAGCTTGCCCGTCATTAATCATAAATCATTTAATGGTAATTTTCATCATTGCGGAAATGGGGCTGTCCGAATTTGAATCGGAGTCTCAGGCTCCCAAAGCCCGTAGGATACCAAGCTACCCCACAGCCCCTAAGAACATAATTTAAAAAAGGTATATAATAATTTATATTACTAAAAATTTAGTTTTTTGTTGTGTTTGCTGTTTTATCTCTCTGTGTCTCCCTTGGTGGTATGATTTTTGCCATTCTGTGATTTGATACATATCCGTAGTATATCATCATTAATACCAGCCATGTACCGCCCACCACGGATATAATTAAAGCAAGGTACTGCATTGCAGAGTCTGTTAATACATCAGGAATGAATGCCGGATTATTGGAGTATCCAAATACATATGGATAAACCCTGAGTTCCAGGAAGGCAACAGATATTATGCTTAAAAGAATTACAAAAGGTTTATAGGAGGCCAGATATGTTGTTGACTTAAACATATAAAGAATTGGTATTATTAATGCAAGAATTATGGGTATTATTATGAAATCTGAGTTTACCATGTAATCCTTTAGTGACAGGAAATAATAGGACGGCATAAATATTGCAAGACCAACTATGACAAGTATTAATGGTAAAACCCTTTCAAAGGGTTTGTTTATATCGGAAAGTCTGTAAAATACCCTGCTTATTCCATTGGCAAGTATTAGTCCACCGATTATAAATCCAATTACATCTGCATGTGAATATAATTTCACAAAATTGGTATAGCTGTTTGAGTAACCAATGCTTGAATATTTTCCGTATCCATAAAGGTACATTCCATATCCACTTGTGATTGCTGCAAGAATCGAAAATGCCATGAGTCCCATTATGAAGGTCGCAACGCCGTATATTATGTATAGCTTTCTCTCATCGAAGTATTTATTGCCATGCCACATGAACTCGGCATATATAATAAAAGCATTTCTCGCAACGAGGAAGAAGATAAATATTGCGAATAACGGGAATAATGAATACGCCATGGCCGGCATTAAAACAGGTATAACATTTTCCATGTCAACAAGCCAAAGCACAAAGAATGTACCAACAACCTCCCAAACCGGGACAATGTATGAAAGCACATTTAATCTTACCTTGTCATTCTTTAAACCGGTTATTACAGGAACAACAGCCATCAATTCTGTTCCAAACATTGTTACCATGGAAGCAACCGCAACAATAAGAAATAAAACATCAAAATGTATAGAAAATAAGTAATCCATTTTAATCACCTCATTCCAGCCTTGGTGCCGGTAGACCCTTTGTTCTTCCTTTCCTCTTCCTTTATTATGTCCCCCTCTCCGAGCTTTAGATCCTCCTCAACATTTGAGAGTTTCATTACCTTTGCGGCGTAGTAAAAGGTTATCGGGAATATTATTATGTAAAACGCTATTATTGCAATACCCAGAGGAAATACTATGGGTGATGTTGATGCAGCCTGTGCAATGGTCATTACACCATAATACATATGGCCGTTAACAAGTATTCCACCCGGTGTTGGTGATTTAATAATAAATGGAACCCTGCCAACCTCTGCTGTGTACCATCCATCCTCCATTGTAAACACTCCCATTACAGCAACCACAAGGCCTCCAATTAATGTGTGCTTCTGGCTTAATGGATCCTTCTTCCTGAAATACTGAACAACGACATATAACCAGAAGAAGCCCATTAATACTCCAAAGCCAACCATAAGGTCAAGTGTATCATGGACGAATGATGGTGGCCATACAGCATAATCGGTTACACCATGATAGGTTGTTAGGTTTATAAGTCCCGGAATGTATCCGTGACCAAAGGTAAATGGATAAGCAAGAAGTGACTGGGCAAGCGGGAGATTAACATAATATGCAGGATGGTGGTTTATAAGTATACCAAATATATGTTCAGGCGCTCCATACGTTGTGGGAACCAGATCCTGTTCAAGTGCTGCATATTTAATTGGCTCTATGACAAGCAGTGTTGAAAGCTCATTAGATCCGGTTATACCAAGATATATTATATCAAGTATCATAAATACTGCTGTTATATTTATTCCCCTTCTGTATATCATTTTCTCAGACGCATTTGTGGTTTTCATGTATTTATAAACAAGATATCCAAAGATCATTGCAATTCCTGCATAGTATACTGCACCTGACATGTGAAGCTCCTCTGCTGCCGTTGATACTGTTAAGAATGGCTGAAATGGGTTAACTCCAGTAATTACCTTGCCACCTGATGCAAGATACTCAGATATGTTAAACCCATTGGGTGTATTCATCCACGCATTTATTTCTGTGACCGTAAACGCTGAAAGATAGGTTCCTATTGTAACTGCCAGCGATAACCCCCAGTGTTCCCATCTGTTTTTAAAGTCCTTCCAGAAATAAACGTACATTGGCAGTGCAATTGCCTCAAGAAGGAACGAGAATACCTCGACATAAAATGGCCCCATAGAAACCTCGCCAACAAGCCTCATGAAGGTTGGCCAGAACAGGAACAGTTCCATGGCCATAACCGTACCGGACGCAGTACCTACTGCAAAGAATATCACCAGTGCCTTTGATAATTTATATGCAAGTGTATCGTAATACTTGTCCTTTTTTCTTAGCGCAAGGAATTCGGCTATGGTAACTGTTATGGCAAGGCCCATACTCAATGATACAAGCAGTATATGGGCTGAAATTGTATACGCAAACATAGCAGCATCCCAATTCGGATAAGAAATTATCATATTAATCGGTATTATATAACAAAATCATATTTAAACTTATTTTTTACCTAAATCGTCATAATATATATATAATATATCAATTTATGATTATAAATTCATAAATTAAGAAATTTATTTGTATATATTTATGTACTGATAAGGTCTAAATTTTCCAAAGCAATACTGTATTTCCGTGAATTTTGACTTGAATTCAGCGACCTCAGATTTCATTTTTTCAATATTTTTATTTTTCATGATTATATCATTGATTAGTTCAGCAAGATGTTTTACATCATCCTCCTTGAATCCTATTCTGGTTATTTCCTGGGTGCCTATTCTTATTCCGCTTGGATTCTGTGATTTTTTATTATCATCATAGGGTAATAGGTTCTTATTAAGTATTATGCCTGCCTTTTCAAGGGTTTCAGCAACATACTTTCCACCACCCTGTGCAGATACATCCACAGCGAGCGTGTGGGATTTTGTAAATCCATTTTTTTCACCAAGAACCTTAAAACCATATTTATTTAGTTCCTCTCCAAGAAGCTGGGCATTTTTAATTATCTGTTTTGCATAGTCCTCACCAAATTGTAAATGTTCCGCAAGGGTTATGCCAAGGGCAGCCATTGCATTGATGTGATGATTGCTTAATGTTCCAGGAAAGACGCCACGCTGTACCTTCTTCCATTTATCCTCACTGGTTTCACCAATAATTATGCCATGCTGCGGTCCAGGCAGTGTTTTATGCGTGCTTCCTGTTATAATCTCGGCCCCCTCCCTTAATGGATCCTGAAACTGCTTTCCTGCTATTAATCCAAGGACATGTGCACCATCATAAACCACGGTTGCGCCAATTTCATTAAAAACATCATTTAATTCCTTTAACGGGGTAGGAAAGAGGAATACAGACTGACCAAACCAGCATACCTTTGGCTTATTCTGCTTCAAAAGTTTTATTGTGCCATCCACATCTATATTCATTTCATCTATATCAAAGGGATAATTTACTGTTTTAAGTCCCCTAAAACCAACAGCACCAAATGAGGCAGAGCTTATGTGTCCCCCTCCAGAAAGTGATGGCGTGGCGATTAGATCTCCAGGTTTTGTAAATGCATATAGCACAGCCATGTTGGAATTTGTTCCAGATAATGGCCTGGGGTCAACATATTTGGATTTAAATAATTCCCTGCCGAGATCCATTACCCTATCCTCAAGCTGGTCAACATAATAATTTCCCTGATAGTACCTCTTATGTGGCAATCCCTCTGCATATCTAAAGCCGAAATCAGTTAAAAGCATCTCCATGGCCATTGGGCTCATTATATTTTCAGAAGCAATAAGAGGAATACTCTCCTCAAAAAATTTGTTATGTTTCTGGGCAAGCTGTCTAATATACAAGGCATCCTCTAAAAATTCATCCTCTCTGTTTACCATTAAAATAGACAACATTAAAAAGTATATCTAATTTTAGTTTTATATAAAAAATAAATTTATTTTATTTTTTTCTTCTCTCAATATATATCACAGAGCCGATTATTGCAATTATAACTATCACACCTATTATTATGTAGTACATTGTATAACTGGTAAATGGCACATTTGAGACCTCAATCACATGGTTTGAAAAATGTGGTACATAAAGCATAATGAACATTCCCGAACTTGTATTAACATATGAATAATAGGGCGTTGTTGTGCTTGTTTCATTTAGCAGGGTTGATACATTTACCTCCTTTGCAACGCTGCCATCAAATTTAACATAGGCATGCCCGTTGTCCTTTAACACACTGTTACTAATAAATATGGCCACAATTGTTGAATGGTTTACTGTTGAGTTAACATCAAAAACAGCGTTGCTTGTCGTATTTTTGTCAAATTTAAAGTTTATTGACGAGTTATAGTTCACTGTGTTGTTTTCCAGTGTGCCATTAACCCTTTCCAGGGCTATTTCAGACGCTATTTTACCCTTTAAAATTGCACTGGTTAATGTTGTATTTACCGGTACCTTCTGCATTCCGGGTGGAACAACAATATTAATAAAAGCCGTGCCATTTACTGGCATTATGGTTATATTCTGACCACTGATTACGAAATTTCCATTATGCACAAATATGAATGCTACTGTTCCGTTGTTATCTATTATTATCATATTTTTTCCTGCATTTATTACATGATTAAAGTTGGCCATAACATTAACAGACATTGAAGCGTTTCCAAATACCGTGCTATTGGCCTGTGCATTTAAAGAGGCATTTGCCGATGCACTAACCTGCATATTGTTTGTTGTATTGTAAATTTTGGCACTGGATGGGGCATTTATATGGAAATATGTACCATTAATCATTATATTGCTCTCTAGCGCAGGATTGTTGTGCATTACTATAAAAGTAGAATAATTGTAATAAATCATAAGACTGCCAAGAGTGTGTATGTTGTCATCTGATGTAAATAAAGGAGTATAAATATGACTTACAGAACCTGATGAATTTGCATACATGTTGCTAATTATCATGGTTCCTGTTGGATTGTATGTTATATTTGAGAAATATCCATTTTTATAATTCAATTTTAAATACTGTCCATATACTGTATTGTTGATCGTACTATAATTTAGGCTTGCACCATAATTCCCCCGGCTATGGAAATGGTTGTTAATTTCACCAGAAAATCCCATTCCCATGGAAGGATACATGCTGTTAACATTTCCCTGAACGGCAGGCAGGGCGGACATAACACCTAAAAGCATAAACGCTACAAGTATTGTGGCTATTATTATCTTAATCTTCATAAGTTTAAATAACTAAATTACTTATTAAAAGTTTATTATATGCTTATTTCACTAAATTATTAATTAAAATATATTTATAATTATACAATATTTCTCAAAACTTACAAAATAACTTATAATTTGAGGTAATTACCATTGAAATGATCTTAATAATTGCATCTGAACAGGACGGGGCAAGCACTGCCATGGCTAAAAAATTGCTTGAGATTTTTCCTTTTGAAAGAACTGGTGAATCAGAATATAAGTATGGTGATTATACATTAATGTTTATTAAAGAACTCCATATTTACTCTAATTTAACGATACATGACAATGTTAGTACTGTCATATTTCTATCTAAACATTCATCCAGCGCTGGGGTTAAATCATTAACAGTTCACCCAATTGGAAATTTTAGAGAGGCAGCGCTTGGTGGAAAAAGCAATATTATAGTAATGTCTGATCCCGAATACATGAGTGCCAGCCTGAGGTATATTAAAAATAACTATAATGATAATCATTTTGAGGTAACCTTTGAGGCAACACATCATGGGCCATATCTTGAAAAGCCATCATTCTTTATTGAAATAGGAACAACAGAATCAGAATGGTCACAGGAAAACATACAGGAAATAATGGTAAGTTCCATAATAAATCCGAAAATTAAAAAATATAAGAATTTCGTTGGTGTTGGTGGTGGTCACTACGCACCAAAGATAAGTGAATACTTTTTTAAAAATGACATAAACATAGGGCATATAATACCAAAATATGTTCATGATACTGTTAGTTTAGAAGAAATTGAAAATGCAGTGATTAAAACACCATTATGCTCTGGTTTTCTAATGGATTCACACGGTACAAAGGCAAGGGTAAAATCAATGATTGAGGATGTTGCAGACAGATATTCCCTTGAAATAATAAGGGATTAATTTTTAAAAATAATTGGTATTTGAATTATTAAAAACTATTATTTTTAACCTTATATTATAAATGCAGGGGCTGAAATTATATTTAAATGGTAAAAATTTATATATTATAAATTATTAAATTGTTTAACAAGTGAAAAAAATGGAAATAGATATGGAGGAAAAGCCTCCAGGTAGGCCATTAATAAAAGACTCTGATCTTGGTAATTTTTTAAAAAGGGAGAATATTTATTTTAAATATGAGGGTTATAATCCCACAGGTACACAGAAGGATCGTATTTCCGAAAACCATGTAAAAAATGCAATTGCACACGGATATGATACAATATCTGTTGCAACATGTGGTAATTATGGCGCATCCATAGCATATTATGCAAGAAAATACGGCCTTCACTCCGTTATAGGAATACCCTCAGATTATATTAGCGCAAGAAGGGATGAAATATCATACTATGGTGGAGAAATAATTGAAAAGCCTGTGAAATATGAGGAAATGGTGGATTATATCAGGGAGCTATCGGCCTCAAATGGATGGTATGATGCAAGCCCCGGTTCAGCCAACTCAAAGCTTGATTATTATTCATATTCCGCAATCTCTGAGGAGATATATAATGAGCTTGGAAGAATGCCGGAATACGTTTCAGTGCCTGTTGGCAATGGAACAACAATGTACGGTGTCTACCTTGGTTTTAAGAGAATATCAATGAAAACAGGAGAAAAAATTCCATCATTTATAGCCAATAGCACAATCAATGGCAACCCAATCATATATTCATTTTTAAGGGGTTATAAAAAAATAAGGGAATTAAATCCAGATAATATTCAGGAAACAAAGATAAATGAACCCCTTGTTGCCTACAGGTCATATGATGGTCAGAAGGCCCTTAATGTTTTATATGAAACACATGGCAGGGCCCTTTATTCAACAGATGAGGAGATGTTATATATATCAAAAGAGCTTGAAAGACTTGATCGTTTATCCGTGCTTCCCGCCTCATGCTCTGCCGTATCAGGGGCTCTAAGGGTTGTTAGGGACGAAACATGTGTTATACTTCTTACGGGGAGGAATTAAAAATGGAAAAGGCATCGGTATTATCGGAGGGTTATTTTGCCACCACTTACGGTAAAACAGCAAATGGTCTTGTAAGGTTTACAAAGAGGTACCAGATCACATCAGTAATAGATTCAAGGTATTACGGCATGGATGCTGGTTACGTTTTAATGGGTAAGCCAAACAACATCAAGGTAATATCATCAATTGCCGAGGCAAGAGCACTCGGGTCTGAAACATTAATAGTTGGTGTTGCAACAGATGGAGGATACCTTCCACTGGAATACAGACCATATATAAGGGAGGCAATTGAATCTGGCATGAATATTGTAAGCGGTCTGCATCAGTATATAAGTGATGACCCAGAATTCTCGGAGCTTGCACTAAAGCATGGAGTCTATATAACAGATGTAAGAAAGATATTTAACAAATATGAATACTCATTTACAGGGAAAATAGATGAGGTTAAATCAAAAAAAATAGCAGTCCTTGGCACAGATAGCGCCATTGGTAAAAGAACAACAGCAGTATATTTAAATAATGCAATGATTAAGCATGGAAAAAAATCTGAGCTTATTGGCACAGGTCAGACATCATGGATGCAGGGATTTCCCTATACTGTTGTTATGGATTCAATAATAAATGATTTTGTTGCCGGTTCACTTGAGTATATAGCATACAAGGCATGGACTGAGGAAAAACCAGAATACATGTTTCTGGAGGGTCAGGGATCTATACTTCATCCTGCATATCCCGGTGGCTTCGAAATTATAGGCGCTTTAAGGCCAGATGCAATTATACTGCAGCACGCCCCCAAAAGAAAATTTTATGACGGTTTTCCTGAATATACAATACCACCGCTGGAAAAATATATAAAGGTGCTGGAACTTGTTTCAGACAGGCGGGTTATTGCCATAGCACTGAACACCGAGGAAATGACAAAATCTGAAATAGCTGATGAAAAGCAGAGGCTTGATAGAAAATTTGGAATACCTGTTTTTGATCCATTAGAGGAGTTCGAAAGAATTGCAGACGTAATAGCTGATATGTAATGTTTATTGATAATATTATCTCTTTTAATAGCATCGAGGTTAGTGTTTTATCCATTGAAAAACGCAGAATTATTGGTGATATAAAATATGATGATAATCACTTTAAGCTAATTTTTACATTTAAGGAGGATATTACAGCTGATAAAAATATTGCCGGTCTTATAGTTACAATGCCTGTAATTAATTTTACATATTTTTCAAGGAGGCTTGTATTAAATTATCCATTGTCAAAAACAGACCTAAATTTGATTAAAAATTTTGTAGAAATAAACGCAAGGGAGGTTTTCATTAATAAAATAATTAACAGAAGATATGATTTCATTAAGGAAGAATATATACCAAAGGATAATGATATTACAGAGGAAAATGCATGCGGCATAACTGAAGTTACTGCCAGTCAAATAATAGACGATAAATCTTATGATGAGATGGACCAAAATAATGTTTTAATAATGTCCTCTGGTGGCAAGGAGAGCCTTCTTGGTTACGGTATTTTTAATGAAATAAATGCTAATGGCAAAAATTACGCATTCTTTTTTGAGGAATCAGGCGCCCACTGGTTAACAGCAAAAACAGCATTTGATTATTATGAAAAAAATTTTAAAAATGTAATAAAAACATGGTCGAACGTTGATAGATTTTACCATGAAATGTTAAGGCATATTAAAATACTAAGGCAGGATATGATCAACATAAAGGCTGATGATTATCCAATACAGGTCTTTATTTTCCCAATTTATATATTTTTGACATTACCATTGATTTTAAAATATAAAATTGGTAACATCATCATGGGTGATGAATTTGATGACCCCAGAGAAATGGGGAAATTCCATGGTATTGAATACTATTATGGCATATTCGATCAGACCTCATATTTTAATGAAATGATGTCAGAATACCTGAGAAATAAGGGAATAAATACAAGAGTTTATTCAATAGTTTACCCAATTACCGGATCTCTTGAAGAAAAAATTCTGATAGGCCGGTATCATGATTTATACTTAAATCAGAGGTCATGTCACTCATGCCATGAAAAAAATGGTTTAATATATCCATGTGGGAAATGCTCAAAATGTCTTGGCATTTTACTTTTTATCGAGGCTAATGGCGGGAATCCGAAGGAAATATTATATTCAGACGATGACATTAGATTGCTTGAGAGGAGGGTTTTAAGGGCAAAAATGAGGCTTGACCCTGATGAACTTAAATATACTGAAACAAAACTTGGTTTTATTAATGGAAATCCAAATGATTACGGCCATGTCAACGGGATTCACATACTTCCATATGAAAAAACCATGTTTTCTCTGGTTCCTGAAAACTTTAGGGATAATATAATAAATATAATTAATAAATACTCTGATGGAACATATACTCTTAAAAACGGCACATGGGTAAAAACTTAAAAAAATAATTTTTCGGCATCCCTGCATTCCTCATTATTCTTGCATTTTTTATATTCCTCCAGCGGTTCCATATTAATTATTATGAAATTCTGTGCCCATGAGTACTTTGACAGAACCTCAAATGCGGCATCAGGATATCCCATGATATAAAGAGAGGCTGCAAGAGCCTCCAGTGATGATAATTTTCCCGGCTTTCCATAATTAACTGGATTTACAGGTAAGAGAAGTGGAAGCCTTCTTGCGTTTTTTACCCTTAAATTTTTTATTGTATCTATTAAATTCCATGAACCATCTATAAGGCAAATGCCATAATTTGTGTAAATAAAAGAGTCAGAATTTAAAAGATATGTATCAGAATACGGGGTTAAAACCAGCTTTTTTCCTATCATATTAGCCCGTATTTTAATGGCAAGACCATAATGCTCCAGTTTTTTCATTGTGGATTTTTTTGGGTCATCCTGTTTTAAATATACATAATATATTCTATTCTGCAAGATCATCACTTTTAAAGCCCAAATCTTCTAAATACCATATTTTTAACAGTATCCATAATGAATAAAAATGCAAATCCCAGTATTATATCATATACTATAAAAACAGCAGGAATTGCTGTTACAAGTATACCATAGTATGATATTAATGATATGAACAGAAAATCAGCAATTGATGCTGTTAAAAGGTATTTTGATGGCATAGAATTCCAGAACCTTTTCCTCTCCCTTATGGCAAATACAGTAAACTGGCCGGAAAAAACAAGCATATCAAATATAAATGTATGCATCTCACTGTGTGTTAAATGAAAATAGGTACCTATATAAAGTGCTATAAAACCTTCAAGTATTACTGCAAATGCCAGACTAATGGAACTGTAAACAAGTGATTTTACGTTCCATTTTTCTGGGTGCATTGAGTATCTCACATTATCTGTGGCAAGTGACATTGTAACAAAATCATTGGCAAAAAGAAGGAGTATAACATCGAATGGGGTTGTTACAAAATATTTAATCACAAAAAACGATAATGTTAAAAATATTACAACCTGCATTGTTTTTATGATCTTATTAAGAGTATATGTTAGCATTCTCTGATATATTTTTCTTCCTATTTTCACTGATTTTACTATATCCTCTATCCCCTCATGCGTAAGAACTATGCTGGCTGACGCCTTCGCAACATCTGTGGCAGTGCTTACCGCAATTCCAACATCAGCCTGTTTTAATGCCGGGGCATCATTTACACCATCACCGGTCATGCCGGTTATTTCACCAGCCTTTTGTGTAAGCTTTACTATGTTATATTTATCCTCAGGAAATACCTCGGCAACAATTCCACATTTTAGTATGTCATTTTCAGATTTTATGGTGCTATTCTTGCAGAGGTCACCTTTTATTCCCACCTCCTTTGCTATTTCCACCGCAATTGGTCCATTATCACCAGTAACCATTCTTGGTGTGATGCCCATTGAATACAGTTCAGATATAAGCTGCTTTGAATCCTCTCTGGGGGCGTCATAGATGGCCAGCAATCCAGAGAGCCTGTATTTACCTGACGTGCCAGATGCAACACCGAGCATTCTAAATCCCCTTTCAGCCTCCTTATCAACTTTTTCCTCTATGGTGGAATAATCAACACCAGCAAGTTTGCATATTTCCTGTGGCGCCCCCTTTGCAACATTTATGCCATTTGTTAAATGACTAGATGTCATTTTTGTGGAAGGGTCAAAGGGTGTGAAGCCATCCCTAAGTGAAAAATCAACCTTTATGTTTTTATCATTTGCATACTTTAGCACTGCTGAATCTATTGGATCATCACTGCTTTCCTCTGATGCCATGGCAGCATAATATAATATACTATTCTCATCATCGTTTACAGGTATTACCTCTGCAACAGAAAGTATATTCTTTGTTATTGTCCCAGTTTTATCCATATATAATGTTGTCATAGATGCGGCATCCTCTATTGCATTCAACCTTGTTACAAGTGCTCCGGTCTCGGATGCCTCAAGGGCACCTATTGCCATGGCTATGGTGAATGTTGCTGGCAGTGCCACAGGCACGGAGGCTATTAGAATTACAAGTATAAATGGTAGAACATCTGAGAGGCTTATATTTATAAGTATTGAGTATGCTGCAAGAATAATAACAAGGGAAACATCAACTATTATTAGATATCTCACTATTCTCATTATTAAATTTTCCATGTGGGATGCGGCCTTGGCTGTTCTGACCAGCTGTGCAGTTTTTCCGAAAAATGTATTTTCACCTGTTGCGACAATTATCGCATCGCATTCTCCACGTCTTACTATTGAACTGGAATAGATAAGATCCGGGTTCTTTCTTTCAACTGCAAGCGATTCGCCTGTTAATGCCGACTGGTCTACCTCTATATTCCCATTTATTATTTTCGCATCGGCTGGAACAACATCACCAAGCTTTATATGAACAACATCACCAGGCACCAGGAGTGATGAGTTTATCACCTTCCATGACCTGTCCCTTAAAACCACGGCCTTAACAGAAAGCTTCTTTTTTAATAATTCCAGTGCATTATTTGCCCTGGATTCCTGCGTGTAACCAACTATTGAATTAAAAATTAATAGAAATAATATAATGTACATGTCATCATATTTCTTTAAAATAAATGTTATAACTACTGTTATTTCAAGCATCCAGGCTACCGGGTTCCAGAACTTTTTAAGAAATTTAATTATATTACTCTCCTTTTTTTCACTAACCTCGTTATAACCATATAGGGAGATCCTTTTTGTGGCCTCATTCTCAGTTATACCATCCTTTGATGAGTTTAACGAAGAATAAACGTTATCCAAAGGCATATCCTCAAATTTTGATTTCAATAAAAACAAATTATTACACACTATATAAGTTTTAATTTTTACCTGAAATTAAATAAATTATGTAGCTTTTATCATTAATAACAATAAAGTATATCTGAAAATATAATAAAACTGTATATCCTTAATATTCGCTGATAAATAAGCATACTTAAAATCTTTGAATAACATTAATTGTTTTTATAAAACATCAAATCACTAAAAAATAAAGTAGTTAATATTTAAAATATCATTATTTACAGAAATAATAACATTTTTAATATTTAACCATTTCATAAATTAACTTAATTAATAAATTATTAATGAATTAAGTGGGATAAATTTTTAAATAATAAAACATTGCATTTATTATGGAGAATAGTAATTATAATACAAAGGTTGAGAAATTTGGCAAAAATTCAGCAAAGGCCACAACATCACAGTTTTTTGGTTTTTTGCTGGATGCATTTGACCTAACAATGATTTTATCAACAGCACCCGTTCTCGCCGTTGTCCTGCTACCGCCAACCACAGCACTTCTTGGGGCATTCACAATTATACTGTCATATTCTCTCACAATTATATTTAGGCCCTTTGGATCGGCCATTTTTGGTCATTTTGGTGATAAAATAGGAAGGAAAAAGGATCTTATTATAACCATACTGGGCCTAGGATTATTCAGCACACTTACATCTGCACTGCCAACCTATGCCAGTGTGGGTATACTATCATTTGTCCTTTTTGTCATAATAAGGATCTTCGTTGGCACATTTGCAGGTGGTGAATACGCTGCCGGCCATCCATTTGTAATGGAATGGACACCTTATAAATTCAGGGGCATAATTAGCGGTCTTGTTCAGGGTGGATTTTCCTTTGGCGCCCTTCTGGCAGCAGCAATAGTGGCTATTTTCACAGGATATTTTGGTATTGCAGCCATAAAGGCATATGCATGGAGATACCTGTTCCTGACAACCTTAATTCCGGTGGTCATTGCCCTTGTTGTGAGATTAACAATGAGTGATACTCCTGCATTTAATAAGCTCAAAAAGGAAAATAAAATTAAAAAACAGCCATTTACAGATCTGTTTAGAAAGGAGCACAGAAAAGATTTCTTCCAGGTAATGATATACATGACTGGAATGTTCTTCTTTGCATATTCATTATTCGCATTTGTTCCCACAATACTTGAACATGCACCAAGTGTTTTCACATACGGGGAGGCAGATACAATATATACATATTCACTTGGCACAGCCTTTGCAGGTGCATTATTCTTTGGATATGTGTCACAGAAGATTGGAAGAAGAAAGTTAACTTTAATATGGGCAGTTCTTACATTAATTGTGACTGTGCCAATGTTTTATGGCGCATTCTATGGGGCCAAAACAGGAAATGTCCCACTTACTGTAATATCTGTACTAGTCATTGGTTTTATAACACAGGCGCCATGGGGGATAATCCCTGTATACCTATCTGAGAGATTTCAAACAAATATGAGATCATCTGGCGTAGGTTTTGGATATTCATCCGGAATTTTTATAGGTGGATGGTTCTCAATATATGTTCCATTAATGCACGATTACCTTTTTAAATCCATAGACACACCAACAAACATATGGTTTTCAACTGCCATGCTATTAATGATAGGCGCGGTTATTGTTGGCGTGGGCATGTATTTAAGTCCTGAAACACTGGGTACAGAAATTACCGATGACCATAATATAAAAAATATTGAGGAAACAAAGGAAAATAAAAGTGTATCAGAAAATTAATTTTTAATTTTTATAAAACAAGGTACATGTAACCTTCCTGTTTTCTTTTTATTATTTCCTTCAAACTTGCGGGAACATATACCACGCCATCCGCAAGTTCATCCTTTTGGATATTTCTTGCTTGCATTGAGGTTCCGCATGCAACAACCTGCACCTTTTTATTTTCAAGCATTGGTTTTATTCTGTTTTTTTCCACCACTGCAGCTATTCCACCATTGAGATAAACAACCTCAACAAGCTCTGTTTCTGGCATTTCTGAAAGATGCTCGGCTGCTGTTATGGACATTGCTATTTTATCCTCTGAATCAACAGACAGTATTATTTTCATAATCCAAAATATGATAATTCTATTTAAAATTTCTTAATATATGAATATATTTCATAAATATGCATTAATTTCATATAAACATCATAAATATGATTTATTTTTTCAATAAATAATCATTTTAAAAATGTTAGCATAAATACAAATTTTTTTGAAAAATTATTATATTAAAATAAACGATATAACTTATTTTATAATGTAATTCGTTGTAAAAGTTTAATAATGATATAATGGTACGGTATAGCAAAAAATTTATTAAACGTTTTTCACTACTAGATAATGCATTATATTGTAATTACTGGTGGTGTAATTTCTGGATTAGGAAAGGGAACAATAACTTCCAGTCTTGCATACCTATTAAAAAATAGTGGTTACAGGGTAACTAATATTAAAATAGATCCATACTTAAATTATGATGCTGGTACCATGAACCCATACCAGCATGGAGAGGTTTTTGTCCTTGATGATGGTGGCGAGGTTGATCTTGACCTCGGAAACTATGAACGGTTTTTGGACACAAATTTAACATCTGACAACAATATTACAACTGGGAAGGTGTATAAGGAGGTTATTGAAAAGGAACGCATGGGCGATTACCTTGGAAGCACTGTTCAGATCATACCCCATATAACAAACGAAATTAAAAACAAAATAAGAAAGGCGGCCAAGGGTTATGACATTGCGTTAATAGAGGTTGGTGGTACCGTCGGAGACATTGAATCCATGCCATTCCTGGAGGCCTTAAGGCAGATGAAGTCAGAAAAAAATGATGATATGATATTTGGTCACGTTACACTGATTCCCGAAACTGGAGGGGAACAGAAAACAAAGCCAACGCAGCACAGCGTTAAGGAGCTTCGTGCCATAGGAATCCAGCCAGATATTTTATTCTGCCGTTCAGAGCACCCATTAAATAGCGAGGCAAGGAAAAAAATATCATTATTCACGGACGTTAAGGAATCAGGAATTATAAGCATATACAATGTTAAAAATGTCTATTTTGTTCCGGAACTTATGGAAAAACAGCATATACTGGATCTTATAAGGGAAATTTACAATGCCGATGACCATGAATTCAATTACACGTTAATGAATTTTGTCAATAACATAAAAAATCCTAAAGATGAGGTAACAGTTGGAATAATAGGCAAGTACATAGATATGCAGGATGCATATATAAGCCATAAGGAGGCATTTTCACACGTAACAGGCAATACCGGAATTGCGGTAAATATTAAATGGATAGACTCAGATAAATTACTTAAAAACATTGATGATTTAAGGAACCTTGATGGAATACTTATACCCGGTGGATTTGGATACCGTGGTGTTGAGGGTAAAATAATAGCAGAAAGGTATGCCAGGGAAAACAGAATACCATACCTTGGCATATGCCTTGGATTTCAGGTTTCAGTAATTGAAATATCAAGGGATGTTCTCGGCCTTAAGGATGCAAACAGCACAGAATTTGATGCAGAAACTAAATACCCTGTTATTGATATACTGCCTGAGCAAAAGGGTGTTAAAAACTTAGGCGGTACAATGAGGCTTGGGGCCAAAAATGTAATTATTAAGGAAGGTACACTTGCAAGCAAAATATACGATGGCCAGAAAATAATATCAGAGCGCCACAGGCATAGATTCGAGGTTAATCCTGTTTATATTAAAGACATTGAAAACGCAGGGGTAATTTTTTCAGGGACTGATGATGAAGGAATAAGGATGGAAATTATGGAATTAAAGGATCGTGATAATTATATTGCCACACAGTACCATGCTGAATTTAAATCACGCCCATTAAATCCATCAAGAGTACATTTATATTTTATAAAAAAATCACTTGAATATAAAAAGTTAAAGGAGGATAAACTGTATGAAAGAAATATTAAATAATTTAATACAGAAATCGAATCAGAAGATAGCGAGCGATCCGGCATATTCCAAAAAGCTTCAATCTGTAAAAAAAACAATATGCATTACATTTGATAATAAGGACTCTTACACATTTAAAATCGAAAATAACCACATAAGTGAGCCTGTAGAAGAAAAATCTGATGCTGATATATATGTTGAGGTCAGCTCTGATTTATTTAAGAAGATATTATCCAAGGAAGAAAGTGCCATGGATGCTTACCTCAAGGGTCAGCTAAAAATAAAGGCATCATTAATGGATAAGCTGCTAATAAGTGATTTATTAAAATCCTGAAATGTTAGACAAAAAATTAGATGAGTATAATAATTTAATTCGGAAAAGGGTTGACGAATGTTATGCCATAGCCACAGAGGCCAAATCCCTTGGCAGGGATATATCAACTGAGGTTGAAATACCACTTGCCAATGATATGGCCGAAAGGGTGGAAGAATTAATACACATGAAGGGTATCGCCTCAGAAATCAGGGAACTTTCAAAAACCATGTCTAGGGAGGAGGTATCACTTAAGATCTCCAAAAAAGTTGCAGAAATGCTCAGGGAAAATAAGGATGAGGCCCTTGAAAAGGCTGTTAGGGTGGGGCTTGCCATATTGACCGAGGGCATACTGGTGGCACCTCTGGAGGGAATTAAAGAGGTAAAAATAGTTAAGAATGATGATGGCACTGATTACGCTGATATTGTATATTCTGGTCCAATTAGAAGCGCAGGTGGTACTGCACAGGCATTAAGTGTTCTAATTACAGATATAGTTAGAAGAGAGCTTAATGTGGGGGCATTTAAGGCAACAGATGAGGAGGTTGAGAGGTATATAGAGGAAATCCAGGCCTATAACAGAAGAAAACATTTACAGTATTTGCCCTCTGATGATGAGATAAGACTAGTTGTAAAGAATTCCCCGGTTATGATCGATGGAGAGGGCAGTGAGGAAGAGGAAATTTCCGGGCACCGTGATATGAAAAGAATTAAAACCAATAATATCCGTGGTGGTATGTGCCTTGTGCTATGTGAGGGGCTTATACAGAAATCCAAGAAGGTTTTAAAATATACAAATATAATGAACCTGAAGGAATGGGATATACTGGATAAAATTGGCAACCATAAAAAGGAGGAAAAGGGGGATAAGGGAGAAAAATACCTCAGGGATATTATAGCAGGAAGGCCGGTTTTTGGATATCCAAACAGACCTGGTGGTTTCAGGTTACGATACGGCAGATCAAGGCTCTCCGGGCTGGCCGCCGCATCCATAAATCCTATTACCATGTATATACTGGATGATTTTATTGCCATAGGATCACAGATAAAGGTTGAGCTTCCTGGAAAGGCCGCGGCGATCACACCCTGTGATACAATAGATGGCCCAACAGTGCTTTTAAAAAACGGCGATCATGTTAAAATAAAAAACATGGAGGAGGCACGCAGTTTAAGGGAAAATATAGACGTTATTACAGATCTTGGTGAGATTTTAATCGCCTATGGGGATTTCCTGGAGAACAACAGAAATTTATCAAGGTCACCGTTTACAGTTGAATGGTGGTCATATTATCTGCCGGATAAATTGAAGGGTTACGAAAAAACAGTGCCGGATCAGTTTACGGCAGTGGATCTTTCCAGAAAATATAAAATTCCGCTCCATCCAAAATATGACTATTACTGGCATGATATAACAATCGATGAACTTAAAAAATTAATAGATTCTATAAAGGTGGCTGATTTTTCAGGAGGTTTAATTTTAACCCATGATATTCGGGATATATTAATAAAGCTTGGCATAGAATTTAAAAATACAGATAATGGCCTATTTTTATCAGAATTTTATCCCCTCATAATTTCCACAGGTTTTGAACTTGTTAACGATAAAATTGTTCAGTTAAGAAATATTGATAATGAAACAAATGTAATGGATGCGGTAAATAAGCTTTCAGGTATAGAGATTAAGCCAAGGGCACCTGTGAGGGTTGGTGCAAGGCTGGGAAGGCCAGAAAAGGCAGGGGACAGAAAAATGAAGCCAAAGGTCCATGCCTTATTTCCAATTCTCAATTATGGTGATAGCAGGAGATCTATTCTGGTTGCGGCCAAAAACAGGGTAGAGTTCTCAATGGAATTAAATGCAAGGCAGTGCAGGAACTGTGGAAATGAAACACCATTAACATTATGCGAAAAATGCGGTTCTATTACATATGACGAAAATACAGAGAAAAAATTAAGTGTTAATGTCGGAACAGTTCTTGAAAAGGCTGAAAGCCATGTTGGTTTTTACGATTTAAAGGAGCTTAAGGGCGTTAAAAAATTAATGTCCAAATCAAATACGGTGGAACCTCTTGAAAAGGGTATTTTAAGGTCAAAATATGATATAAGCCTGAATAAGGATGGTACATGCAGATATGATATGTCCGATATACCCATAACACATTTCAAAAAAAGCGAGCTGAAGTTATCCTCTGAGACATTAAAAAATCTTGGATACCCGGATCAGGAAATAAACGAAATATATCCACAGGATATTATAATACCAGAGGATGCGGCAAAATACCTGCTCCATGTATCAAATTTTATTGATGATCTTCTTGTTAAATATTATAACATGCAGCCATATTACATGTGCAGTAAAATAGAGGATCTAATAGGGCATCTTGTTATTGGGCTTGCACCACATACCTCAGGTGGCATTGTTGGCAGGATTATTGGCTTCTCAAAGGTTAGCGGCTGCTATGCACATCCATTCTTCCATGCCGCGAAGAGAAGAAACTGTGATGGCGATGAGGATAGTATAATGCTTTTGCTGGACGGTCTTCTTAACTTCTCAAAAAAATTTTTGCCATCAACCACCGGTGGCCTGATGGATGCACCTCTTGTGCTAACAGTCATACTTGATCCTGAGGAGGTTGACAAGGAGGCCCTTAATGTGGATACTCTTTATAAATACCCTCTTGAATTTTATCTGGAAACAGAAAAAAATTCACCGGCATCATCTATAGAAAAGATGATGAAAACAATGAAGGTAAAAATGGCTGAGGAAAATTCATATACCGGTGCAGGTTTTTCATTTGATACATCCGATTTAAGTGATGGCACACTTACATCAGCATATAAAACAATAGGATCAATGGAGGAAAAGATAGAAAAGCAGCTTGGGCTTGCAAAAAAATTGATTTCTGTGGACGAGAATGATGTTGCTGCCAGGGTCATATCATCACACTTTCTACCTGACATGTTTGGAAATTTAAGGAGCTTTTTTACACAGGAATTCAGATGCACAAAATGCAATTCAAAATTTAGAAGAATACCATTATCAGGCAAATGCCTTAAATGTGGATCAGATAATTTGATATTAACAATACACCACGGCAGTATAGTTAAATACCTAAAAGAAACGGAAAAAATAATGTCAGAGTTTAAACTTCCTGAGTATTTACAGGCCCAGATTAGAAGGCTTATAGATTCTATAAATGATACATTTGATATACATGGGGATGAAATTGTTGATGACGCACCAACACTGGAATCATTTAAATAAATTCATAAAATAATGATGCATGATTGGATCATTATTTGTAACAGGACCTGCAGGAACAGGTAAATCAACATTTTGCGGTGCATTTAAGGAATGGCTTACCAGAAGCGATTATGACTCCATTATAGTAAACCTTGATCCGGGTGCTGAGTACCTTCCATATGAACCTGAAATAGATATAAGGGAGTTTATCTCACTGAATGATATAATGAGTGAGTACTCTCTTGGTCCCAATGGTGCCCAGGTCGTTGCATCTGATCTGCTTATAGATAATGCAGAAAAGATAAGGTCAAAACTTGATTTGTACGAGGACTATTATGTAATTTTTGACACTCCGGGCCAGATAGAGCTTTTCAGCTTCAGGCCCAGCAGTCCAATGCTTGTTGAAAGGCTTGCAGGCAAAAAAGGCATGCTGGCCTTTATTGCAGATTCTGTTGTTGCACAGACGCCTTCAGGTTTTATATCTGAAAAAATGTTATTTGGATCGGTATATTCAAGATTCTACATTCCCATGCTATTCGTGCTTAATAAAATAGATTTAATTGGCGATGAAGTTGTTGATAAAATAAAATCATGGGAGGATGACCCTGATCTCCTATACGGGGGCTTTTTGGATGAAAAGGGTGAGATGGTAAAGGACTACTTTCTTAATATTATAAATGCATTTAAGGAATCTGATATAATAACAAAAATTTCTCCGGTTTCATCAAAGGATATGTTTGGATTTGATGACATATATTCTGATATGTCCAATTATTTCCAGGGCGGTGAGGACACAGATACGGAATACAGGGATGAATAATCAAAACATTTTTTCCATGTCCCTTGTATCTATAACATTTACCATCTGGCTTATCATTTCCAGTGATTGAAAGTATAACCTTTCAGAATACGTTGATGTGGCATCAGAAATAACATACGTATTAAATTCCCTTATGTATGATTCATATGAACTTAAGAATATATCAGTTTCAGTGAAAAAACCACATAATAGAACGGTATTTCTTTTGTGCTGCCTTATTAAATCCTCAACATTGGTATTATAAAAAATATCCTCCTTTTTTACATGCACCACATTCTCTGGAATTAAGGCACGTTCAAAATCAGATAAAAATTTTTTATCCATTGGTGATTCAGGCATTTTTGAGTTCTCCTTTCTTTCATTCATTTTTTTTATAAACATGTTTATCTCTTCATTTCCTGTGATGTACTTAAATGGTCTTTCCGTGAATAAAACTGGGACATCGTATTTATTTACAAAGTTTTTTAGATAGTCTACTGCCATTATAAATTCCATCTTACTGAAAACATTCCTAAAAAAATCCCTGCTGTAATTTTCCATTATTATTATGCTATCTTCTGGAGAAATCATGTAACTTTATTTATAATTAATATTTCTTATTTTGTGAGCCATCGCATTACAGTTTAATGAGGTTTCAATATACATTCACCATTTTCATCATTTAGAATGAATTCATCATATTCATATTGCATTTTATTCAATTTATTACTGTTCATATCGGATTAAATATTAATAATATATTCAATTTTCCTTAATATTTATTCCCATTAAGTTATACATGCTCTCAGCCCAGAGACCTTATTTATAGTATATTTATCTATAAATGAAAACTATAAATAAATTTTAAGAATAAGGCAGATAAGGCGGAGATTGCCGAGATAGGAAAAGGCGATGGATTTAGGGTCCATTTCCGCAGGGATTCGGGGGTTCAAATCCCCCTCTCCGCATCCTTTTTAAAATTTTGGAAATCCCAGTGCAGCATCTATTATAATTCCAAGGGCAAGCACAACAGAGGCATAGATATTATAATGAAACGCTCTTCCATAATCCTGCTTCCTTGCAAGAATAAATGCAATAAGCATTATCAATCCGTGTAGTGCTGTACTTATGTAGGATATTAAATATAATTTATAAAATATGTCAGCACCAACGGCAAGGGAAACAGACAATACCTGATTCAATCCTGCAAATGCCAGTGATTTGCCTCCAAGCAGAACTGCAAAACTATGCAGATTATGGGTTTTATCATAGTCTATATCTGGAATATGGTTATATAAATCGAATCCAATGGCCCAGAAAATTGTCGCAAAAACAAAGAACCATGGAATTCTGTATATTATATACAACGGCCCATGTATGCCGGATGCAGCTATGGCACCGGCCATAACCGATAATCCCTGTATGGATGCTATCTGATAATTGGCCAGGGCCGTGTGCCTTTTCATGTATGGGTATGTCATAATTATAAGTGCGCCAAGTGGGGATAATGTAAATGCTATAATGTTTATAAAAAACGCAGAAACAAAATATCCTATTAAACCTATTATTATAAACAAATATGCATCCTGAACTGTAATGGCACCTGTTACAAGGGGTCTTGTCATTGTTCTGGGATTCCTGGCATCTATAAACCTGTCTGCAAGATTATCATTTGTCATTCCTGCTATCCTAATGAAAAAAAGTGCGGTGAATATTAATAGCAAAACCCTGATTGATGGAATACCGCGGACGGCCAGAAAGGCCCCAAGATATGCCATGGGGAGGCTAAAAAAAGTCTGCTCCATTCTTAAAAACCTAAGCGTAATATAAACCTTATTTTGTGTTTTATGAGCTCCTCCCGGGTCCCACATTTATAAGGTATATCTATATTCTTTATAAATTTTAATCATATTTTTTTTAATAAAAAATTTCATAATTTTATATTTAATTTTTTGTCATTTTTCATTTTATTTTATGGATATAATTTATTAAATGATTTAATATTATATTTAAAGATGGAAAAATATCTTATAACTAATAAAAAATAATTTTTTATCATGCCATAATTGATCAATAATTATCCTGCTATAATTTTAGCATGCTGGCCATAACATCTGCCCTGTTGGTTATTATACCGTTTAAACCCGCATTTTTGATTTTCACGGCATCAACATAATTATCAACCGTCCATGGAATTACAATAAATCCAAGACTTCTTAATTTAATGAGGCAGTCAATTTTATCATTTTTATATTCTGGTATATAAACAGAAATTTCAAGTTCCCTCAGATCAACACTGTTAAGTTTTCCCATATATTTTTCGGATAAATCACAGTAATCCAGACCCAGCATAATTGAATCATCAAGGGCATGCATTTCCCTGAGTGAGAATGGGTTAAATGATATGACACAAACGTGATCTTTCATTCCTGTATTTTTTATTATTTCCAAAGTTTTTGTAACAATATTGTTATAAACCATACTGCCAGAATCATCTATTGTTTTTAGTTCAATAAAAAAATATTTTTCATGATATGTTTTTAATATATAGTCAAGCCGCGGTATTTTAAAACCCTTTATATTTAACCTGTCTATTTCAGAGGAATTTAGGTTTTCTATATTAATATCATTCCCCGTTAATCTTTTTAAATTAAAGTCGTGAACTATGTAAACCCCACCATCTGCAGATAAATGAACATCAAGTTCCACAGCATCTGTATAATTAAATGCATTTTTGAATGAAATCTCTGTATTTTCTGGATATTTCTCAGGGAGGCCACGATGACCTATTATTACAAAGTTTTTTGTTAAATAATCATACATTTCCATGCAACACCATATATAAATTACTTATATAGTTATTTGAGGATAAATAAAACATCAATATTCCTAGATTAATTTTATTTCCACCATAAGGTCTAAATTTGAGGTATTTACGTTAAATTTTAACAGGTTAATTTAGATTTTAGATATCAATAAATACGAAAAAATCATAACAGCATTAAATGGAAAAAATAGGCATTATAGGTGGTGGGATCACAGGTATTTTCAGTGCCCTTAATCTATCCATGAATGGTTATAAAGTAACGGTCTTTGAAAGAAACTCACTTCTTGCCGGGACATCCGGCAGATTCCATGGTATGCTGCATAGTGGTGCCAGGTATTCTGTAAATGACCCAAACTCAGCAAGGGAATGTATGGAGGAAAATAAGTTATTAAGCAAAACTGCCAGCAGATTCATAAAGGATACCGGCGGTTATTACATATCCCTTGGAGAAGTTGAATCAAATTATGGTGACATGCTTATAAAAAGCAATGAAAAAAATGGTATAGATTCAGAGGAATTACCACCTGAGGAATTTTTAAAAATGGAGGCATATGTAAACCCAAAGATTGAAAGGGTTATAAGGGTTCCTGACAAAATTATAAGCGCTCATAATTTTTCTGCAGCTGTTGCACTGGAGGCCATAATGGCCGGTACAAAATTTAATACAGGCTGTAATGTAGTTGGCGGGTCTGTGTCGAAAAATAATGTAATTTCATTAAAATATTCATATAATGGAAATATACAAACTGAAAAATTTGATTTTATTATAAACACCTCGGGGCCATGGTCTGGTAATGTTGCCCAGAATCTGGGCATAAAGAACTTTGAAGTTATGCCAACACTTGGATACATGGCAGTCTATGACAGACCCTTTGTTGGGTCCATAATTAACAGGATGCGCCCCCCATCAGATGGTGATATTATACTCCCTTACGGTTCTGGCACGGTGGCCGGAACCCTGGCAATTATCTCTGATGATCCGGATTCCAATGATGTGGATGATGAGGACCTTGATATTATGCTGTCTGAGGTATCCAAGATGGTGCCATCACTTGAAAAAAAGCGCTATAAGAAACTTTACTATTCAATGAGGCCTCTTGTTAAGGATGATAACTCCAGGGGTACAAGAGATTTTTCAATAATTGATAATTTCGATAACATGATAAGCATAATAGGTGGGAAATTCACCACCACAAGGCTTATGGCGTCCGAATTAAGCAACAGGATATCAGAAATTTTTGGCTCACATAATTATGATACATCCAAAATAAATTTTAATGATACTTTTGAAAGATACATGGAGTCAAATATGGGTGGCCTTGATAAAGAATTTATAAATTATATAAATTCCTACAGGGATGGTATGGATTTCGAATATGCTGATTACATACTATCAGCATATCTGTTGAATGAAGGCATTAAAAGAGGAAACAAAAATGAAATTTAATGGTAGTTTTATGGTTAATAAGGGCAATGATGAGGTTTCATTGTTTTTTAAAGATTTAAAAAATGTTATACCATGTCTGCCGGGTGTGTATGATCTTGAATATGGCGATAAAATAAAATGTAAACTCAAGCTTGACATATCGGATGCAGGAATATCTGCAATGAATACAATATCCGGAAGAATGACATTTACATATAATTATTCCGGGAATAATATAAAAATTGATGGTGATGGCAGGATAGCTGGTTCAAAGATACAGTTTCGCATCAATATAGGCCTAACACCTGCGGAACAGGAAACAAAAATAGACTGGGAAAGCGATTTCAATTTTGGCATGATTGTTAAAATTATGGGTTCTGATAGATTAAATTCTGTATCATTAAGCAACATAAACAGCACAATAAAGTGTTTTAAGGATAAAATTAATGCCCTATAATTTAAATTTATATATATTTTAAAAATCCCATATTGCCGCGTCTAATTCTGTAGTAATTATATAAAAAACCCTTCATTATGGCAGGCTTCCTTAAAAATCTAAATTTTTCAATGCTGCCACCCCATGGAATGCTGCTGACAACCCTCATCCCGGGACCCTGTGGCGATCCTAAAACAGTTATATAAACAGGGTCAAAGCTATTTTTTGCACCATTTATGTAATCTCCAACAAATATGCCCATTCTCATGGCAAGCTCACCAATTTTTGGCCCAAAATTAATGGCATCCCCTATGGCAAAAACATCATCTGCAATTCGCAGTTTATTATCCGTGTTTAAAAAGTCATTAAATAGGGCCGGTTTGCATTCTGGAAGAATATAATCCGGGCTCTCCGTTATTGTTATATTATAATGATTAAGCAGGCTAATAACGCCATCACGAATTTTTTTACCAAGAAAAGAGAGGGCATTGCCTGAAAATTTAAAATTTTTATTATATTTTTTCATGGCCAGTATAAAGTTGATAACTATATATTCGTCAAATTCATTCTGGGATCCTATGGCCATGTTATTTTCCAGCTTCATTTTTTCAAGAAACGTGATCTGATTATTGCGGTCACATCCCGTGGCTATTATAATTTTATCTGCATTATATACATTTTTATCTGTTATTATCTCCCTTTTTTCTATATTAACATCTTTTACCTGCTCATTTATTATATCATCTTTTAATTTTATTCTTACAGGATTGTTAAATAGATAATAATTTAAATAATAATCTCTGGTAATTATTTTTACATTAAATTTCCTCCTAAGCCTGTAATAGGCATTCAATCCCGAGTAACCACTCCCAAGGATCATTATGTTATCCATATGTACATGCATTAATAATAACCTTAAATTTTATTCCATTTATAACTGGTATTAAAACTTAATTAATCACATTAACATTAAGGATTTATGTTCGAGGAGGAAAAAAGGGCTGCGGCAATGGAGGCAATAAAGCATGTTAAAAGTGGCATGAAGCTTGGGCTTGGCACAGGGTCAACAACAAGATATTTTCTTGATGCCCTTGGAGAACTGGTAAAAAGTGGTAAAATAACCGATATTATTGGTGTTCCAACATCTAAGAAAACAGAGGAAATTGCCAATAGTTACGGGATTAAGACAGTAAATAACATTAATAATATTGATATAGATTTTGACGGTGCAGATGAATTTGATCCTGATGGAAATCTTATAAAAGGTGGTGGAGGGGCGCTTGTAAGGGAAAAAATTGTTGCGTACAATAGTAAGAATGTATTTATAATGGTTGACAGCTCAAAATTTTCTGAAAAACTGCATAAATTTCCATTACCTGTTGAGGTTATACCATTCATGGAAGATCAAACTTTAAGCCACATAGAGGAACTTGGGGCAAAATGCACATTCAGGGATAATAAAAAATTCATCAGCGATAATGGGAACTACATAATAGACTGCAGATTTGATTATACTGATACAGGACTTGAGCAAAAAATTAAAATGATTCCCGGTGTTGTTGAGGTTGGCATATTTCATAATATAACAACAAAAATATTTAAGGGGAATGGAAATACATGTGAAATTATTGATATTAAAAAATTATAAATCCATTTCATTGGAGGATGAAAGTATCATGTCCATGGCCAGCTCTGCAATGTCTGTGGAATAAAAGCCTATTCTTGTTATTTCCTCGGATGTAAATGAAATTGTTTCAATATCAGAATCCAGTGAAATATTTAATAACTCGTTTTTATAACCATTTATTGTTTTTTTCATGCATATAATATCATTTAATCCGGCATATTTTTTTGAATAATAAAGTGATATGGCCTTTTTATAGAGTTCCAGACAGAAGTTAAGAAACTCAATTACCTTATTTATTGCGGTTTTTGATGAATTATTCTTTTTTGTCCATATATTGCATAGATTGACTGCGTGGTCTGCTATTCTTTCAAGTATTCTTGATAATAGCAGATAATATATGCTGTTACCATCCTCACAGCTTCTTGCCTTCACCTCCCGGTATATATACCACTGAAATCTATCAATCTCATCATCCCTTGATACCACACTTTTTAACAGGCCATAATCATTTGAACTTATTCCTGAAATTACATCGGATATCATTGACTCAACATTAAGAGACATCCTTTTTATTGAATTATAGATTGGATATGAATTTGAATTAAGTACGTTCTGCAATACAACCTTTTTTGAGTCCTCCTCAAATATTTCTATTCCTATTACCAGCTTGGAAAATTTTTTTATGGTATCCCTTATCTCATCAGATATATAGTTTGAACTTCTGATTGTAAGTGTGTCGAATCCAGAAATATAAATTGATATAAGGGCCCTTTGAAGGCTTTTTGTATCTATCTGCCCTATATTAAGAACCTTATCTATTTCCGTTTTAACATCGGAGCTATTATATAAAACAAGTCTGTCCTTTGATTCCTCAATTTTTACCTCGCTTCCCCTTGTTAGATGATTGTTTTTAACCCATTTAGAAGGTAATGAAACTATATATGTTGAACCTCCAGTTAGCTGGATCTTTCTTACTGAACTCATGTATATATATTTAAAAAAACTATATATATGTATGTTTTTTTCAATATATTATTTATATAAAGGTTTTTATATGGAAATAAATAGGCGAACCATTTTATTAATATTATGGATAAAAAATATAAAAACGGTATTAAAATAATAATGAGGATTATACCCGGGATTGGTATATTTCCTTATAATTTTGATTTAAATTATTCTGGAAACGATGTAAAGTGCCAGTAACGTACTGAAAAGTACTGGTACAGCCAAAATAAGGCCAGCCTTCATATAATACCTGTATGATATTTTAATTGCATTTTTTCTTTCCAGTGTGTAAAGCCATAACAGCGTGGCCAGAGAACCTATGGGGGTAAATTTGGGTCCTATGTCATTTCCTATTACGTTTGCATACATCAGGAGTCCTGGATTTTTAAGGCCGGATATGGCTATATCGCCAATCATTACCGATGGCAGGTTATTCATTATGGCAGCGTTAAATGCAAAGAAAAATCCTGATAGTATAAAATTAAAGGGTGGTAAAACATTATTTATATGCTGTAGTACGTAAACATAAATTAAATTTAAACCCTCATTGCTAACTCCAAAAACAATGATATACATGCCAAGGGAAAATAAAACAATCTGCCATGGGGCAATTTTTATGACCCTGTTGGCATCTATTCTTTTATCCAGCCGTGCCATTAAATAAAAAAAGGCTGCAAACGGCATTGATATAAATGACACCGGTATTTTTATAAATCCAGAAATAAAATACAGTGTTATTAAGATTAATATGGCAGGAAATGAAATTTTAAAAATTCTTTTATCTTTTATTAGATCCTCTGGTTTAATATCAGTATTTGCAGCATAGTTTTTTTTGAGTTCAGATCTGTAAAATATGTAAAGAACGGCAACACTGGCTATTATTGATATTAAATCAGGAATTATCATAATCTCTGTATACCTTAAAAATGTAATATTAAAATAGCCTGCAGTTACAAGATTCACAAGATTGCTTACAGTAAACGGTATGCTTGCAGTATCTGCAATAAACCCTGTTGCCATAATAAATGGTAAAATTTTGTCATTACTGAATTTGGACCTGTAAAGTATTGAATAAACTATGGGTGTTAATATCAGTGCAGTGCCATCATTGGCAAATATTGCTGATATTACAGAACCAAGAACTATAATTAATAAAAAAAGTTTTTTTATACTGTTGCCTGCAAAATTTACAATTTTATATGCTATATATTCAAAAAAACCAGCCTCATCAAGTATAAGTGATATTATTATAATCGAAATAAATGTAAACGTCGCATTCCAGACGATGTCCCATACCCTAATTATGTCTTCTATACTTGATATGCCCAAAATAAATGTAACTGCCGCACCTGCAAGGGCCGAATAACCTATGCCTATGTTTTTTGGTTTTTTAATTACAAGATAAAGTGTTACAATAAAAATTATCAGTGAGACATAGAACATTATTTTCATGCTTATTCATCGCATTCCGCACATTTACATATTCTCTCTATTTTTTTACCGGGCTCACTGCCAGCTCTCAATAAATTCCTTAAAGAATCGTCAGATATTTTATAAATTATATTTTTTCCTGATCTGTAACTTATTACAAGGCCATTTTCACGTAAATCCTTTAATTTATGTGATATAAGGGGCTGATCCATTCCCATTTTATTTATTATGCCGGAAACTGATAGGCTTTCACTGGATAAAAGTTTGAGTATTTTCAACCTTGTTTCATCGGATAGCATTTTATATATATTGGCCTCCCCAATCTTATTCAATAACATTCTCTGGGAATTATTTTTTCATATAAAATTATTTTCATATGTTAATACTTACATATTAAATAAAGTCTTTAATAAAATCAACTGCCTTTTTATATGTTTCCTTTCTGCACTCTTTTGAACTAAATGATTTTCCATCCAGAACAGAAAAAAATCTGCATCCACCAAAGCATAATGGCAGGTAACTGCAGTTTTTGCACTCATCATTCTTCCATGCAAGTGATGCATTTTTGGCAAGCAGTGCCCTATTTATTATCTCAACACTGCCATCTGATTTTAGCAAACCCTTGGCGAATTTTGTATTGCCTGTAAATGCCCAGCATGGATATATATAACCTGCCGGATCAACTATTATGTCCTCATCAACATGCGCAACACATACACCAAGCCTGAATATATCCTGTGGAACCCTGAAACCATGCAATTTTATTTTGTGCCATATCCTCTGAACTGCATCAAATTCATCCTGTCTGGATATGTTTTCATCCCAGGCCTCATTCCTAAAAAGATTTTCATGAACAAGATGGGGGTCTATTCTAATATTTTCTATCCCCATATTTTTTAATTCATATAGCAGTTCATCAAAGTCATCAATGTTTGAATAGTCTATATTTATTCTCAACACCACATTTAAAAGATCCTGCACATATAGAAGATTTTTTAAAATTATATCAAATGAACCGCGCCTGTTTACAAAATATCTTCTTGAATCATGGACCTCTCTTGGCCCGTCCAGTGTTATCTGTGCATACCTTAATCCATAGCCATAAAGATCATCTGCCATATTTTTGGTAAGCATTGAACCATTCGTAACGATGCTGAATTCATAATTTAAATTGCCCAGCATAGATGAAACCTTTTTTATTGTATTTGCCTCAAGCAATGGTTCGCCGCCAAAGAATGTAACCCTGACCTTTCTGCCATTGCTATTTTTGTTTATATAATTTACAAATCCATTTATTATGTTATCATTAACCCTGGATTTATTTCTGAAATCTTTTTGAAAACAGTAGCTGCAATCAAAGTTGCAGTTGTATGTTAAAACCATTGTCGGTTCAAGTATATTCTTTTTAAGGGTTAATTTATCAAATTCAGCATTTATATCATCTGTTATAAAACCTTCATAAAAAACTTCCTTAATATCCTCTGGGATTATTCCAGATGTAATTTTTTCCTTTTCCTCGCTGCTAACCTTTATCGCATAGCCTGTTAGTGTATTAAACAGTATAAATTCAGAACCATCCCGAATAAAAACATTATATTTTGAAAAAAATTGCTGGGGCATTTAATTTCCCCAGCTTGGTGAGTATCCGCATCTGCATGCCTTCCTCTCCACCTTTAAAACTTTTCTTTCTATTGTTTCCATTCTATCACCATATGACTAAATAAGTTATAATATATAAGAAATAATAATCAAATAAATATATTTAGAAAAAAATTAAGGAATAAATATTAAATATTGATAAATAAGATTATGAGACTTGTAGTAGGAACAAATTTTGACGATAATTTAATAGAAGGTGCATCCAAATATCCTGTAACACACATGTTTGGAAGTTTTAAAAAAACAATAACAGGCCATGGCAGGGCAGCATTTCTGCTTCCAGATATCTCGGATGAGGGATTTAAAAATCATATAGAACTCATGCATGATCATAAAATTAAATTTTTATATGTAATGAATAGTGCAACCCTAAATACCGGTGAGTATTCAGGAGAATACAATAAAAAGTTGAATATTGAAATTGACAGGCTTGTTAATATGAATGTTGATGGATTTATAGTTGCACTTCCATTTCTTATTAAAAAAATAAAAAGGGATTATCCAGATATGAATGTTTCAGTATCATCATTTGCACGTGTATCATCAATGAGGGAAATTGAAGAATACGCGGGTCTGGGTGTAAATACAATAATACTTCATGAGGATACCACACGCGATTTTAAATTTTTGGAGGCAGCACATGAATTTGCAATGAAAAATAATATAGATCTTGAACTTATTACAGATAATTCATGCCTTTTTGGCTGTCCGTACAGGAGAACCCATGATATTGTATCTTCTGAATCAACAGTTACAGGGCAGAATAGCTTCTGGTTTGAGTATCCAATTATGTTTTGTTCCACAGATGTGCTTAACGATCCAAGGAATATAATAAAGATGCGCTGGATAAGGCCTGAGGATACATACGAATATGAAAAAATAGGCATTGATAGATTTAAAATTGCCTCAAGGACAAAAAGGACAGATTGGATATTGAGATCAATAAAAGCATATTCTGAAAGAAATTATGATGGAAATCTTTTGAACCTTTTAAGTTTTCCCCAGGGAAATGCAATGCCAAGGGTGATGGAAAAAATAAATGGTCCGGATAATTACAGGATATTAAGAGATGTAAGGATAGATAACAAAAAATTTCCAAAATCATGGATTAACTTCTTTAAATATAATGACTGTAATTCAATGGACTGTAATGTATGCAAATACTGTGATAAAATTGCAGATGCAACAATGGAAATAGCAGGGAAAAGCATAAAAAATTATGGCATTAAAAGATTTGATGTACCGATAGAGTTAATACCAAGGTTTGGTCACAATGAAACTGACTGAAAATTTACACATACTTGAAATACTGGAGCCTAATTTTTTTGGCACTGTACTTAACCACAATGTGGTTTTCATTGAAAATGCCTATAAAAACGGTCTGGTCATGGTTGATACAAGTCTTCCGGGAAATATGGATTTAATTTCCAGTTTTTTGAAAAAAATACACTACAGTATAAACGATATTGCATATATTATTGTAAGCCATTACCACCCTGACCATAGCGGAAATGTAAATGCAATAAAAAATATATCAGGAGCCAAGGTGATAGCACATGAAAACGAGGAGGAAGCACTCAACAATTATATGATTTTTAAATTAAAATACAGGGATGTTAAATCAGTATTAAATACAAATAAAAAAGAATTCTATGATACTGTAAGGCGCATAAATAATATAAAGCTTGATCCCATTAAAATTGATATTAAAATTGGCAGGGAGCAGAATCTCGGGAAATTAAAAATTATAAATTCTCATGGGCATACGAGAGGGCATATATCAGTTCTTTACAATGATATATTAATTGCAGGTGATGCAATTAATAATACCATGCATCCAATGCCTCCCTTTAGATTTTTTTGTTATAATTATGACGAGGCGGTGACATCTTACCACAAACTTATAAGGTTAAAAAGCAGAATTATAGTGCCATTCCATGGAGAGATATTTAAAAGGGAGGATGTAAATAATATATATTAAAAATTTTACATATGAATATTCTTACATAATTAATATATATTAAATATGCATTATAATGCATGAAGGTAATTATTGTATCTGATATCCATGGAAACTATGAGGCACTGAAGGCACTTGATAAACTTGAGAACTATGATAAAATGATCTTTCTTGGGGATGCAGTGGATTATGGCCCGCAGCCTGCAGAGGTTATTGATTTTCTAAGGTCTGAATCTGATATTAATATTATGGGAAATCACGATTATGCCGTTGCATATAATACATCATGCAACTGTTCTGCAGATATGCTTCAACTGAGTGAATTAACCCGCAGGGAAATATCACTGAAGCTTCTTTCTGAAAATGACATTAATTTTATAAAAACATTTAAAAATAATTATGATTTTCAAATAGATAACCTTAATTTATATTTAACCCATGGTTCACCATACAATAATTTAAACGGTTATGTATTTGCATCTGAGGCTGAAAAAATATTTAGGGATAAGGAATTTTTTAACAAATATGATTATATTGTGCTTGGCCACACACATTTTATGATGTTTTACAGGAACAAGATCATAAATCCCGGCAGTCTTGGACAGCCACGTGACGGTATATTAAAACCAATGTATGCGGTTCTGGATACCAGTGATAATTCTATAAATTTTAGGCGTATTAGCAGTTATAATTCTGCAAAAATAATAAACCTTCTTGATGGGTATCTTAATAATTTTACAGAAGAATTGAACAGGTTAAAAAAGTTTTATCAATAAATACTTTACTTATAATTATATTTATAAATATGCAATATATTTACCTCAATGGATTACAGGGGAAAGGCCGTTCTCATACACAGTGCAAGGGCAGTATATGCAGTTAACTGGATGGATATAGCACCCGCACTAATTTATATAAAATCATATATGAACCTAACCTCCGTGCAGCTTGGACTGGTGGTAACCTCTTTTTATATTGGTATTTCTATATTTCAGCTTCTGGGTGGTTACCTTTCCTCATTTATTGGTGATAAACAAACATCATTAATTGGACTTCTCTTTGTTGGCATATTTGCGATAACCTCAGGTTTATCAACAAACTTTTTAGAAATATCGATTTCAAGATTTCTGGCAGGGATGTCTGCCGCATTATTCTTCTCACCGGCATTGAGCCTGCTGGCATCCATAGTTCCATCCGAGAAATATTCATTTCATATTGGTGTGTATAATGGCGCATTTAATATAGGCGCAGGCACAGGTGTTATTGGCTGGGCCATTCTTGATATTTATATTGGATACAGATATGCATTCTTAATAGCAGGTATAATAACGGTAATGCTCTTTTTGGTGCTCTATATATTATTTAAAAATATACCAAACATTAAAACTGAGAGGTCCAATATTAAAAAAAGTCTGTTGCAGGTTTTTTCATCAAAAATGATTATATTCATAGCATTTATAGGCATTGGAAGCATGATTTCAGAAACAATAATGGGCCAGTTTTTTGTTTATTATCTGGAATCACTGAGTTTTTCACATATAACGGCAAGCACGCTGGCATCAATATATCTATTAATAGGATTTTTCGGGGGTGTTCTTGGTGGTTATCATTTTTCAAGAACAGATCATAAAATTCGCGTTTTTCTTCTCCTTAACATACTTATTGCAGCACTTCTTGCAATTACGGCCTTTATCTTTAATTATATTGAAATCCTTATTGTTGTTATTGCCATGGGCATGTCAACAGTATACGGCATTTCTGTTACATACACCTTTGTAAGGTATATGGCCAGAAGGGACCTTATATCATTATCATTATCATTCGTAAATTTTGTGCAGCTTCTTGTTGCGGCAGTCATACCTGTAATTTTCACAATAGTCTATACAGCATACAATTATAAATTAGCATGGATTGCTATGGCAATTTTATCCGTTTTATTTATTCCATTAATACTCACAATTAATAAAAAACTTGAAGAGATAATTAAAATAAAAACCAGCGTTTAAATTATAATGGTTCTCCTAGCAATCCCTTATTTTTCAATATATTTATTATGCCTCCAGCATCAATTATTTCCATTAAGAATTCTGGCAGCGGCCTGAATTTAACAATTTTACCGTTGGATATATTCTCTATGTAATTGCCATTAAAGTTGATTCTCAGGGTATCACCCTCATCGGCCATGCCTGTAATTCCGGGAACCTCGAGGGAAATTAATCCTGAGTTTACGGAATTCCTCATAAAAAGTCCGTTAATAGATTCTGCCAGAACGCAGGCAATGCCAAGATTTTTTAAATTATCAGCAGCAGGTCTGCTTGAACCTGTTCCAAAATTTTTGCCTGCCGCTATGATATCCCCCTTATTTACCATCCTAGCCCATCCAGGCCTGTTTGCATGCATGGCGTAAAAAGGCTTATCATTTTCCGGGAGTGTGTAACATATCTGTGGATACATTAAATCCGTATTAATATTGTCCTCGAACTTCCATACCCTTCCTGTTATATTATTCATTTTCATCACCAGTTATATAACCGTTAACTGCGGAAAGTGCCACGGTCCTGGCCGATCCAAGATATATCCTGGATTTTGGTGACCCCATCCTTCCCTTAAAATTTCTGGTTGTTGAGCTTATAACAACGTCCCCATCAGAGGAAACGCCCATATGGCCTCCAAGGCATGCCCCACAGGTTGGATTTGTTACCATGCCACCGGCCTTTATTATATTGTCTATATAACCAAGTCTTATGGCCTCTTCATAAACTTTCATGGAAGCGGGTGTTACTATTAATCTGACATTTTTATTTATTTTTTTATTTTTTAAAACCTCAGATACATCCCTAAGATCAGATAACCTGCCATTTGCGCAGGAACCAACCACCGCAAGATTTATTTCCACCTTACCAAGCTCTGTTACAGGCCTAACATTGTTTATTATCTTATCAGGTAAGGCAACCATGGGTTCAACATTATCAAGATCTATTTCATATGTTTTATAATATTCAGCATCATTATCTGGATATACCGGGTTATAATTTTTAATGCCAATCCCTTCCAAATACTCTTTAAGAATATCGTCAAAAGGAAACACCGCAAATTCAGCACTTAATTCCGCACACATTGTTGATATCGATGACCTTTCATCCATATTTAACGTTTTAATTCCAGTACCGGAAAATTCAATGTTCATATTTGGAATATCGCCTATTATCTCTGCCATTTTAAAGAAAACATCCTTTGCAGAAGCTCCCTTTTTTAATCCGTTTATAAATCTAACATTTACAGTTTCACCTGCTATAAACCACGTTTTGCCTGTTGCAATAATACCCATCATTTCCGGTGTCCCCAGACCCCTTCCAATGGCATTAAAAGCTCCAGTTGCAACTGTGTGCGAATCTGTATTTGCTATTATTGAACCTGGTAGAATCCATCCAGATTCTCCAGAAAAAACATGTGAAATGCCTCCCCTGCCAACATCGTAAAAATCCTTTAAGCCCCAAATTTTTGCAAGTTTTCTTAATTTATTCACCCTGTTTGCTATCTCTATATTTGGGGGTGGAACAAAATGGTCAAATATTATTGCTATTTTATCCGGGTCGAATGGTTTAATAGGTGGGTTATTTACAAATTCAGGGTGCAGGGCTGCCATATCCACAATAATTGCCCTATCAACACTTACAGTAACTATATCACCGGGAGAGACTGATTTTAAATTATCCACAGAATGACTTTTCAGGATTTTTTCTATTATGTTCATTGACCATACATAATTTTGTATTATAAAATTATTACTATTTTAGTACAATTAGTACGAATTTAGCATAATAAACTTTATACTGTAATGTATTGATATATAAATTTATTTATTATTTTTTAAGTTGTGTTGTCCCATTATTATTTCCTTTATATACTTTATAAACTTATAAGTTTTCATTTTACAACCATTTTGGATTTATATGCCATTACAGGTGTAACAATATTATCACCATCTGACAATGAATCATGCATCTCTCATAATTATAATGGTATACAAGCCCTTACAATGTACTAAAATATGGCCTTAATGATTTAATTGTATAATTTAATCTCTCTAATTTACCATTGGTTTCAGGATGATTTACCCTTGCCAGTATATGCTTTATATTATTATCATCCAAATATTGTTGAAACTTATTCTTATCTTCTATTATTCCATTCCTTCCATTTGAGAAGAATTAAGTACCATGGTCCGTTATTACCTTATTAGGCTTATTATATTTTTACCGAATATATAAAAAATATTTATTGGAGAACATATACAGAAATGAGAAAGAAAAAGTTATTAATATTAATTATAATTTATTTCTAATGTATACAGATCTAATCAGTAGCACTATTAATTACATTAAAAAACTGGATAAACAAAATAAAATAAAATTTATTGTTAATTATGGCTCCTATGCAAATGGCACATTCCACAACGGTTCTGATATTGATTTATGCATTTATTATGATGGAAATCAGGATGAGAGAAACAAATTTAGGTTAAATGTACTCTCAGAGATAAATGACATTTTTGATGTGCACATATTTCAGGATCTGCCACTTTATATAAGATTTAGTGTTTTGAAGGGAAAAATTCTCTATTATAAAGATAAGGATATATATGATATTTTTAGGAAAACAATAGAGGAATTTGAGGATTATAAACGCGGATATTACGATTATATAAACCTGGAGAAGATACAATGAGAAGGGATGTAATAAGGAATAAAATAGCCGAAATTGAGGAAAGTTTGGAATTAATAAGAGATAATTTACCAGATTCATTTGATGAATTCCAGAAACTTGGCATTATAAAAGATGGTATATACAAAAGGATAGAATATTCCATTGAAAATTTAATGGACATTTTTTATATAATTAATTCAGATCCTGGATCTTGGAATACCAGATGATGATTCCTCAATGATAGATAATCTATACAATAATGAAATTATAAGCTTTAGAATTAGGAATTTAATGAAAAATATGAAAGGTTTCAGGAACATTATTGTCCACAGATATGGGAAAATAGATGATGGGCTTGCATATACATTCATAAAAGATAATATTAATGATTTTGATGTTATAATAAAATGCCTGGATAATATAATGAATAAATATTAATTAAGGGAATCTTCTGGAATGGCATAAGGCCATAAATAAATACATTAATGATTTTTCATTTTATATTTTGAATTTAATAATATTACAAATGGTTATGATATTGGATAGTGATCATTAAACATAACTACATGGATGGTTGTGTACCATATTTGTGTAAATATAAATTTCCTGTTAAAAGAGACAATAATAAGTCCATAAGCATTGATGAATTGATAATCTCAATGTATTCAAATGGTATATTCTCATGGAAGATATCGAATATATTAAATAATAAATATTGAACATCATCAATATCTCTTTAGATATGTTTAAGTTTAAACCATCCATAACGACATATGTCATTATTTATAAATAATGGACCTGCGGTAACACCATCAACGGCATATGGAGAAAAGGAAGATACGTTATATGAAAAGCAATAACTTTATTAGGGAACTCATTTCAGGGCATCATTGTATGTTTTATTCACAATAATTTAATATAGTGCTTTATCTCTACCATTATATGCTACTAAAGTTTATGATACAAAATTAATATTAATTAGAACAAATTACTATATAAATAATAATATAAATGCTTACATATAAATATACATAAGCAATTCGTAAAAACATGATTGGATTATATAAAAAAAACATCAACATTGTAACATTTAATTTCAATAAAATATTACCAGTTTTTTCATATTCAGTGGCAACATTCTTTTTAATGGACTTTGCATTTTTTATAGATAATATTGTTGATCTCTTGCATTTTACATATCTTGAGGCATTTATTTTACTTGGCATACCCTTTATTGGAAGAATGTTTACACCATTTATCTATGCACCACTAGCCCGCATGGGTGTGCCGAGGCTGGCCCTTTTCTCAATAAGTGTGATGTCCATAATATCCTTTTTAATTTCATATGAAAAAACCTTTCCGGAGATGTTCATAAGCAGGTTTTTAATAGGAATATTTTATGGAACTGCGACATCTGCAGCAATAGAGGTTTCATCCATTACAAAAAACAGAATAATCATAGGATTAACCATGGGTGGATGGGCCATAGGATGGCTTATCGCTGCCGTATTCTTTATGTTTTTGAAATCATGGTCTCTGGTTTCCCTAATAGGAATTGTCTTTGTACCCGCCATAATATTTTCTAAAAAACATAATGTTATATCCCCACTTGTTAAGAAGTTTCAGTTTGATTTTTCATTTAAAATCTTTATTTTATTCATTCTTGGCTTCACTCCAGCATATATACTTGAAGTTGTTCCATCATTTCTTGGTTCGGCATCCCTATATGAGTCAATAATTGCATATTCTTTTGCAGTTCCTGCATATATAATACTTCCATATTTAATTAACAGGATATCAATATATAAGATATTTTATGCCTCAGTTGTTATAGTATCATTAAGTGGAATTATCTTCTTCCTTACAGACGATATTGTACTTGCTGTAATATTTACTGTCTTTGGCCTTGGTATGATATCACTGCTTCCCATAATAAGCCGGAACCTGAATGTTGAGCCTAAAAAAATAGGTCCAAGCATGAATTTTGCGGCCGTAAGTGGCTTTCTGCTTCCTGTCATACTTCCAATCGGAATTGAATACATTAATATTATAGCAACAGTAATCTTATTTGGTATTGCAACAATAATTTTTACAAAATTTGAAACGGGTTCTAAATTCTGGAAAAACATAATATTATCAAAAAATATTATAAAACATTAAATTTATTACTTTATGTTATTTAGATCATCAAGATTATCTATATCGTATATGTCCTTCTGTGGTCTTTTTGGTTTTTTTATTACACCTACTATTAATATTATAAAACCGGCTAAACCTGTTATAAGGCCTATTATAACCATAACCCCATACCCCTCTATGGCAGATACCGGTGCATATTCATACTTTAAAGAAGGCTTTGTGGAATTGAACATAACATAGGTGTATGTGCCTGCAGGCATATTACCAAAAACCTTGTCCGATCCAACCGCCTCATAATACTTTGATCCATATTCATATTTCACTAGATTGGTTGAATTGACCTGGCTCAGATTTTTTGAATTAATAAGACCTGCATTTGATGGGCCCCCCTCAATTAATATTTCATAGCCACTTTTTAATGTCATATTTTCTGTAATATATTCTCCTTTTTTATAAAGACTAACTTCAGTGTGTGTATATTTTTGAACATTTAAGCCTGATTCATATGATCCAACAATGAATAGGGCCGCACCTATAACAAGAATAATTAGCCCTATAGACACTATCTTTTTATTCATAAATTCAATATGATAAAGATTTTATTTAAATTTTCCCACATCTAATTAGCAAAGCCATAATGCAATCAATTCTGATAACTATTAATCTAATCTCACCATCTTACGTTTTAATCCTATAAATTTTATTTCAAAGGCTATGGTTAAAATTATTTACCTGTATGGATTAACTAATTATGAAAAATGATATAGATAATTACATAAAAAGCATTCTGGAAACGGCACCATCCGAAGAAATGTATATAGAGGCGGTGCGTGATGTATTTAAGGATTTAATCAAGGAATATATTAGAAAAAAAATAAATGAAGATGAAGATTTAAAAAGGCAGATCGAGGATGTTCTGGAAGAATTCATGGAGGCCAGAATTAAACAATACGATTCAATGGCAAAAATGGCAAAAATAACAGCAAAAATAGGCATTTTAAGTGCTCCCAAAAATATTAAGGACGAGGCCATCAACGATTTCCTTAATACGTTTAAAAATGAAATAGATGAGATAATCAAAAGGACATTGTAAAATAATTATGGTATTTATTATATCTATGAAAATAGAGAACTAATCTTCCGATTTAAAGTCCTTTACTATTGTTGTATTTGAATTAAGGTCAAAAAGTGTCATTATTGCAGGATTTGGTGAAAAATTCATCATCTTCTGATATTCTGTTTGGGACTGCCATGTGGACGCATTTATATATCTTACACCACGGTAATTGCCCTGTGAATATGAATGGATATGACCCGTTATAAAAATATCGGGTACCTCATCTATTACATGGTAGTCCCTTTCAGATGGAATTATTGGTGTTTTTCCACCATAACGCGGTGCCAGATGCCTTCTTTTTAGGAGTTCTTCCAGAGCAGATCCCACGCTTGCATAGCTTGCCCCTGGCACAAGTTCTATCATATCATTTAAAGACATTCCATGGTATACAAGCACGTTTTTTCCCTCGAGCCTTAAATTATATGGATTTGGAAGCATAACAGTATTACTCTTAAAAAAACTGCTTATTTTCTTTGAAAAAATCGGCTGTGGCTCGGCAAGCCTCACAACATCGTGATTTCCAGGCATGATAAACACATTTACATCCTCAGGCACTTCGTCTATATATTCTGCCAGTTTTTCATACTGTTCAAGAGGATTAAGAACGTCAAGATCATTTTCCTGGCCAGGATAAACACCTATGCCATCAACAACATCACCGCTAAGTATAAGGTACTTTAACGATTCCGCCTCATCCATGGATTTTTTTATCCATGCGATCATTTTTTTAAAATCATTTTCCCTGAATGTTTTGCTCCCAACATGTATATCAGAAATGGATGCCACATACACAGGGGGTTTTTTCTGTTCATCAATCATTTTGTACGGTATGTCAGGCCTTATAATTTCATCTGCAAATAATACAGTTTCCCTTCCGGAATTTGAAACAGATCCAATTACCCCTATTACCTCATCCTCTATTATTAACTCATTATTTAATCCCTTATTTTTCAGCAGGAATACGTTTATATTATCATCAAGATCCTCAAGCAATAGTTTCTTATGGCCATTTTTGGTGGTGCTTACCTCGCTTACCATTCCAACAATCTTTACCTTGCCATATGTCTTTTTTGCAGTGCTGATTTTGTATGTACCACGCATTTCACTTGATTGTATTATCATTTTTCTAATTCTCTCATAGCGATCAACAAACATTTTTCTAAAATCCTCAACCGAACTGTGTGATTTAATATCTGGAATATAAACTTCGAAATCCATTTTTTCCCTTTTTGGTGTGCTTATTAGTTTAAGGACATCATTTTCAGTAAGATACCCGCTCTGAATAACCTCATCACTGATCATGCTTGGTATAAGATCGCCCATGCTTCTTTCAAGTATAATGTCCATTGCCTCCTTTGTTACCAGAATTCCGTGCTTTTGAAAATATTCAAGTATCCTGGCCTTGTCATTAAATAATTCCATTAATGGATTAATACATACTTACTTAAATGTTAATCGGTTATAATTCATAAATTCAATTTATTATATATTATCAGGTTTTTTAAATATAAATTTGACTGTTAATCAATAATCTTATATACTGTTTAAATCTTACTTCACAATGTTTAGCCAAAAATTCTCAGAAATTAAAGAAGGATATACATTTGATGATGTATTATTAAAGCCCATTAAATCGCCAATAGAACCAAGGGAGGCGGACGTTTCAACAAAACTATCACGGCATATACGTTTGGGTGTCCCAATTGTAAGCTCACCAATGGATACTGTTACAGAGGATCAGATGGCAATAGCCATGGCAAGGTATGGTGCTGTTGGTGTTATACACAGAAATATGTCAACAAACGAGCAAATTGAGATGGTTAAAAAGGTGAAAAAGGAGGAAACACTAATTATAAGAAACGTTATATCTGTTGATCCTGAAACGCCAGTAAACGTTGCAAGGACCATAATGATTACCAAAAATATTGCCGGCCTACCTGTGGTTTCTGGTGGGAAGCTTGTTGGTATTTTAACAAAAAGGGATCTTGAATTTTCGGATTCCTCAGGTAAAATAAGGGACATAATGACAAAAAATGTGATAACTGCAGATGAAAACGTATCAATAGAGGATGCAAAGTACATACTTTATAAAAACAGGATAGAAAAACTTCCGCTTGTTGATAAGGCTGGTAAATTAAAGGGACTTATCACGGCAAAGGATATTAAAACGAGGGAAAAATATCCCAATGCATCAAGGGATACAAACGGGCAGCTGATGGTTGGTGCGGCCATAGGCGCCTATGATATAGATCGCGCAATTAATCTGGAAAAGGCAGGGGCTGATTTTGTTGTTATTGACACTGCACATGCACATAACTGCAATGTAATATCATCATTAAAAAAAATTAGAAAGGAATTATCAATAGATATAATTGCTGGAAATATAGCCACTGCAGAGGCTGCTGAGGACCTTATATCTGCAGGCGTTGATGGTCTAAGGGTTGGCATTGGCCCCGGTTCAATATGCACAACCAGAATAGTGGCAGGTGTTGGTGTCCCACAGCTAACAGCCATTTCCAGTGTTGCTGATGTTGCTGTAAAGCATGACATTCCTGTTATAGCCGATGGCGGAATAAGGTACTCTGGTGACATGGTTAAGGCCCTTGCTGCAGGTGCATCCACTGTTATGCTTGGATCACTTTTGGCAGGCACAGAGGAAAGCCCCGGAGTTGAAATGATAATAAACGGAAGAAAATACAAATCATACAGGGGCATGGGATCAATAGGTGCAATTAAGGCCGGGAAATCGGATAGGTATGGTAAGCTTGGAAATAATGAATTTATAGCGGAGGGTGTTGAGGGATCAGTCCCGTACAGGGGGCATGTGTCAGAAAATCTCTTCCAGTTCGTTGGGGGCATAAAAACTGGCATGGGTTATATTGGTGCACATAACCTTGATGAATTAAGGAAAAATTCTGTGTTTATCAGGATAACAAATAATGGTCTAAAGGAAAGCCATCCCCACGATATAAGAATAGTTTCGGAGCCACCGAACTATCAGAATTTCAATTACTAGGCCTGAAATAAAGCGAATTGGCCATGGAAATTGGCCATTATTTACTCAAAATATTTATAAAATAATTTTCTTATTTATAATCATGGATGAATCAGATATAATAAAGGCACTGTCCAGTAGGGAAATGACAAAGGAGGAAATAATAGAATTCTTTCTTGGCACACCAGATATGGTGGGTGGCACCAATGCAGATTATATCCGTATAGGATCACAGATTCTGCTGGAAAATAAAATAGAATTTATGATCAATAAACTTGTTACGTCAGGTAAAATAGGTACAAAAAAGAAATCAAACGGCATTATAGAGAACATTTATTATTTTGTAAAATAATCTTATTATGTTAATATATGAAATAAATATTCTGATTCATGAATGAAACATATATAGGAATACATGGTTATTCAACGCACACTCCTAAAATCAACGGTATAATAAAATTCAATCCTGAAAGTTTTATTGTAAATGAAATACCTGCTGATATTCCGAAAGATATAAATGGGAAATATACAATTTTAAAGGTAAAATTAAGGAACTGGGATACAAATAAATTTGTTATATTTCTCTCAAAATTACTGCATATAAGTAAAAAAAGGATAACTTACGGTGGAACAAAGGATAAAACTGCTATAACAACCCAGTATTTCTGTATTAATATTGAGAATAAAAACACTATTGATTATTTTAATTTAAATATTAAGGATGCCGAGGTGATGGAAGTATTTAGGTCAAATCATATGATAAGGCTTGGAGACCTGATCGGAAATGAGTTTATTGTAGAAATCAAATCAGATTACGATAATAATGAAAATATAAACAGTACAGTGAAGGAAATCTTTGAAAATGGTGGATTTCCAAATTTCTTTGGGTATCAAAGGTTTGGTTCATTTAGAATGAACACACACAGAATAGGCAGGCTGATCCTGCAGGGCAGGTATGAGGATGCTGTAAAGCTTTACCTTTATGATCCTGAGTTTGATAAGGAATATTATAGAATAGACTTTTTTCAGAGTCAAAATGTTGATGAGGCATTAAAAAATTTTCCAAAATATCTTTCATTTGAAAGATCCATTCTTGGTTATATTAAAGAGCATAAAACATATGCAGGTGCATTTAATGTGCTGCCAAAAAATCTTGCAATGCTCTTTATACATTCATATCAATCATTTTTATACAACAGGATTTTATCAGAGAGAATGAAAATCATAGAAAAGTTAAATGAGATTATTGACGGGGATTATTTTATGCCTGTTGATAAATATTTTAATCCTGATAAAAATAATATAATGAGGGCCGATAAATACAATCAGGAAAAGTTAAATCTTCTTTCAAAGGAAAATAAAATAAGGGCTGCAATTCCTGTAATAGGTTATAACACAAAATTATCATCCGGTATTGAGGGCGAAATAGAAAAAAAGATAATGTGCTCAGAGAATATCTCATTTAATGATTTTAAAATAAAGGATTATCCTGAGTTAAGCTCATCAGGAGATCTCAGAATAGCATCGGCACTCCCTGTAAATTTCTCAATAATAGGAAAAAATAAACTGCAATTTTCCCTTGGCAGGGGGATATATGCAACCTCACTGTTAAGGGAAATATTAAAAAATGAGGATTTTTAGATAAGGCCAACCTTCTGCAATTCCTTTTTGACCTTTATAACAGCCTGTTCTATCTCACTCTCCTCCTTGGCCCCGGTGCATACAACCTTTCCGGATCCGAAAAGGAGCAGAACAACCTTTGGTTCCTCAACACGGTATACAAGCCCCGGAAACTGTTCAGGCTCATATTCGACATTTTCAAGGCCAAGAGACATTGCTATATCTGTAAGGTTTAGATCAGATTCAAGATCATAAACAGCAACAATATTCTGAACTATAATATCAGGGTTATCATAAACCTCTATACTGGCCTTTTTTAATTTTTCAATTATTATGTCTATTGTTTTTTTAACATTTTCCAAATTTTTTGCACCGGTGCAGTTTACCTTTCCGCTTCTAAAAATAAGCACCGCTGTCTTTGGTTCCTTAAGCCTATAAATCAAACCAGGAAACTGTTCCGGCTCGTATTCCGATCCCTCCAAGGCAAGGGCAATTTTGCTAAGGTCAAGGTGTTCAGCAAGTGATGTTGATGCAACTATATTTTCAATTGTAATTTTCTCCATTTCACTCATATTTATCCATTCTTTATATTTAAAGGATATATAAAGGTTTTAATTTTTTAATGTAAAATTTTATAAAATATGAATAAATATTTTTTATTATAAACCTGAATAACCATGAAACATCAACATTTTAGTACATGTTTAACTGTTCCTTGGCATAATCACTCATCATGTCCGGAGTCCACTGCGGCTCCCATACAAGCTCTATATCGGCAGCCTCAACCCCCTCAAGGCTTTCGACCTCCTTTTGTGCCTCAGATAGTATCCACGGTGTTACCGGGCAGGTGGGGGCCGTCATAGTCATTTTAATATAAACGCGATCCCCGTTTATCTGTACATCATATACAAGTCCAAGGTTAACCACATCCATGCCAATTTCCGGATCTGATACCTGCTTTAATACCTCCAAAATTTCCTCCTTTGTTACCATATTTAAAAATATTATAATTAAATATTTAAACATATTTATGTGTTTAAATTATTGTAAATCTTCTTCAATCACAATGACGAATTTCTTTAAAACAAAATCAAGAGCTGCTATTATAACCATGCCAGTTATCAAGAAAAATATTGCAAAATAACTGATAGTTTGCAGAATAAAAACAATGCCTATGCCCATTGCCGGCGGATGTTCAGAATGGAAAATAACAAGCAGTATGGCAACTAAGGTCTCCACAAGGGCAATCACATAATATATTGAAATAAAAAATGCCATATAAAATCCTAAAACTCCAACTATTCCAGCTATAATATAACTTTTCAAAAATTTATCTATTTTTGCCGATTTATTATCGGGCATCATAAAGAGTAAAAAGGAAGTTGATGCAAATGAAGAAAACACTATAAATTTTGCAAACGGTACAAAATATATATGCGTTACTGACAGAATAAAGATTGTTATTGATACAGTTATTCCAATAAATATTGCCGGAATTATGTGATTTTTAATTAAAATTTCATATTTTTTAAAATTAAACATTATTAATTTAATAAATTTATATTTAAAATAGTTTATTAATTATTCCATGGCCTTAATCTGCTCCAGAGTTTCTTTTACGGCGACCTCAACAGACTGATCGCTTGTATACCTGCTTTTCCAGCCCAGTTTTTTTAACTTTGTTATGTCCAGGTATGTCTTCTTCACATCGCCCTTCCAGCCCCTGCCATTAATTCCTCCGGTAAAAATATATTTAACATTTTTTAGTCCCATACCGCTTACAACATAATCAGCAATTTTTCTTACAGATGTTGTTTCATCATTTCCAAGGTTTATTATATCCGTTCTACTTAAATTTTCATGCACATAAATCATTGAGTCAACACAGTCAGTAACATGCATGTATGATTTTTCCTGTGTTCCATCACCAAGTATTTCTAGTTCTTTATTATTTTTTAATAGTTTATGTATAAAATCATATATTACGCCGTGTGTAGAATTCCTGCCAACAATATTTGCAAATCTGAATATCGTCCCCCTTATTCCATAATAATGTGAATATGCACTTATAAACCCCTCATTGGCCATTTTTGATGCTCCATATGATGATATCGGCAAATACGGTCCATAGTTTTCAGGTGTTGGCATGATATTTGCCTCACCATAAACCGTTGATGACGATGCAAATAATATTTCCTTTACATCCTTTTTCCTCATGTATTCAAGTATATTCTGTGTAACTATAACATTATTGTTAAAATCCTTTATTGGATCCTCTGATCCATATCTAACATCCGAATTTGCGGAGAAGTGAATAATAATGTCAATGTCATTAAGGGATTCAAGATCATATTTTAACAGATCGCCATTTATAAATTTAAAATTTTTATTGCCATAAAATCTTTTGATAAACCTTTCACCAACATGGTTATTAAGATTATCAATAACAGTGATATTGTTATCATTTATTAGTTTCTCAACCATGTTTGATCCTATAAATCCAGCGCCACCTGTTATTAGAATATTTTTGTTTTCCATGAACCTATATAAATAAGTAAATGATAATTCTTTTTATATCTTAAACAAATTACTAGCCATGACATATTACTTCAAATGCAGGGATTTGGGATGGGATTGTTCATTTGAGCATCATGCTGAAAAAAGGGAGGATCTTTATCCAAGGATAAGAATACATTTTCACTATGCACATGCAACAAATGAAATTAGCGATGAAATGATGAAAAAAATTGACAGTGTCATTACCGAGGGAGAGAGAAGAGACGATCTTCCAATTTAAGTGTTTAATATGAAGATAGAAAGGATTAAAGGTTTCAGGGATCATTATCCTGAGGATATGGAAATACGCTATTCAGTTTTTACCAGAATAACAAACGTTGCTGAGAATTTTGGATACCAGAGAATAGATTTTCCAAGCCTTGAATATCTTGAAATGTACAAACAGAAATCTGGGAGCGAACTTGTTAGCCAGACCTTTTCATTCACAGATAAGGGTGGAAGGGAGGTTACAATGATACCGGAGGCAACACCATCAACTGTAAGACTTCTAACAGCAAGAAAGGATATACCAAGGCCGGTAAGATGGTATTCATTGCCAAAGGTATGGAGATATGAAGAACCCCAGGAAGGCAGATTCAGGGAGCACTATCAATTTAATGCAGACATGTTTGGTCTGGATTCTGCAGAGGCTGATTCTGAGATCATAGGTCTTGCCGCACAGATACTTGATGAACTCGGGCTTTCAGGTAAGTATCAAATAAATATAAATGACAGACAGGTGATGGAATATATACTTAATGATATGAACATACAAAATATCCATGAGGCATTTTCAGTAATAGATAAATACAGAAAAATAACAAGAGAACAGTTTATTTCCATGATGGCTGAGATTAACGTGGATAAAAAAAATACCGAAAAGATACTTGATCTTCTTTCTGAAAGGCTTGATATTAAAGACTTCGAGAAAAAATTAAAAAGTATATTAAATAATTTTGATGGATTAAAAAACCGTATTGAAAGGCTTAAAACAACATTTTCATATATAAGTTTTTATACAAAAAGTGATATAAAATATGATTTTTCAGTTGTCAGGGGATTATCATATTATACAGGCATAGTATTTGAGGCCTTTGACTCGGTTGGTGAACTCCGTGCAATACTTGGTGGAGGCCGCTATGATGGGCTTTCAACACTATTCTCTGATGAAAATATACCCGCCATTGGTTTTGCCATAGGCGATGCAGTTCTTGAAATATTATTGAAAAAATACAATCTCTGGGAGAAATATATGCGCAAGCAGTCATATTATATATGCAATCTGGGATCCCAATTTATTGAATATTCAATTAATTTGGCATCAAAAATAAGGAAAAGTAATAGAATTGCACTGGTGGACATTACAGGTAGAAAATTATCATCGCAGATAAAGAGCGCAGCCGAATTTGATTTTGCATTAATAATTGGAGAAAACGAGGTAAAATCAGGAACAGTAACATTAAAGGATATGAAGACCGGTGAGCAGAAAACAATCGAAGAGGAAGAATTTTATAAATTATTATAATAATTTATCAATCATTTAGGAAAAATTTATATTCATTTTTACTTTTAACTTCTAATGCCTGAAGGTTTTAACTTTAAAGGGATTCGGGCTCTGCTAGGTAAGTTTGCAGAACCAATTATGATAAAACCAAAAAAAGCAAATGGTTTTATTATGACCTTTAAAATGATATTAGGTGCAGGTCTCTTTGGAGGTGTTGTAACATGGTGACTTCTTTTAACTGGAACTGGGATGCATTTGTAATGGTTATCCTTGCCCTGCTGGCTCTGGCCCTTATTGTTTTTGGGGCACTTACTGCATATTTTGGCAGCAGCAAAAGCAGGATAGTAGGATCTGTATTGCTTATTGTTGGACTTGTAATTGGTATATTTACAATATTCGGGTCATCAAGTGTGGCCCATGTTTCATTTGTATACCAGGTGCTTGAGCCGACAGTATTTTATCTAATAGCGTCCATTATTGGCGTTTTAATTGGATTGTTAATATTCCTTGGCGCCATAATGAAGACCTAAAAATTATTATTTATTGAAAACTTTAATAAAATGTTTGTCATGAGGCTACATGGTTAAACCAGAACAGTTCATAGAGGATGCCAAATTACATATTAAATCACAGCTGAAGGGTAAGGGAATACTGGCATGCTCAGGTGGTCAGGACAGCACACTGCTTTCTGTAATAGCTGGAATGGTTTCACGGGATATACTTGTTATTTTTGTTGACACCGGTTTATTAAGGCTTCATGAGGTGGAAAATGCAGAAAAAATTTTTAAAAAATATAATATCAATTATAAAATTATTGATGCACGGCAGAGGTTCATTCAAAATTTAAAGGGCATTACAGATCCTGAACAGAAGCGGAAGATAGTGGGAAAAACCTTTATAGATGTTTTTGAGGAGGCTGCAAAAGATTTTGGCGCAGAATATCTGCTTCAGGGTACAATAGCACCTGACTGGATAGAAAGTGGCGGGCAGTCCAGAGATACAATTAAAAGCCATCACAACGTTGGTGGACTGCCAGAAAATATGAAATTAAAGCTTATAGAACCACTAAGAGATCTTTATAAGGATGAGGTTAGGGAGGTATCAAAATATCTTGGCATCCCTGAAATTATGCCCTTTCCTGGCCCAGGCCTGTCAATTAGAATAATAGGCGAGGTTACAGAGGAAAAACTTGATCTGATAAGAAAAGCAACAGACATTGTTGAGAGAAATGTTATGGAGAACATGCATGAAAGGCCATGGCAGTACTTTGCCGTTTTACTTCCAGTAAATACAACCGGCGTTCATGGTGATCAGCGTTCATATGGTAAAACTGTTGCAATAAGATTTATTGATACCCTTGATGGAATGACAGGCACCTTTAGCAGGCCGGACTGGAACCTTCTTGAAAAGATATCAACAGAAATAACAGACGAAATCCCTGAGATTAACAGGGTTGTTTATGACATAACAAATAAACCTCCGGCAACAATAGAATGGGAATAATTATATAATAATTTATAATCATAGATAAAATAGGTAGATTTACATGATGGAAGAACAATTACTGATACCAGAAGAAGAATACCAGAAATCTGGTGTCCATATTGGTACACAGATCAAATCAAAGGATATGGATAAATATATATTTAAAATTAGGAACGATGGTTTATACATATTAAATATTAAAAAGACAAATCATGCAATAATAGAAGCAGGAAAAATGCTGGCAAGATACAAACCAGAGGATATCCTTGTTGTGGCCCAGAGACAGTATGCATTCAGACCGGTTGCTAAATTTTCTGAAATAGTTGGGTCAAACTCCATAATAGGCAGGTTTATACCCGGAACATTAACCAATCCGATGCTCAAATCATATTCAAGCGCCAAGGTAATAGTGATAACAGACCCGCTTGCCGATACACAGGCAATGAAGGAGGCAATTAAAATAGGAATACCCATAATAGCACTCTGCGATGCCAACAATAAAACCGACTTTGTTGATTTAATAATTCCAACAAACAATAAGGGAAGGATGTCTCTTGCCCTGATATACTGGCTTCTTGCAAGGGAGGTTTTAAAGGACCGCGGCGACATAAAAACATATGACGACATGCAGGCAAAAATAGATGATTTTGAAGTCCAGATTTAAATATCTTTTATCCTTTTCATTTCTATATATTTTATTTCATTGTTTATAAAGCCGGCAAAAACCATTGATTTTCTAACACTTACTGATAACCTAACAGCCCTGCTAATTTTATACCATTCTTCTTTATCTATTAAACCAATTAAATATTCGGCATGCATATCCATGGATTCAGAATAAATCCTAAAGTGTTCTCCATATTTAAATCCACTTTTTACAATAAAATTTCTTTTAATTAAATCAGCATATAGTTTTTCCTCAGGTGTCATAATTTTATTTTCAACAAATCTTCTTTCAAAGTTATTTAATATGTTTAAAGAATAAAATTTTTCCCCGAACCATTCAGGGGTGTTTAATGAATAATATATGCTGCCTGCATTTTTAATGCATATTTTTTCAGGCATATTCTCAGCCATCCCCATGGGGTCTATATGTTCTGTCATATGATATGTGATGCTATGGTCCTCATCAAGAGTAATAAATATTCCCGGAGTTTCATTGTATAATTCCTCAAATGATACAATATCTGTTTCCCTTTTTAAAATTACAAAATTTGTATAATCCGATTTTTTTGTCTTTTTATAATAAAATTTATTTCCATTTCTTTTTATGTAAAATCCCTTATTCTTTAATATTTCATATACAATGTATATGTATATATCATCTGTAAAGATATTATTTAGAAAAAAATCCAGGTCATTACCATTTAATGATTCAATTTTACCCTTTAAAAACAGGTATAAGGCCTCACATGGATCTAGAAAAAAATCTCCATTTAAGAATTTGCCTATATGATACTTGTTTATAATCTGGGATATACTTATATTTCTTAATTTAAACTCAAATTTCCCACAAAAAATTCCCATTTTTGCATATCACTTATTTTTATTATAAATTTTGTTAAATGTTTTTTCTATAAGTTCAGACAGGATTGGGGAAAAATCCTCCTTTGTATTGTATAAATAATATGATACACCATAGCTTCTGTAGAATTTATCAAGTTCCGGAATCCAGAATTGGGATATATACCTTAAATCAGACTTCATTGCAACCAGGAATATCTCAGAATCTGAAAACAGCTTTACAAAATCTCCAGCCATTTTTAGACTATTTGCATCTGTTATATCCACAGTTAACAAAATAAAAGTGGATTTTGATATAAATTTATCAGATTTTAATTCAAGTGGCGTTTCATAAAAAAGGAGGTCTATATCATATTCATCATCATTTATCCTGCCCTGCACCTTTTTTCTTATAAAACCTTTGGGTGCCACAGGTTTATCAGAGTTATAAACAGCTGCAGATATTAGTGAACTTTTACCCGAATTTTTTGCTCCTGTAACCGTGACCTTCCAAATTGCCTTTTGAACCATTGGCTTTTAATTAATAACCATTATAAAATATTTTTTTATTTTCTTATTCCCATAATAAAAATTTATATATCGTCTTAATATAATTAGCCATGAGTTTTGAATTTTCTGATAACTTAAGGAAGATGAAATCCTCTGAAATTAGGTCTCTATTGAAGTATGTGACCATGCCCGGTATGATATCGTTTGGTGGGGGTCTTCCAAATCCGGAAACTTTCCCCTCCGCAGAACTTAAGGAAATTATGGATGATGTTATAGAGAATTATGCATCCCAGGCTCTGCAGTACGGACAGACAGACGGATTACAGCTGTTAAAAAATGAGATAAGGAAATTTCTAGATAGGGACGAAAATATAAAAACAGATACAGATAACATAATGGTCACCACCGGTTCACAGCAATCACTTTATGCCCTGTCAAAAATATTTGCAAATCCTGGAGATTATGTTATTACAGAGGCACCAACATACGTTGGGATGATATCATCACTAAATGCCAATCTTGTTAACTCAGTATCTGTAAAAATGGACTCAAATGGTATGATTATTGAAGAACTTGAAAAACAACTTGAATATCTAAAATCCATTGGAAAGAAACCAAAGTTCATATACACAATACCCACATTTCAAAACCCTGCAGGATATACAATGACTCTTGATAGGAGAAAACAGCTTTTGGAGATAGCATACGAAAATAATATACCGGTCATAGAGGATAATCCATATGGTGATTTAAGATATTCTGGAACAAAAATTCCCACATTAAAAAGCCTTGATGACCATGATATTGTTACATATCTTGGCACATTCTCAAAGGTGATGTCACCCGGATTAAGAACCGGTTATACAGTATCACAGCCTGAGGTCCTATCAAGATACAATATACTTAAGCAGGCCCTTGATCTGGCAAGTGATTCGTTATCCCAGTACATAGCATATGAGTATCTTAACAGGGGAATAATATATAAGCAGATACCAAAAACCATAGAACTCTATAAAAAGAAGAGGGATATAATGCTGGAATCACTTGATGAACATGTAAAGGACGCTGTCTGGTCAAAGCCTGATGGTGGAATGTTCCTATGGTTAAAACTTAACCATAATATAGATACATCAAAAATGCTTGAAAGGGCACTAAAAAATAAGGTTGCATATATTACAGGTTCTGCATTTTATCAAAACAATCCAGAAATTAACACCATGAGGCTTAATTTTACATATTCCTCTGATTCTGATATAGTGGAGGGTGTCAGGAGGCTTGCAAAAACTATAGAGGAGGAGGTTAAAAACTGATCTTTAAATTTTAAAATATTGGATGGAGTTAAATGTCACATAGAGATATTTTAATAATGTTTTTTTAATTTCCTTATATGTATACTTTGGTGGGTGGCACCTTTAACCATTTTCATAAGGGCCATGAATTAATGCTCAGAACAGCAATAGATACCGGATGCAGGGTGATTATAGGCCTTACCAGTGATGATTATGTCATTGGAAACAAGGAATTTATAATAAAATATCGAACAAGGCTAAAAAGGCTAAAAAAATTTATGGATAAATATACAGATAATTACGAAATTCATGAACTAAATGATAAATTTGGCGAGACATTAAAAATAAAAGAGGCAAATCTCATTGTTTCTCCGGAAACATATTCAACCGCGATTTATATTAATAATAAACGCAATGAAATGAATATGAGGCCATTAAACATAATTAAGGTGCCCTTTGTTCTGGCAGAGGATTTTTTTCCAATTAGCTCCACAAGAATTGAATATGGTGAAATAACAAGAACAGGCAAGAGGAAAAATCCAATTAAAATCTCAATATCCACAAATAATAGTTTAAAAACAATGGCGCTTAGGGATTTTTTAAATAAATTCATGAAAAATTTTGATGTTATTGAGAATCATGAGTATGAAACCGATACAGATCAGCCATACGGTGACGATACGCCAAGGCTCGCAAGGCTCCGTGCCATGAAGGGTTTAAGGGATAATGATTATTCCATTGGCATAGAATCTGGATTGTTTTATAATAAAATAAACAATGTTTATTATGATTTCCATTACTGTGCTGTAATAGACCGTTATAGCAGAATAACCACAGGCGTAAGCAGTGGATTTGAACTGCCTGAAGATATTGTTGATGTGGTAAGGTCAGGCCTGTCCGTATCCGATGCAATAAAGGAGATATATAATATACCTGATATCGGTAAAAGGGAGGGTATTATAGGTTTAATATCAAATTACAATATAAAAAGGTATGACCTTATAATGGAATCCATTAGAAATGCCTTTATAGTGAGATTCAGGCCGGACCTTTATAATATATTTGATTTTAGATGGATGAAATAAAAATACCAATTTACCAGAGATTAAAAAATCTCATTATATGTTTAAATATAAAAATTATAAAAACAAAAAGAATTTCATTTATTTTTATAAATAAACCTTTCAAAAACTTTTATAAATCGCTATGGAAAATAATATATTGTTAATATTCATATTTATCTATAATGAGAAATAATGGTAGCTCAATAATGCCGCTTCACTATGGCCACCCGCCTGAATACCTTTATAAAAGAATGGTTGAGCTTGGTGGCATAATATCAGATATTATGATAGAAAATTATAGCACAGATTTTTTCCTTGAAAAACTTGCCGATCCATTCTGGTTTCACTCACTTTCACTTGCCATAGGCTTTGACTGGAATTCGAGTGGTACAACCACTGCAACGCTGAGTGCACTTAAGGAATATCTAAATAAAAAGGATGAGGTTAAAATCCTGGGAGGGAAGGGCAGGCATCTAAACTCTATTAGAGAGGAATTTGATAAACTTGAACAGGATGGGAATATTAAATCAGGCATTTTATCTAAGATCCGTGAGGATTCAAGGATTATTGGAAAAATAGACAATAAGGTTCTTCAGGATGGATTTGATCTTTACATGCAGTTTATTATTCTGGATTATAATGGCAATTATGCTGTTATTAACCAGGGCATGAATCAAAAAATTGGTCTGGCCAGGCGCTATCACTGGATTAAAAATAATATCGATTTTTACAGCGATAAAAGGAATGGAATTGCCGGTTTTGAAAATTCAAACATACTTGATCTTTCAACGTCAAAAAGTGAGCAGAATAGGAAGGATATTATTTCATTGATTAAGGAGAATCCAGTTAACTATATGAGACAGAGAACACTTGATAATTACATGGAATCACGCCCCGTTCTTGATTTAAATTTTAAGATAAACTGGGAAAAAATGAAGATGCTTTATGAATACAATCCTGATAACTTTGGAGAACTAATAAACATAAAAGGGGTGGATAAATCCACCATTAGGGCTCTGTCATATCTTGCTGAACTTGTATATGGCGATAAACCCTCATTTACAGATCCTGTTAAGTTCTCATTCTGTCTGGGCGGTAAGGATGGAGTCCCAAAGCCTGTTAACATACATGATTATGATATTGCCATTGATTTTTATAAACAGATATTAAATGGAAATACATACTATAAAAACGTATCAAGAAATCTTGCAAAAATGAGCTTTGCTAGGTCAGGAAAAATATAATTCATGCACATAAATTTTTTAAAAATATAAATACGCTGCATTTTTTATTAATAAAAAGTTAAATTTCATTTTATTATATAGTTGCAATGAATGAACAAAAAATTATGGTTAACTGTGCATTACCCTATGCCAACGGGCCACTGCATCTCGGACATCTGGCAGGTGCATATCTTGGTGCGGATATATTTGTACGTTTCAGCAGGTTATCGGGTACAGAGGTAATGTTCATATCTGGCAGTGATGAATACGGCACTCCCATTACAATAACAGCCGAAAAAAATAATAAAAGACCACAGGAAATAGCAGATAAATATCATTCAGAACATATGGAAACATTCAGAAATGTTGATATTATCTTCGATAAATTTACAAGAACAACAGACGCTGAACATGTTAAGGACGTTGATGAATTTTTTATGAACCTTCTGGAGAAGGGATTTCTTGAAAAAAGATATATGGTATCACCATACTGCAGAAAATCAAATAGGTTTATGCCGGACAGGTATATAGAGGGAACATGCCCATACTGTGGTTATAAGGAGGCCAGGGGCGACCAGTGTGATAACTGTGGACGTACACTTGACCCAATAGAACTTATTGATCCTGTGTGCAAAATTGGTGGGGAAAGGCCAGAATTCAGGGAAACAGAGCATTATTTTTTAATGCTAAATAAACTTCAGGACTCACTTCTTGAATACCTTGGTACCAAGGATTTTTGGAAACCAAATGTGTTAAAATATACAAAGAATTTTGTAAGTGATGGTCTCAAGCCACGGGCAATTACAAGGGATCTTGACTGGGGTGTCCCAATACCAATAAATGGTTATGAACATAAAAAAATATATGTCTGGTTTGAGGCTTTAATAGGCTATATCACAGGTGCAAGGGAATATTCCACGGAAATTGGCAACCCTGAATACTGGAAATCATTCTGGCTTGATAAGAATATAAAATCATATTATTTTATTGGCAAGGATAACATACCATTTCATACAATTATCTGGCCTGCAATGCTAATAGCCCATGGAGATTATAATCTACCTTATAATGTTCCGGCAAATGAGTATCTCAGATTCCAGGGTGAACAGTTTTCTAAAAGCAGGGGCATAGGTTTTACTGTAAATGAAATTTTAAAGATAGCGGATAAAAACTCATTAAGATATTATATGGCATCAATACTCCCTGAAACAGGGGATTCTGATTTTTCCATGAGGGAATTTCAGGACAAGGTTAATTCGGAACTGGTGGACAAGTTTGGCAATTATATTTACAGGCTTATAAGTTTTATTGATAAAAATAAGTTAAGCATACATAAACCTGAAAAGTTATCCGGGGAAAATAAAAAAATCCTTGATATGTTTAAGGAAAAATTTGATCAGTATAGTCAGGAGGTATCTGAAATACATATAAAGAGGGGTCTTCAAATATGGCTTGAACTGGTTATATCCGCAAATCAGTATTTTAATAACGCGCAGCCATGGAAGATAATAAAAGAGAATAAGGAAGCATGCAATGATATACTTTATACTTCATTAAAAATTGCACAGTACCTCATATTAATGATTTATCCATATGTCCCAACGGGTGCCTCTGAGGTTTGGTCAATGATAAATAATACAGTGAAAATAGAGGGCAGTACATTTGAAAAATTACTTTCAATAGATGAATTTGCAATAAAAAAACAGAATCCACCATTTACAAAACTTGATTTTGGCGAGGTTATTAACAATTAATTTATAAAAATAATATATATTTATCATAATATTCGAAACATTTATGTAATATTATTTAATACAGTTTATGCTTTAAATGATTTTTATGATGTTGACAAAATTTGAAAAGGCGAGAATAATTGGTGCCAGGGCATTGCAAATTGCAATGGGTGCACCTGTGATTATAGATATTTCCCCTGACATCATTGATCCCATTGAAATTGCAATGTGTGAATTTAATAACAATGTTATACCAATTACCATAAAAAGAAAAGAATAAAAAATATTATTATTTATATATATTTTTGTCAAAATTAAAACTAAAAAATATTAAATCTGTGCATATTATATGCTATTATGTTTACAAGACGTGGCGATTCCGGGGAAACCGATACCGGCCTGAGAATAAGGGTTGGTAAGGATTCCCCCATGGTGGACCTCGAGGGAACCCTTGATGAATTAAACACATTTGTTGGTTTTGCCCTCATAAATTCAAAATGGGAAGACATAAAAAATGATCTAAAAAAAATTCAGAACGACATCTTTGTTATTGGTGAGGATATAACTGCAGAAAGCACCCACAGAACAATTAAGGATGAGGATGTAAGGTGGCTTGAGGAATCTGTGAAAAAATACCGTGAAGAAATTGGTAAAATACACCTTTTTATTGTTCCAGATGGTGATATTTCCGCAGTTTCACTTCATATGGCAAGGGCCGTTGCCAGAAGAACAGAAAGGCTTGCAGTATATGTATCCAAGAAAATGCAGGTAAATAAATATATTTTAATTTATTTAAACAGACTTTCATCACTTCTTTTTATGCATGCACTTGCATCGAACAAAAGGCTTGGCATTGAGGAGAGAATTTGGGATATTAAAAGAACCTCATAGAAATATTATATATAAATTATTTCTTAAATGTAGACCTTATGGCTTTTATAATAATTTGATGTCGTCTATATTTATTTTCTGGAATTCCCCAAAGTAGTCAGCCAGTGACGAAACTATTGCCTCTATGGCCTTATCTCTTGGTATATCAACATAGGACATAACGCTGTTATCAAGTCCACAGGGGTTTATTAGATTAAAGCCATTGACAGCCTCCTGTCCTATATTTAGGGCAATACCGTGATATGAAATATTATCTTTTACTGCGAGTCCAATTGAGGCAACCTTCTTTTTTCCCTTTTCAGTTTCTATCCATATACCGGGCTCCTCATCCAGCATGGCCGAATACCCAAAGGAACCCAGCATCTTAATGTATGCATTTTCAATATTTTCAAGGAATTTCCTGATTTCCCTCCTGCCATCAATATTTACATCGAAGATAAAATAATTTACTATCTGGCCGGGGCCATGATATGTAACATCGCCACCCCTGTCAGTTTTATATACATTAACATTTTCATAGTTTTTTGGGTCTGCCTTTCTTCCTATGGTGTATATGCTGTTATGCTCAACAAAAAGTGCGGTATTTGGTATTTTATCATTTTTTCTTAATTCCACAAGGTGGTACTGTAATCGAAGGCATTTCTCATAATCCATGCGTTTTAAATCAATATAATAATTAATCATTTTCGCATGCATCCTTAATGCCCTCAGATACCGTGGGATGGGGATGTACGGTCATAAACATATCATCCAGTGTTAAACCAGATTCAACGGCCAGCCCAATTTCAGCTATAATCTCTGAGGATCTTGGCGCTGCGATACCCGCACCACTTATTGTCCCATCATCATTGTAATATACCCTAAAGAAGCCATCCTGCTGGTTCATTGTCAGTGTTCTGGGATTTGCCATGGCAGGTATCTGCTTATATTTATCTGTTGTTTTACCTGTAAATGCTATTTCCGGGTCTGTATAAACCACCATTGGCATGGATTTATAATCCACCACTGTATCATTGCCAAGAATATTTTCAGATGCAACATAGGCATCATAAAATGCCTTATGTGCAAGCATGGGCATTCCTGAAACATCGCCTATGGCATAAACATTATCCACACTTGTTCTTTTATGCTGGTCCGTTTTTATAAACCGCCCATCCATTTCAAGATTGAGGTTTTCTAGGCCATATCCCTGTGTATTTGGCATTCTGCCAACGGCCATTAAAACGGTTTCCGCAATTATATCGCCGGAATTTTCTATTTTTACAGTATAATTCTTGTTCTTTTTCACACCAAGAACCCTGCTACTGGTTAAAATTTTTATTCCAAGATCTCTGAGCCTTTTATCAACTGCCCTAGAAAGATATTCATCAACCTCAGGAAGTATCCTATCCTTCATTTCAACAATATATACATCAGAACCAAGTTTCCTGAATGCCGTACCCATCTCAATGCCTATATAACCGCCACCAATAACAACAAGTGTTTCTGGTATATGGTCTATTGCGAGAATTTCACGGTTATAATAAACATCATCTATACCTTTTATTTTTACAGGTACAGAACCGGTATCAAGAATTAAATAATCTGCAGTATAATTTTTACCATCTACATTAACCGTATTTTTATTGACTATTTTTCCCTCCCCGTAAAGCACAGTGGCGCCGCTGGCCTTGCATGCACCCTCAGCACCGCCTGTAATTTTCTTTATCATTGAATCTTTCCATGCCTGCCAGTCCTTCATGTTGAGTTTATAATCAAGGGTCATGCCAGGCATATTTTTTAGGTAAAATATATTTTCAGAGAGTTCTATTAATGCCTTTGATGGTATGCACCCATAGTTTAGGCATTCACCACCGAATTTCTCTTTCTCAATAATAAGAACCTTTTTCTTTTTTTTGGCCAGATGCAGGGCAGCAAGATAACCACCTGCACCTGCACCAAGAATTATTACATCATAATCCATTTTTAATCACCAATAAATGCCATGGGGTGCTCAAGTATTTCCTTTACCCTCTGAAGATATCTGGCCGCCTCAGCACCGTCGATTAACCTGTGATCACATGCCAGGGTTAGATACAGACCTGTTTTCATTTCATTGTTGATTATTGCTGTTGTTCTGGAGTTTACTGCAAGTATGGCAACCTCCGGATAATTTATTACAGGTGTTGACATAATACCGCCTATTGCACCTATATTGGTTATTGAAAATGTGGAACCACGCACCTCATCCAGTGTAAGTGTATTATTTCTGGCCTTTTCAGCAAGGTCCTTAATTTCCTTTGAGATTGTAAACAAATCCTTTTTATCGGCATCCTTTATCACCACAACAGTTAAACCATACGGTGAGTCCACAGCAACACCTATATTGTATGCCTTTTTAATGGTATAATTTTTGTCATTCTCATTGTATATGGCATTTAATTTTGGAAAATCCTTAAATGCAATGGTGCATGCCTTAACAAAGAATGACGTAAAACTCAGATACTCCTTTTTTGCATAATATTCTATGGTTTTTTGTATTTCCTGGGTTTCCACAAAATCAGTTACAGTGAAATGTGGCATTATCTGTTTTGATTTTGTCATTTTATCAAAAATTACCTTTCTGATGCCACTTACATTGAAAATTTCATCACCTGCAGCAGGATTTTCCGGTTTTTTTACCTCTGTTTTCTGCGCAGTGGTATTTTTAAGGTATGCGTCAATATCGTCCTTTGTTATTCTGCCATCAGGACCGGTTGGTTTTACCTTTAATATATCAACATTTTTTGACCTGGCATAGGCCCTTACAGATGGTGTGGCCTTCACAGACGGTATGTTCTCATTATTAACAGAGTATACCTGTTCAGTTTTTGGCTGTTCCTCCACTGGTTTATTCTCCGTGGTTACCTCATTTGATTCATCCGGTGAATCTATCTGGACTATCGGATCACCGATATTTACTGTTTTGCCCTCTGGAACCAGAATTTTTGAAATCTTTCCTGATACCGGGGCAGGTATTCTCACAGTAATCTTATCAGTCATAACCTCAACAATGTCCTGATCCTTTTTTATGGTATCTCCTTCCTTAACATCCCATTTTACTATTTCTCCTTCCTGTATCCCCTCGCCGATTGGTGGTAATTTTAATGTATACATAACATCACCTGTATTGCAAAACTTTATTTATTGCTTTCATTATTTTTTGCTCATTTGGCACATAATAATCCTCAAGCGCGAATGGCACAGGTATATCAAGGCTTGAAACTCTTAATATTGGTGCTGCAAGATAATCAATTGCCCTTTCCGCTATGGTTGCAGAAATTTCAGCACTTACGCCAAATAACCTTGGGGATTCTGTAACTATAACCGCCCTTGAGGTTTTTTTCACACTATTTAAAATGGCATCAACATCAAAGGGGTTTATTGTTCTTAAATCAATAACATCCGCATTTACATTGTTCTTGTTTACAGTATCCATGACAAGCGGAACTGTTGGTCCATATGTTATAATTGTAAGGTCATCACCCTCCTTTAAAATATTAGCCTTTCTTAGGTCAACTGTATAGTAATCGTCCGGGACATCCCCCTTTGTTGCATAATAAAGCCTTTTAGGCTCCAAAAATATAACCGGATCATTAAGCTCTATCGATGATAATAATAAACCCTTGGCGTCATATGGATTTGATGGTGTTACAACAGTTAAACCCTGCGTGTGGGCAAAGTATGCCTCTCCAGCCTGTGAATGGTAGGGCCCGCCGTGAACACCCCCAGCGTAGGGTGTTCTAAGAACCATTGGAAGTGTGTAATCTCCATTGGTTCTGTACCTTAGCTTTGCCATCTGGTTTATTATCTGATCCATTGCTGTGTATATAAAATCCTGAAACTGTATTTCAGGTATTGCCTTTAGGCCGGCCATGGACATTCCAATTCCAAACCCAACTATTCCTAGTTCTGCAAGTGGTGTATCCAGAACCCTTTCCTTTCCATATTTTGCCAGAAGCCCATCAGTTACCCTGAAGACACCGCCATCTACGCCAACATCCTCTCCCATTAAAATTATTGAATCATCCCTTTCCATTGCATTGTCAAGCGCACTGTTAAGTGCCTTTACCATTGTCATTGTGGTCATTCTATATCACCCCTTTCCTCAGTTATATACCATGGGTCTGTTTCATATAAATTATCCAGTATTGTTTTTTTATCAGGTTTTGGTGCTTTTTCATATTTGTCTACAAGTTTGCTTGTCAAATCATCAATTTCATTGTTTATATCCTGAATTTTCTTCTCCGTGAGAATACCCATGTCCTTCAATATTTTCTGGTTTACAATAAGAGGATCCTTATCACTCCCCTCTGGAACCTCGTCCTTTCTGTATTTATTGGGATCATCAGCAGTGGAGTGCGGCCCCATTCTGTATGTCATTGCCTCTATCAGCACTGGCCCATTGGAAGCATTTTCAAGCGCCTTTCTTGTTTGCTTATAAACCTCCAAAAAGCTTGTGCCGTCAATTCTTATGCCCTCAAAACCATAGGCCTCCGCCTTTTTATATATTGGGCCTCTTGTCTCCTCGTATGCATCTGACTGCCCCTCCTCATTTGGATATGTTGGCACAGATATTGCAAATCCATTATTTTCACACAAAAATACCATAGGAAGGTCATAAACACCTGCAAAGTTCATTGCAACATGGAAATCTGGTGTTGATGTTGCCCCATCTCCAAAGGTTGTCAATACCGCTCCATCAGACTTTCTATATTTCTTTGCATATGCAATTCCGGCAGCCGACATGAGGTGTCCTGCCACGGGTGTTATTACAGCCCCTATATTGTATTTTTTAAATGAGACATGATCCGGCATATCCCTGCCAAGCTCATTATCTGATGCATTGGAAAAAACCTGGGACATTATCATATCCATGGGAATTCCAAGCTGGACCAGTGCACCAAAATCCCTGTAGTATGGATAAAAATAATCAATATTCCTCAATGCAAGGCCAATACCAATATGTATGGCCTCATGCCCCATCAGTGGTATGTAAAACGGCAAAAACCCCTGCCTGCTTGCATTTAGCATCTTTTTATCCAGCATTCTTTCCATTACAAGATTCCTGTAAGCCTCCAACACCTTTTCATTACTAATATCTGCCTCTTCAATCATAATTTCCACCTCCATTCAGCATTCCCTTTACGTACGCCTCCGCTGCCCTGTAGGATGTTCTTACCAACGGGCCTGAGGCAACGTAATCAAAACCCATTTTATATCCACTTTCCTCGAAATATTTAAATCTCTCAATTGGGGAATATTCCACTACCTCGAGCTGTTTTTTTGTTGGCCTTAGATACTGCCCCACAGTTAAAATGTTAACGCCCGCATTCCTAAGATCCTTCATGGCCTCAATGACCTCCTCATCAGTCTCTCCAAGTCCAATCATTATTGATGACTTTGTAATCATCTTTTTATTAACGGATTTAACATATTTAAGAACGTTTAGGCTCTGATCGTACCCGGCCCTTGGGTCCCTTACGTGTGGCGTAAGCCTGCGTACTGTCTCTATATTATGTGCAATGACGTCAGGGGCGGCATTTATTATTTTATCAATAAACTCATGGATTCCGCTAAAATCTGGTATTAAAACCTCTATTTTAACATTAGCTGTTTTAAGTTTAGATATTACATTGGCAAAAGCCTGTGACCCCTTATCTGGAAGGTCATCACGGTCAACAGAGGTAATGACAACAAAATCCAGCCTCATTAATTTTACAGCCTCATAAACCTTCTGTGGTTCATCTGGATCAATTGGTAGCATTTTTCCATGGGTAACCGCACAGAATCTGCACCCACGCGAGCAGTTAGACCCAAGAATCATAAAAGTTGCTGTACCACTCTCCCAGCATTCCCCCATATTTGGACAGTGTGCCTCCTCACATACTGTATACAGTGTACGTGATTTTAATGTATTTTTTATAAATGAATATCTATCGCCAGAAGGCAGTTTCACACTGTACGGTACCTTAATCATTATATGATTAATCGCAGAAATATATTTAAACTATACGTAAAAAACAAAGAAAATTATTCGTCGATGGACGTTAATTTTCTGAATACATTTATTGCATCCCTGTTCTGGGCAGGGTCATGAACCCTAAGTATATCAACCCCATTCTCACTCAAATAAATTGATGTTCCTATTGTTCCACCCAGTCTATCATTAACATCAGATCCGGTTAATGTGCCTATGAATCTTTTTCTTGATGTGCCAAACAGTGTGTCAAAGCCAAGAAAGAAAGACCATGGAGACCTTAATATGGTAATATTTCCATTGGTATCCTTGGAAAAACCTATGCCAGGGTCCACTATTATATTCTCTGGTTTTATGCCAAATTTTAACATTTTATTTATCCTGGAATAAAAAAAATTATTTATCTCAAATATAATGTCATCGTATTCAGTAAAGTTCTGCATTGTCTGTGGTGTGCCTATCATGTGCATTACAATAGCCCTAACATTATAATCGCATGCAATTTTTATCATTCTTTCATCAGAGAAACCTGATATATCATTTATATAATCTATATCCATGCTAATAACAGCCTTTATTGTATCATAATTTCTTGAATCAATTGATACAGGTATGTTTGATACAGATTTTATGTAATCAATAACAGGTCTTATTCTTTCAGTCTCAATATCTGGTGGCACAGGAAGACTGCCCGGCCTTGTACTTTCACCCCCTATATCAATTATATCAGGTTTTTCATCAAGCATTGAATCTATTCTGCTCTTATCCAGAATCCTTGAACCGGCATAAAAAGAATCCGGGGTTGCATTTAAAATCCCCATAATCACTGTTTTTTTATTATCAATCTTATTTACCATATTTTCAGAAATTTTATCCTCATAGCCAGAAAATATCTTATTTTCTTCCAGAAAGTCCTTTATAAAAGACCTGTCCATTTTTGCATATAATTTATTAAATCTTTTTCCATTGATAACAGTATTTCCAGCGGAATCCTCTGTAAAAATTTCAACACTTCTTTTATTATTCCTTGACGGAAATAAAATATTCATAATGCATTATGCTAAAAAACCTTAAAAATTTTAAGTTTGATTCATGTATCTGTTTTCTCCAGATGATTCACGCAATGTTTTACCCTTTGTTTCTGGCAAAAGAAAAACTGTCATGGCACAGCCCAAAATTGCAAGGACTGAGAGTATCCACATTAAGAAGCTTAAATTTGTAAACGCAAGTATTAATGTATCTGCAAATGTTCCTATGAAGGCGCCTGTTTTACCACCTGCTGCAGAAATGCCAGTACCGAAACCCCTTGTTGATATTGGAAAAACCTCTGGTGGGTAGACAAACGTTGTTACATTTGGCCCAAACATAATAAAAAAGTAGCTAATGCCATAAATCATTAAAAAATAATAAACATAGGCTGCGCTTATTATCCCTGGAAACAATGCTATGATACCAAATGAAATTGCCATCATTAAAAATCCTGTAATCTGTATTTTTTTTCTGCCAATTTTATCGAGTGTAAAAACAGCCACCCAGTATCCAGGAAAGGCTGCTATCCCGAATATTAACGCTGAATATTTATTTGTTAGTATAATTGCATTAATTCCGTTTAAACCGCTTGGAACAAGGAATGATAAAATGCTATTTGACATAATTGAGTTTCCATAAAATGCCCAGTCCATTAAAAACCATGTCCCTGCAGTGCCTATTAATGTTATAAGAAATTTTTTATCCTTAAATAAATCATACCATTTTGCATTTACCTTTTCTGCTCTTTTAGATTGGGCATCTATTCCCGTGTAGCTCCTTAAATTTTTTTCTGCAGTTTTAATATCGCCACGAACGTCTGCAGTATACCTTGGGGGCTCAGGCATGGTTCTTCTGAAATATATGACAAGCATGGCAGGTATACCCCCGATGGCCAGCAGTAGCCTCCATGTTAATGATGGGCTTAAACCACTTGTTAAAAACAATATTGAAATTAATGGTCCTGCAAGAAGCCCAAAGCTTTGCATTGAAAATATTGTGCCAACAAATTTGCCCCTGTTTAATGTATTTGAGTATTCTGTCATTATTGTTGAACTGGTTGCATAGTCTCCACCTATGCCCACACCAAGGAGAAATCTCCATAATATAAATACCAGAATGTTGTTGGTTGGTGTTAAAAATGCACTTCCAAGCGCACCAGCTATTAGCATTACCAGCTCAAGCCCATATATCTCCTTTCTACCTAAATAGTCTAGTAGCCTTCCAAATGTAACTGACCCTATAATGGCGGATAATAAAGCGGTGGATGTTATTAATCCCTTATAAAAAATTGATATATTATTCCATCCAGCAAGTGGTAGTATAAGTATAACAACACCAATTATGAAAAGGTCATATGCATCTGTAAAGAATCCAAGACCTGACACAAATAAAACCTTATAATGAAACTTTGAGGATTTTGCATTATCCAAGGCCTCGTCCACAGTAGTCATCTTTGCCACTATTTTCTCTATTTTCCTATTTATTATAAATATAACCTATATATTCTATATAAGATATATAGACAAAATTACATGAATTATAATAAAATTTAAATATAATTTAAGCCATATTTTAATTAATTGAATAACCTTATTATTTAAAATGTAATATGGTATGTTATCAAGGTGATTGAAATGGCGATAAGCGATGTGGAAATAGAAAAGGTAAGGTCCAGAAACTATGTGAAGATAGATGAGCTTGCAAGGGCAATAAGCAACGGTTTAAGCTTGCAGCAGAGAAAGATGGGGTCAGAGGAGGCGCAGTCATCAGCGGAACATATTATTAACTTCTTTGGGTACGGCACCCGGGTTATTGATAATATGCTTGAGCCGGAGGATCGTGATGTCTTCTATACTATGGAGGATCTTGGAATTCTTGAAACAGAAAGAGAAGAAACAACACTTTTTGATGGAAGGGAATGGCGCATTCATTACTGGATTTTGAATGTTAATCGCGTTATAGAACTCTCAGAAATGAATATACAGACAAATAGTGATGATTCAACATTCGATATCTACAATGAAATTCCCGATGAATACTGGAAGGCAAATTAAAATATTAATAATTATTAGGTTAAAAATATGCACATAGCCATTCTAGATAAGGATAAATGCCATCCGAAAAGATGCAATCACGAATGCCAGTATTACTGCCCACCTGTGAGGAATGGAACAAAAACTATAGAATTTCCCGATGCAAATGCACAGCCTGTTATTACAGAATCGCTTTGTATTGGCTGTGGCATATGCGTTAGGAGATGCCCATTTAATGCTATTAAGATAGTCAGCATACCAGATGAACTAAATAAAAATATAGTTCATCAGTACGGTCTGGATTCCTTCAGGCTCTATTCACTGCCATCCCTATCGGCTGGCCGGGTAACAGCACTTCTTGGCCAGAATGCACTTGGCAAGACCACAACCATGAATATTTTATCAGGAATATTGATACCAAACTTTGGTAATTACAATGTTAAGGATAACCGTGATGAGGTTATATCAAGATTCTCCAAAAGTGTGATGGGGCAGTATTTTAAGGATCTGTACAATGGAAATAAAAAGGCAGTGCTGAAAAATCAGTATGTGGATTTAATTCCTAGGGTTGTTTCAGGTACAGTAATAGATATATTAAAAAATAATGATAACGGAAATCTTGATTTTGTTGTATCGGAATTATCAATGGAATCATCACTGCACAGGGATATCAGGGATTTATCAGGTGGTGAACTCCAGAAACTTGCCATAGCAATGGCATTGATGAAGGATGCAGACATATACCTGTTTGACGAACCCTCATCCTATCTGGATATTAATGAAAGAATAAGGATATCTGAAATTATTAGAAAACTGGCTGAAACCAAAATAGTAATGGTTGTGGAACATGATCTTGCACTTCTGGATAAAATTGCAGATCAGATTAATCTGGTATATGGAAGTCCCGGTGCATACGGTGTAATTACAAAAGAAAAATCAACAAATAAGGCAATAAACGCGTTTTTATCAGGTTATTTAAGGGAGGAAAATGTAAGAATAAGACCAACATCAATAGATTTTAATGTAAAATCAAGTAAAAGAACAACAGTTACAACCAAAATAACTTCCTGGACCAACCTTGAAAAAAAATTTGAAAACTTTGAGCTTCATGTTGGGTCAGGATACATAAATAAGGAGGAGATTATCGGTGTACTGGGCCAGAATGCACTTGGCAAGACCACATTTATAAAAATGCTTTCAGGAACAATAAAGCCAGATTCCGGTCAGGTTGAGAACCAGTTAAGGGTGGCATACAAACCACAGTACATATCACCGGATTTTGACGGTACTGTTTATGAACTCTTTTCAACAACCATGAAGGAAAAAATGGAAGACCAGTTCATAAAAAATGAGATAATTGGCCCGCTGGATGTTGAGGAACTATATGATAAAAATGTTAATGATCTCTCTGGAGGTGAATTGCAGAGAACATCGGTTGCACTTACATTATCAACAGATGCTGATATATATCTTATAGACGAACCATCTGCCCATCTGGACTCAGCCTACAGGATGAATGTGGCAAAAATAATAAGGAGGGTTATGGAAAATAATAAAAAAAGTGCAATAGTTGTTGATCATGATATATATTTAATAGACCTAATTTCAGATGCCCTGATTGTTTTCACAGGGCAGCAGGGAATTAAAGGTTGCAGTAAGGGTCCCATGGATATGAGGACAGGCATGAATGAGTTTTTAAAAGGCCTCGGAATAACATTTAGAAGGGATGAGCTTACAAAGCGTCCAAGAATCAATAAACTGAACAGTGCACTTGATAGAGAACAGAAATTAAAGGGGGAATATTATTATTCCCAATAAAATATTATTAAAAATTATTATTCCTGTTTTGAATTTAACAGTATTCTGACATCCACAGCGTAGGCGCCATTCTGATTTACTATCACCGGATTTATATCCATCTCGCTAACATCAAGATCAACTATTAACCTTGATATATTTGTTATTGCCCTGATTAAGGAAAGTCTATCATAGTTTCTTTTTCTGGCAGAAAGCATTTTTGTAACCTTGCTTTCATCCATCATATACATTGCCTCATTTTCTGATACAGGTGCAAGACCGTAGCTTAAATCCTTTAAAACCTCCATGTATATGCCGCCAACACCTGACACCACAGTGTAACCAAAAACAGGGTCCTTAATGCCCCCTATGAATATCTCTGCCCCGGATATCTGTTCCTGAAGCAATACTCTTTTATAGTTAAGCTGTTTAAAAGCCTCATGAAGATTTTCCTTCTGTACATTCATTATAACACCGTTAACATCGGTTTTATGCACCGGCTCATCAGGTGATATCTTCATTACAAGTGGATACCCAACATAATCTGCGGCTGCGTCAAGATCTGACTCATTTTCAACAGTTTTCCATTTTGGTGTTTTAATCCCATAAATTTCCATAAGTTTCATTGCCTCAAAATCTCTAAGATAGTTTTTGCCTGCAACAAGCTTTTTTGCCTCCTCTGGTGGTTCGCTTATCCTAATTTTTTTATCCGGTGTCCACCTTGAGGTCATGTACTTGATTGCCTTTATGGCATCCTCAGGGAATTTAAAGGACGGAATAGATGCAGAATCCAGAAGCTTTGATGCAGAATCCTCATCCATGCCCATTACAACTCCTATTACACCAGTACCCTTGTATTTAATTACAGCCCTGGCAACATCCGTACATGTTACCATTGGGAGTGACTGAACTATTACCACCTTTGTGCAATCCAGATCCTTAACAGTTTCCAGTGCATCACTGTATCTTTTATAATCGGCATCCCCTGAAAGGTCAATGGGATTCCTTGGCACACTCTGCTTGGGCAGTATTTTTAATAATGATTTCTTTATCCTATCAGGCAGCTGAATTTCATTCATTTCCTGGATATCTATGGCATCTGTTGTTAAAACACCATGGCCACCAGAATTTGTTATTATTAATATATCGCTGGATACATTTTCACTTGAGTTTACAAGTCTGGCTATATTCAGCATATCCTCAAGGCTGTCAACAAATATACCACCACAGGTTCTTACCGCCGCCTTAAATATATCTATTGATCCAGCAACGCTTCCGGTATGTGTTTTTATAGCTGCGGAACCTGATTTTGAAACACCGCCTTTTAAAAATATCATTGGTTTCTTTTTAACAATTTCCGGAACAACGTTTAAAAATTTGTCACCGTCTGAAACACCTTCTATATATGAGAATATTGCCCTGGTTTCAACATCGTTTGACAGGTATTCATAAACATCCGATTCAGTAATATCAGATTGATTTCCAAGGCTTACAAAGTAGCTTATGCCGGTTTTTGTCTTCTGTGCCCATTCCAGCATGTAAACACCAAGACCACCACTCTGGGCCACAAGTGCAGAATTTCCCCTTATTGTATCCTCAAATGCAAATGTTGCGTTGAAATTTGGTGTAATGAGCCCTATTGTATTTGGCCCAAGAATGCTTAAATTACCATTTCTGGCTATGTCTATTATCTGTTTTTCAAGATCGGCACCATGCTCATCAGTTTCTTTAAACCCTGATGTGATAATAATTGCAGCTCCTGCCTTGATGTCAACAGCATCCTGAATTACAGAGGGTACAGCATCTCTTGGAACGGCAACAACCACAAGATCAACATTTTCCTTAATGTCCTTTAATGATTTATATGACTGGTAATTTTCTATTACACTACCATTTGTGTTAACAGCAAAAATTTTTCCATTAAATGTGGAAATAATATTCCTAAAAATTATATTGCCAACCTTGTTTTTATCATTTGATGCCCCAACCACTGCAATGCTTTCTGGCCTGAATAATGATTCAATCATGATATAATAATATGATAAATCAATTTAAAGCTTTTTTATTATTGATAACTTTCAAGCATAAATGTTTCTATATGGAAAATGTTTACCAATAAATATTTATTTACAAAATATTTATATAATCAAAATAAATTATGATTTTATGGTTCAGGAAAAATGGGTGGCATTGTCAAATACAACAATAGGTGTTTTAATGGCCACAATTAATGCCAGCATACTTATTATAGCCCTACCACCAATTTTTAGGGGCATTGATTTAAATCCATTTCAATCAGGTGCTTTTGCCTACCTGCTCTGGATACTTATGGGATATATGATAGTAACTGCTGTTCTTCTGGTTACCATAGGCCGTCTTTCTGATATTTTTGGCCGTGTAAGATTATTTAATCTTGGTTTTGCAATATTCACACTTGGTTCAGTGCTGCTATATTTTACCCCAGGTAAGGGTGATACTGGTGCTCTTGAATTAATTATATTTAGAATAGTTCAGGCAGTTGGTGGATCATTTTTAATGGCAAACAGCTATGCAATTATCACTGATAATTTTCCCAAGGAAGAACGTGGTACTGCGCTGGGTATAAATGCCATAGCAGGAACAGCAGGAATGAGTATAGGTATAGTTGCTGGCGGTATTTTATCTGCAATTAACTGGAGATATGTATTTCTTGTTAGTGTTCCCGTTGGCCTCCTTGGCACGGTATGGTCATATCTAAAACTGAAGGAAACATCACCTAAACTTAAGCAGAAGCTTGACATTCCGGGAAATCTACTTTTTGGTGCAGGTCTTATAATACTTTTAATAGGCATTACATACGGTCTGGTTCCATATAAGAGCAGTGCAACAGGCTGGGCAGACCCATGGGTTATTACAGCCATAATTATTGGAATAATACTTTTAATAGCATTCCCGTTTGTTGAAAGAAAGGTCAAGCAGCCAATGTTCCGCCTTGAATTATTTAAAATCAGGGCATTTTCAGCAGGCAGTTTTTCAGGTATGATCTCAGGCATGGGTATGATGGGCTTAATGTTTATGATAATAATATTATTCCAGGGAATATGGCTTCCAGACCACGGTTATTCATATGCCAGTGCTCCTTTCTGGGCCGGAATATTCATGCTCCCAATGACGGTTGCCATGGGTATATTTGGACCGCTTTCAGGAAAATTATCAGACAAACACGGATCAAAGGGCATAGCAACCCTTGGTCTTTTGATATCAGCATTTGCATTAATCCTTCTTTCATTACTGCCATATAATTTCATATATATAGAAATGGGAATATTATTGTTTATATTCGGTGCAGGCATGGGCATGTTTACCGCCCCAAATACATCAGCGGTCATGTCATCAGTACCGCCTGAAAGCAGGGGTTCAGCATCTGGCATGCTCACAACATTAAGAAATGTTGGGACAACCGCCAGTATGGGCATTTTCTTTACAATATTGATTTTAAGCCTTTCATCAAAACTTCCAGGTGCATTATCTTCAGCGGTTACTAATGCTGGAGCACCACAGCTTGCCTCAGTATTTTCCAAACTGCCACCAACAGATGCAATTTTTGGTGCACTTCTTGGCATTAATCCTATAAAGGCCATATTAAGCATACTACCATCGGGTGTTAAAAATTCAATAAGTCCAACAGCATTAAGTACAATAACCCAGCGCACATGGTTCCCCACCATATTTGCCCCAACATTCATGTCCTCCTTACATGTGGTATTCTATGTTGCCTTTGCAATAACACTTGTGGGTGCACTATTATCATTTATCAGGGATCCATTAACCAAAAAGTCAGGTTCATCTAAAAGAATATCAAATGAGGAGCAGGCTGTTAAATTAAAAAGGTGAGTAAAATTGGACGATACATTAGAAATCTGGGAATATCTGGATAAAATACTTGGATGTTATATAAAGAAAATCAAATTAAGGCTGGAAAAGGATGGTTTGACCATTACAGACTACAAAATAATTTACCTTCTTACCAAGGGTCAGCAGCCAATGAAAAATATCGCGGGAGAATTATCACTGGCAAATGGCTGGGTTACAGATATAGTGGATAGACTTGAGAGAAAAAATCTGCTTTTGAGAAAACACGACATGAATGACCGCAGAATAGTCAATGTGGAATTAACAAAAGAGGGCAGAAACTATTATGAGGAACTTGGATTATTCATTAAAAATATTATATCGGAATCTCTTAAAAACCTTAATAAGGATGAAATAGAAAACTTTAAACTAATACTAAATAAAATATCTGATGCAATCGGCACAGAACTTCTAAAAAGCAATTAGGCTAACATTATATATAAATTTACCATACGTTGACATGCATCTGCTTTACAGGGAAAATCTGGCAAGGATTGCAAAGTTCCATACAAAACATGGTGATATAGAAACACCAACAGTATTACCTGTTATTAATCCAAATCTAAATTTTTTATCAGAGAGTGAGCTAAGAAGCCTGGGTGCCCAGGCCGTAATAACAAACAGCTATATAATTAGGAGAACAGATTCGCTGAGGGAAAATGCTCTTAAATATGGTGTGCATAAATTAATAGGATTTAACGGCCCCATAATGACAGATTCAGGAACATTCCAGAGTTACGTTTATGGTGATATTGAATATACAAATAAGGAAATTGTTGATTTTCAGAAAAAGATAGGAAGCGATATAATAACCATACTTGATATATTTACCCGGCCAGAGGATAAATATGAAGAATCAAAACATGCTGTGGAGGAAACATACCGTAGATTACAGGAAATAGATATAGGTGATGATATTATAGCCGGTCCAATTCAGGGTTCAGTATATCCTGATTTAAGGAGTCTTTCAGCACAGTTAATGTCAAGGGCACCCTATCTGCCAATAGGTGGTGTTGTACCACTTCTGGAATCATACAGGTATGATGATCTGGTTAAAATTATTATAAATTCAAAAATAAATGCAGATTTTTCAAGGCCGGTTCATTTATTTGGAGGTGGACATCCAATGTTTTTCGCCTTTTCAGTAATGCTTGGGGTGGATCTCTTTGATTCAGCATCCTATATAAAATATGCCAAGGATAATAGAATATTGTATCATGAGGGTACAAGATCCTTAAAGGATCTCCTCGATTTTCCTGAATGGAGCCCATTATATGGGCGGTATAAACCACAGGAATTAATTCAGGAATCAGAGGAAATTAGACTAAAGGAACTGGCAAAGCATAATCTTAAGGCAATTTTTATGGAAATTAACGAAATTAAGGAGAGGATATACGAAAATACACTTTATCAGTATGTTGAGGAAATAGCACATGCACATCCGGCCCTTTACAGAGCTTATATTAACATTTTAAGTGAAAATACTCTAACTAAATTCCAGAGTATTTCATCCAAATCACCATTCTATTATTTTGATTCCAATTCGCTTGAAAACCCGTGGGTAAAAAGATTAAAAAATTACACATACAAATACATCTCAAACGGTAAAAAAACTATTTTAATCCCAAAAAAATTATGGAAACCCGGTATGCCCACGGGTCAAAAATTAATAGATTTTTATGAGCAAAACGATTTTAATATACTTGTTCCATGGAATGGCATATATATTCCTGTTGAACTTGAAAACACATTCCCTGTTGGGCAGATGGTTTCATCAGAATTAATATTCAATGACCTGAGGGATTCTTATATAAGGTATTTAAAATCAATAAATGACGAAGTAATACCGTATACAGATTATACCATAAAAGAAAAAATTAGGGATTTTGATCTGGAAAAAATCAATACTGTTTTTGACTACCAGTTCGGTGTTAAAAACTTTTTTAATAATAATGACCAGATTATTAAATCTAAGACCACCGGTCATATTAGAAACATAATAAGGAATTCAAAACTAATTGCAACAATGAGAAACGATGGGTTTTTTACATTAACTCCAGATGGAGGTATTTTTTTATTGGCAATGCTTGATTATCCATTATCACGGGTTGTTGTTACAGAAGACAGTGCAGAGTTTAACTCAAAGGGTTATAATGTGTTCTTCAAATTCATATTAGATTTTGATCATAATATAATTGCAGGAAATGATGTGCTTGTTGTAGATTCTTCGGACAGGCTCTGTGCCGTTGGTAAGGCAACAGTTTCAGGAACTGAAATGAAATATTATAAAGATGGCATAGCTGTAAAGGTACACAGGGGCATTAAGTGATTTTTAGTCATAAATCCCATTTTTCATTTTAAAAAAAATATTTATAATGCGTTATTGTTATTTTTGATATAAAATTTTAAATTTTGGTTAGATAAGTTTATTTAAAGATTATAATAAACCTATCATGGAAGGTAAACCATGGCTGCTGGCAATGGATCTGGACGGCACTGTTTGGGATAATTTAAACATATCTGGAATTAATCCACCCTATGAAAAAATAGATTCAGAGAAAATACGTGGGGAAAATACCGTGGTAACAATTTATAAAAGTGCTGTTGAATTTATGATCTGGTGTAAAAGGCATGGCGCCATAATAACCAGCCTTAGCTGGAATAAAAAGGAACATGCCATGGAGGCCCTGGAGAAATTTGGCATAATTGATTTATTCGATTATAATGCAACTGATTATACCCCGGACAAGGATAAAAGACTGCTTGACTTAATTAATATACTAAAAGCCAAGGGAATTAATATAACTCCTGATAGAATAGTTTACATAGACGATCGTGACATACACATGGATGCCATAAAAAAAAGTGTTGGTGATATCATATTTATAAATATATGGAAAACAGCAAAGAATTATGATGAGGCAAAGGACGTTATTAAAAAGAAAATTTTAGGATACGAGACCACAGCATAATGCAGAAATTTTAAAAATCAATATGGATATAAATTAAAATAGAACTGTCAATGAATAAGGAAGCCTCATTGTTTCAGCATGAGGTAGCTCACTGTGTTTGTTCGGCAACTTAATAAAATCTGGACAGCATACATTAAAACTCATGATATTTGTCATTTTTAAAAAAAAATTTTGAGAAAGCTTTTTATAACTTTTTTAACTTTTCCATAATGGAACAGGGAGCTGATAATATTGATGGTAATTTGCCCGGTCATTTTAAGGATGGAAATAATAAAATAAGTGGTGGAAAAGGCACCCCCGCCTTGGTGCTAATAGCACTTGCAATGGGGATGCTCGTTTATGGTGTTGCCGAAAGTTATGGCCCCGTTTCTGTAATAGGAGGAATTTTACCCTCAAAGTACTTTTATATTGGATTGGGTCTGCCATATATAGCCGGGGGTGTTGGGGCACTTCTCTCAGGGCGTTTGGCAGATAAAATAGGCAGGCGCGGGTCTTTTATGATCACGTCTGCAATGATTGTTATTGGTATAGCAATATTTGTCTTTTTATCAAACCTTGTTATTGCCCTTATAATATCATTTATTCTTGTTGGAATGGCCGCCATAGGACTTGAAACACCAATTTTATCAATGATTGTTGAATCCGTTCCTGCAAATGTTAGAGGAAAATCACTGGTTATTGTTCAGAACTTTGGGAATGTTGGGGTTGCATTAACCTTTATCCCCATCTTTCTTCATCTTTCAGATTCGATAAGCAGGCTTGCAATATCCATGCTTTTTATAGCCCCACTTATCGCACTTGGGCTTTCATGGTTCTATGTTAAGGAGAGCATTCCATGGAGTGCATTAAAATCAAACAGCGATGTTGAGGACGCATGGCAGATAGATAACGATGCAGAACCTGTAAATCCACATATTGGTCTGCCATTGCGCTTTCTTATACTCATTATAATAGGCATTGCACAGGATGTTGCATTTGTTTATTTTTCATATGGCGTTGGCTACAGCTATTTCTCATTGGGACTCGCAGATGATATACCGATAATTGGCGGATTTACAATGACGATAGTGGGTATAATCACAAGCCTTATCATTGTTGAAAAAATGAACAGGAAGACATTTACAATAATGTCCTATGGCCTACTGGTAGTTTTCTGGGGGGTTCTATGGTTATTTGAGGCATTAACACACAGCACATACGGATTGGTTCTTGTCGCATTAATGGTACTTTTATTCATTCCCGGTGAGATTACCTGGGCATCACGTGGAATGCTTGAGCCTGAAATATTTCCAACATATAAAAGGGGAACCTATGTTTCACTTGTTAGATTTACCGTATGGGTTGGTACAGGCATCATTATAATACTTTTAACATACACATCACTTCCATTTATCATTCCCGCATCCGCCGTCATGTTAATATTCTTGCTATCATTAACAATGACAGTAATATGGCAGAGAAAAGGCTTTGAAACAAAGGCCAGAAGCCTTTCTGGTCTGGACAGAAAAATAATGGATAACGTTAGAAAATAATTTTACTTTTAATATTTATTTAAAAAAGTCAGTTATAAAACACCGGTTATATGTAATAATTTATATAGCCCAATGTTATATTTTTACTGTTATATGGCTTTAAATATTGTTTACAATACAATAAACGATGCGAGATATAACGTTATAAACACTCTTAGTATTACCGTTAATTCTAATATATATAATGCAATGGGTCTCGATGGTGTTTTAAGCCCAATTGAATTATCAAGGACTTTTGGTTTTAACAGGATAACAGGAATTAGGCACAGTTTTGATAATGCTTACAAAACAATAGAAGGCATTGTTAACAAAAAACTTAAAAAAAAGTATGCAGGAAAATTATCAATATCTCTTTCAGAAGACTCTAACATGACCAATGCGCTTTCATACATGAAACAAGGAAGAATTGTGGCATTATTCATGGATTATTCAACGTTCAGCGGCAATGCAGATATACCTGATGGTATATTTTATTCTTTTCCGGCAGCCTTTATATCCGGTAGATTTATTGAAATCAATCCCGATATATCCGTTAATGATAAAATATTGGATATAAATTATTACAATGATAAATTCAAGAATGTTTTTAAGGCATATTCCGAAAATGAACTTCGGGAGATATTCATAAAATCAAGGAATAAAATGGTAGTTTATGTCAATATAAATTCAGATTCAGCCAGCCAGCTTAAATTGCTTACAGAGTATCAGGGTGATGCCTTTGAATACCGCTAGGTATTATTTTACACAAAAATACCAGATGTTACAAACAACCAAAGATAATTTAATATCACTTTTTAATAAATTTCTTCATGAAAACTATGGAGATTTTTTGTTTATTGATCCAGATTCCATAGAAACCCTTGGAAAGATAAATGCCTATGCAGATTTATTCCTGCCAGAGCATGTGCTCTCCATACATTTAATAAATAAAATTGGCCATGTATTTTATCTGGAGGCTGAAAATATTTATGGATATATCACAATAAAGGGTCCGGAGTTTAATTCAGCTCTCATGCAGATAAAATCAAAAATCGCTGAACTAAATAAGAGTTATATTTTAAAAATTATATCATATGCCGGGAATTATCTTGCAAAAATACCTGAAATAAGGATGGCCTACACACCCATGATGGAGATTTTTAGATCCCTGGATAATAATGGGAATGTAATACTGGACACATCAAGGCAGGCAGATACAAAAAGAATAAAATTTTTCTCCCTTATAAAACATAGTGGTATATTAAAATATGAAGAAAGGTATGATAAAATAATAATATACAAAAATGAGGACCCCGGTTTTAAAAATGACAGGGAAATGTTTGCCATGACATTTTCAGCCATTCCTGAAATTTTTGCAGCAAATGATTCTGTTAAACCCTATGTAAGAACAGCATACTCATATTATTATTTTTCAATAATACATGGAGATATGATCCCGCTTGATGCTGAAATTTTATTAAGGAATTATAGGCATCTATTTAATAGAAATATTGATGAACTAAAATTCAGGTCTTATATAGATTCATTAATAGACTGCGGAATATTTTTTTTGGAAGATGGTAAAATTAAAGGGAATATAGAAATATATAATAAAATAAAAAATTAAAAAATTTATTGCTTTGTGGTTATATACTGTGACTCTCTGGATACCTCCTCAATGGCCCTGCCCTTTGGTTCTGGAAGGCATAATACTGTTATTATGGTTGCTGCTATGGCAAATATGGCAAGTATTGTCATTAAAAGGGATAATCCACTGGCTATTATAAAGACATCAACAAAGGTTCCTATGAATGCCCCGGTTTTACCCCCGGCAGCAGAAATGCCAGATCCAAGCCCCCTTGTTGTAACCGGAAAAACCTCTGGTGGGTAAACAAAGGTTGTAACGTTTGGACCAAACATCATAAAGAAATAACTTATACCATATATCACAAGGAATTCATCAACGTGTGATAATGTATCCAGAACAGGGAACAGTGCCAAAATTCCGTAGGTAACTGCCAGCATCACAAAACCTATCACCTGTATTGGCTTTCTTCCTATTTTATCAAGAGTAAATGTTGCAAGCCAGTAACCCGGAAGTGCCGCCACCGTGAATATCAATGCAGAATATTCTGTGCTTCTTATAAGTCCCGCAAGTCCTGTCTGTGTTATAACGAATTTAAAGATATCATTTGACATAATTGAGTTCCCATAAAATGCCCAGTCCATTAAAAACCATGCACCTGCAGTTCCTATTAATGTTATTAAAAATTTTCTATCCTTAAATAATGTGTACCATGGTGCATTGACTTTTTCATGATCACCGGATACATTCACATCAAGGCCTGTATAGTTTTTGAGATTCTCCGCCGCTTTTTTAGCATCTCCCCTTGCAACCGTGTATCTTGGTGGCTCGGGCATTTTTCTTCTGTAATATATCACAAACATTGGTGGTACTGCCCCGACTATAAGGAGGATCTTCCATGCATATGCCAGCGGTATTACAGTTGCATTTAAAAGAAATGCAAGGGCAATCAGTGAGGAAACAACAAGGCCTATACTCTGCATTGATAAAATGCTTCCGACATATTTGCCCCTTGTTTTAATGTTTGAATACTCAGCCATGATAACAGAAGAAGTTGCATAGTCCCCACCTATGCCTATACCAAGGAGAAATCTCCATCCTATTAAAACTGCTGGATTTTTAAACGATAAAAGCGCACTGCCAATTGCCCCAATAACAAGAAGCACCAGCTCCAGACCATATACTGCCTTCCTGCCCAAATAATCCAGAAGCCTTCCAAATGTAAGTGCACCAACCACAGCAGCTATTAGAGAGGTTGATCCTATTAATGCCTTGTCTGTGGTTGTTAGGCTCCACCCAACCATTGGGAGTATTGCTATAACTGTTCCTATTATGAAGAGGTCATATGCATCCGTAAAAAATCCCATACCTGCTGTTAGAAATGTCTTTAAATGGAATTTTCCCGTTGCATTATCCAGGGCTTCATTTATATTTTTTATATCATTTCCCATAAAAATTTAATAATTGATATAGATATTAATATTATTCATATATTATATATAAGAATATATATGATATATAGTTAAATTGCATAGCTGTTTTTTCCCTCATAATACTTATTAATGGTTTCTATAAACATTGATATAACTATTATTAAACCTCCAGCAATAATATAATAAGTTGGTATTTCATTTAATATAAATATTGAGGAAATTACTGCAAAAACAGGCTCACCAACATAAATAATGCCCGCGGCGGTTGGTTCCACGTATCTCAGCGCCCTTGTATTAATAATTATGGCAAAAAGGCTTGCGAACAGTGCTGTGAATACTATTGTAAAGATGACCACGGGAACCTTAAGTCCGGAATAAATTCTTATATTTAACGGCATAAAAAATAATGACAGGATGCCGACCATCAATAACTGGTAAAATGAAAACACCATTGTGTCAAGATATTTTGTGTATTTATAAACGTAAACTGTTTGAATAGCATAAAATATGGCACATAAAAACGTTAGAAAATCGCCAAATGCATATTTCCCAGAAAAATTAAATGACGACATCATTATAAGGCCAATAAGCCCCATTATTGCTGAAAGCACATCAATTTTCTTTATCCTCATTTTTAAAAACAAAAATGAAATCAGTGGCAGAAGGACAACATAGAGTCCGGTAATGAGGCCAGACTGTGAGGATGTTGTATACTTTAACCCCACTGTCTGAAAATAATATGCTATAAATAACAGAACACCGGCGGTTATACCATAAACCACATTATGCCTTTCCTTTCTATTCTTATTTTTAAATATTAAGGGTAAAACGAGAGCAGCAGATAGCAGAAATCTAAATGCAAGCAGCATTCCTGGTGTTATATAATAAAGTGAGATCTTCATTATTGGAAATGTTACACCCCAGAAAAATACAACAAGAATTAAAAGCAATAAATATACCAGTTTTGAATTCATTTTTCCAGTAATACCCACATATTTAATTAATTTAATTATTTTCTAAAAATAAGGTATTTTAACAGCTGTGGTCTTTTAAAAATAACGGAAATCACCACCCTTGAGGGATAGTCAATATCACCCAGTGAGTTAATTTTATTAATAATATTTTCATTATTTATTGCATTATATATCTTGTTTAATAATCTATCATTTATGCTTAATCTGGAATAATAATCCTGTATTCTGGCATCCATCTTAAGCTCCCTTCCAATTTCCTTTTTCCAGAGTTTTTCATATAACGATAAAGATTTTTCTGAAAAATCCTCATGCTGAAAGCTCCTGTCTATTGCCTCGGCAGCATTTTTTGCAGATACTATGCCTGTATATATACCGCCACCAGATAATGGTTTTACAATACCTGCCGCATCTCCAACAAGAACTGATCTGTTCCCGTATGTTTTTTTAAGATATCTTATTGGTATTGGTCCTGCGTTTATGCCTATTATCTTATTATCTCCATAGGTTTTGTTTATATTCTTAAAATATTTTATGGCATTAACACGGTCAACCCCAACACCTATGCGGGTAATATCACCGGATGGTACTGCCCACCCAAAAAAACCCCTGCTGTTATGTGATCCTATGTAAACATTTACATCATCCTGATCTTCAAGCCTTGCTGCAGAATCAACCTGATATGTTGATATTATTTTTTCCGGGCGCTTCCTGTAAAGTATTTTTCTTACAGTGCTGTTAGCCCCATCAGCACCTGCAACAATCTGGGCCTTTGCATACATTATCTCTCCATTTTTTTTATACTTGACCTCGGCATACTCATTATTAATACTAACGTCCATAACCCTGGAATTTATACTTACATCTGCACCTGCAGATATGGCCATTGCGGACGCATCCTTGTCAAAATCATCCCTGTACATTACTATTGTTTCCTCAGTTTTCCTTACATGTATGTACTTTCCATTTGGAAAATATATATTTGCACCATGCACTGAATTAATCCTGGAATTCGATTTAATGTAATCAAAAACCCTTTTGGATACAAGGCCTGTGCATTCAACAGGTTTCCCTATCTCTTTATGTTCCTCAAGATTTAGAACATTATAGCCTTTTTTTGACAGACTGTATGATAAATAGGAACCCGCTGGACCCGAACCAACCACAATTACATCATGCACACCTGATTATAATTAATAATTATATATATTTAATTTAAAAAAGTAAAAATTTACGATTCAACCTCGTCTGTTACATCCATTGATAAATTCCTCGTCTCACCTGTTTTAATGACTGTACCAAGGGCTATTAGTATAAAAATTACGGTAAAAACAGGATATAGTACATAAGAAATGCCACCGAGATAATCAGAAACATAGGGTGCCGGACCTCCTATAAATGAATTTCCATACTGGTATGCTGCAGAATTACCAGAATACCTGACATCAGCAGGGAATATTTCTGATATCATTGCCCCCAAAGGTGAATAGCTTAGACCATGGGCCACCCCGAAGAGTGTTATAAAAATTATAAAATAATAATCTGATACAAGATATACTGATGGATATATTATTACCAGTGCAAGGATATTCGCAAATGCTATTATTATTTTTCTTCCCTTGGCATCTGAAATCATCCCGCCCATGAATACAAATATTATATCCGCAATGCCGAAAATAGCAGTACCTATTAATCCAAAGTATACCGGCATCTTATAAATTTCCTCCATAAGCACCGGCAGCAGTGCAATAGCAAAATAGAAGAAATTTCCGGAGGAACCTGCAAGAATTGTTCCTGTTAGAACACCCTTCCAGTGCCTTTTCATTAACACCTTAAACGGCGATTTTTGGATTTTTTTGGATTTTATTTCATTCTCAAAAACAGGTGTTTCTGATACCTTAAGCCTTATAAAAGCACCAATAATTAATATTACAAAACTAAATAAAAATGGAATCCTCCAGCCATAGGCTATCATTGCACTTGCCGGTAGATAATATGCCAGTGGAAAAAAAATAAAAACACCAATTAGCAGGCCAAGTCCAACAGTTGACTGCACAAAGGATGAATAGAATCCCCTCCTGGACTGGAAATTTTCCAGTGTTAAAAGCATGGCACCACCCCATTCACCACCAAGGCCAAATCCAAGTACCAGCCTTAGAATAACCAGGATAATTATGGCAGCCACTCCAATGCTGGCATAACCTGGTATTAAACCGGTAAGTCCTGTGGATATGCCAGATATCATCAATGTCAGTAAAAGCATTTTTTTTCTGCCTATTCTATCACCATAATGCCCAAATATATAGGCACCAACGGGCCTTGTTACGAATCCAAGCGCGAATGTTAAAAGTGTTAAAAGTATGGCCACCGATGATGTTACAAACGGATAAAAAACCTTGGATATATAATCCGCCCCTGAGGAAAAAATAAATATGCCATACCACTCTATTATCGTTCCAACCATTGATGCCAGAATTATATCCCTTGACCTTGACATAATTTATGAAAAATATCATATATTTAAATATTTATTTTATATTTCCGGATAAATGAATTAGTTTTTATAGGAAACTTAATAATAGTATGGTAATTTACAGTTTATGGTACTAGTTTCTGTGGACATAGGTGGAACCTTTACTGACATAGTTGTTATAGAAAATAAAAACGTTAGTTATTATAAGGTGCCAACAACACCAAAAAATCCAGAAATAGGAGTGTTAAACGGCCTTAAAAAATATTTAAATGGTAAAAAAATTGACGAGTTTCTTCATGCAACAACAATCGCAACAAACTCATTGCTTGGCCAGTATGGGCTTGAGCTTCCCAGGGTTGCCATTCTAACAACATATGGATTTAAGGATATAATAGAGATAGGAAGGCAGAACAGGCCTGAGTTATATAATTTAAACTTTCACAGACCAAGGATCCTTGTTCCAGAGAATTTACGATATGAGGTCCATGAGAGAACAGACGTAAATGGTCATATAATTGAATCTATAAATAATGATGAAATAGAAAATATAGAGAAAAAAATGCTGGAAAAGGGTGTAAAATCAGTTGCTGTTTGTTATTTACACTCGTACAAAAATGCAGATAATGAAATAAGAACCAAAAAAATTCTGGAAAACAAATTTAAAAACATATCAATTTCATACGATGTATCACCCGAACCGCGTGAATTTGAAAGGATGTCAACAACTGTTGTTAATGCCGCACTTTCACCTGTAACCTCGCAATATATAAAAAATCTGGAAAACTCCATTAGAGATTTTGGAAATTTTGATATTAAAATCATGTCAAATGCTGGTGGCCTTATTTTTAGCGACGAGGCATCTGAAAAGCCCGTAAATATAATTGAATCAGGTCCGGCCGCAGGTGTTATAGCCGCAGCAGAATTTGCCAAGATAATGGATATAAAAAATGTAATTGCATTTGATATGGGCGGTACAACGGCAAAGGCCGGCACGGTACTTAACGGGAATTTTGAGATTACATCTGAATATGAGGTTGGCGGTTCATCTCACCATGGAAGGATAATAAAGGGTTCAGGGTATCCTGTGAGGTTTCCATTCATTGACCTGTCAGAGGTTTCTGCCGGCGGTGGAACAATAATATGGAAGGATAGTGCAGGCGGTCTAAATATTGGTCCTAAAAGTGCAGGTTCTGACCCCGGTCCGGTATGTTATAACAGGGGTGGTAAATATCCAACCCTTACAGATTCAAATCTGGTTCTTGGCATTATCAGCGATACCATGTCCGGTTCTGATTTTAAGCTAAGAAAGGACCTCTCATTAAAGGCACTGTCAACTCTTGGAGACCCCTATGAAATTTCCGAAAATGCTGTTAAGCTTGCAATTCTTGAGATGGCCAGGGGCATCCGCCTTGTTACCGTTGAAAGGGGTCTTGACCCCTCAGCCTTCACCCTCTTTGGTTTCGGTGGTGCAGGCCCACAGTTTGCGGTTAAAATTGCTGAGGAAATTGGAATAAAAACAGTGGTCATACCCCCTGGCCCTGGTGTTTTCAGTGCCCTGGGATTAACATACTCAGATATGCGTTATGAGGCGCGTAAATCATATCCAGAAAATCTCGAATCAGATTTTAATGAGCTGAAAAATAAACTCCTCGGAAAACTTAAAAATCCTGAATTTCTAATGTATGCCGATTGCAGGTATTATGGTCAGGGTTCAGAATTAACTGTGCCGGTTAAAGAAATAAGTCGTGATAGGATCTTTGAGGATTTTGAAAATATACATTATAATACATTTGGATTCAGGCTTAATAAGCCTATTGAAATATTTACAATACGTGTTTTTGGCATTGAAAGGAGGGAAAAACCAGAAATAAAAATCGAAAAGAGCAATAAAAAAATATTTGTTAAAAGAAAGGCATATATAAATGGGGAATGGACAGAAATCAATGTGTATTCAAGAAGCAGCCTTATTGCCGGTGAAAATATTGCCGGACCCTGTGTTATAGAGGAGGATGGCAGCAGCACATTTATACCTGAAAATTGGAATGCCCATCTGGGTAAAAATAATGAAATAGTGGTGGTAAGATGAACTGGGAAATAATAGGTAAGGCAACGCAGTTTATTGCGGAGGAAATGGGGGTATCACTGAAAAGATCTGCACTATCGCCAAATATAAGGGAAAGAATGGATCATAGCTGTGCAGTTCTGGATAAAAATGGCAGAATTGTGGCGCAGGCAGAACACATACCGGTGCATCTTGGTTCGTTTAAGGTAGGCGCAAAAAATATAATAGATTATATGAATCAAAACGGTATAATTCTGGGAGAAAATGAAATGCTTGTAACCAACGATCCATATATTTCAGGGACACATCTAAATGATGTTACATTTATTGCACCTGTATATTACCGGAACGAACTTTTTTGTTATGTTATAAACAAGGCACATAACGTTGATGTTGGCGGCCCTGTATTTGGCAGTTTGAACCCGGAGGCAATAAATTTGTATCAGGAGGGCACCATAATACCACCTGTAAAGGCTTCCAGTGATGTCATAAAATTTATACTATCAAATTTCAAGGACCCTGATACTGCAGCAGGGGACCTTAATGCACAGATGGCCGCAAACAGAATGGGAATAAAAAGGATTAAGGAACTTCTGGATAGATATTCAGGAGATGATATAAATGCCTCATGGAACACATTAATAGATCATTCAAGAGAATTATCACTGCATGCAATGGCTGAATGGCCCCAGGGCACATATGAATCAGAGGATTTCCTTGAGAAAAATGATGGTTTAATAAAATTAAAACTAAAGCTTTCAGTAACAAAAAACGGCATTATAGCTGATTTTTCCGGCACGGATAATCAGATAAATTATCCCTTAAATGCTGTCCTTGGGGTAACATTTTCATCCGCTTCATTTTCAATCAGAAGTGCAATTAATCAGGACATTCCCACGAATGATGGTTTTTATTCAATAATAGACCTTAAGGTTCCAGAAAAATCCCTGTTAAACCCAGAAAAACCGCATCCAGTTTCTGGTGGCAATGTGGAGACAACACAGCGTGTGGCAGATACAGTTTTACTTGCTTTATCTAAATTTTTAAAGGAAATACCTGCAGCATCATCAGGCACAATGATGAATATCATGCTTGGGGGTGAGAATAATGGCAAATACTGGTCATATTATGAAACAATTGGTGGGGGTAATGGTGGCAGGTATAATTCCAATGGTGAGTCCGGGGTGCATTCAAATATGACAAATACCCTTAACACGCCGATTGAAATAGCAGAAAAGGAATATCCAATGTTCTTCACAGCATATAAATTAAGAAGGGGCAGCGGTGGAAATGGTTTGCATAAAGGTGGTGAGGGTATAATAAGATCATTTTATGTTACAAATCAAACGTATATGTCTGTAATAGCTGATAGATTTATGGTTAAACCATGGGGTATACACGGTGGTTCCCCGGGCAAGACCGGATCACTTTATATAATATCATCAGGGAGAAAAAAAAGGATGCCGGCAAAATTCTCATCCAAATTAAATAAAAACGATGAGGTCATTATAGAGACCCCCGGGGGAGGCGGCTACGGTAAAATTTAAAAAAATATTGAAATATAATTTATTTAGTCATAAAATGTTCAAACATAAATTTTTATTTATTATATTTTAATTCATTGTTATAAATTATAATAAAATTTAATAATTATTAAGTATTTGTTAATAGAGAGCAATGGACGTCACATATATTTTTAAATATGACAGATGCTTTGCATCAAATTTAATACAGAACTATCATATTAAAATGAGGTTAATTAGCAGGAGCTGGGACACTGATCAGCTCATGGAAACGGTATCAATATATTCAGAATCACCGGAAATAATAAATAAAACAGCAGATTTTTTAAAAAATTACAATGATTTTGAGCACATAGATATACTGGACAGGACAAAAAATACTGTAACATTCAGGGTAACTGTAACCGCCTCATGCCCCATTATTGATGTCCTAAAATCATCGCTTGTAAAAAATAAGAAAAATCCGCTTATAGAAAGAATAGACTATAAGGGCAACACTCACTGGAAGGTTGAGGTGGATAACTGTGCCAAGGTTGACAAAATTGCGGAAATACTAAGGGAGAAATATAAAATAGAGGACGTTGATGTAAAAATACACAGGGGTAGAAAATCAGATACAAAAAGCCTCTATGTACTAAAGCAGGCATATGAAATGGGATACTTCGATGTTCCCAAAAGAATCGGCCTTGATAAGCTTTCAGAGGAACTCCACATACCACAGACAACACTTAATTTGATGCTAAGAAGGTCTTTAAGGCAGTTAATAAATGAAAATTTAAAATAATTTTTTTAAAATAGTGTTAGCTGAAATATTATTGACATTAGAATAAATATTGTAAATAGCTGATGAATGGGTACAATTGCTCCGGGTCTTGATGCTGATTTGTTCACAGAGACAAATACAATAATTCCCACTATAATCTGTACTGCTATTATAATTAACGCGATGCTGTACCTGTAATAAAAGAATGAAAGCGAAAACAGGAAAAGTAACACGGCAATACCATGAATGCTCCATATCCACTGTGATTTGGTTTTTGGAAATCTGAAATAGCCTATGGGTCTCTGATATCCACGCTGGCCGGTTGTCATCCCGCCCATGAATATAACAAAGAAGAAGAAGTATAAGGGTATGTTATGCTCAATTAACTGAAGTTCATTGCCATAAAGGCCTGTAACTATTAATAGGTATGTAATTCCAGTGGAATATGCAAGTATGTCATGAAGGCCCTGAACCAATGCCGGTGCCTTACCTGCAAGGGTGTAAAGTGTTGCCATACCAAGCAGTGCTGTTATAATTACCAGTATTAATCCTGTTATTTCCAGTGCCCTTGGAACAAGTATAACCATAATAACCGCATTTATTCCGAGCAGTGTGGCCAGTATCCTGTGCCACACCTCAGGATCACCGGCCTTGGCCTTAACCGGCATATCCCTTGTATATGGCCAGTTGGTTCCAAGTGATAAACCATAACCATAGCCCTCCACAGTACCTCCAACAATTACTATTCCAAAGGCAAGTATTACCTGAAATATAAAATAATAATATAATATTTCATTCATTTTAACACCCTAATTTATTTTTTTGTTATAATGTTTTGCTGTTTCATCTCACTCATGGCACCTGAGCTGCTTTCATGTTTATTTGCAATTTTCAGTTTTTCCCTTACAAAATTCCTGACATCATAAAAATATATGTTATTGTATGGGCATGCCCTGATGCAGTCACCTGCACCAACACATTTTACACTTTTAAAATATCCCTTTTCAATAAAATCATCTGGCATTGTTGACAGGCCCACCTCGCATGAGCTTGCACAGTCCCTTGTTGTGCAGTTCTTGCAAATATTTTTATCTTTTACCTTAAGCTTAAAAAATCCAAGAACGCTAAATACACCCGCAAGTGTTCCTGTGGAGCACCAGCCATATTTTCTGCACGGACTCATGCCGGTGAATGGTATGGATATAAAGAATATGTACCATAGTATATCCCACATAAAATAGGAATAAAATACTGAGGGGTCTATTCCATAAATGCTAAAAAACAATCTTCCAGTACTTGTGTAATAGTATGAAAACAATGACGCAAGTATTGCCAGAATCCATGACATGGAGGCTATTGATAGAACAGTATTGCTGAAGTATTTACCAGACTCCTTTTTACTTAATTTTGATTCATAATTATACTTAACCATGGCCTGTCCAAGTGAACCACCATACATTACTGCTGCAGGGCATAGTGTCGAACAGTATGATCTTCTCCCAAAGAGAAGTGCCAGAAAGGCATAAAGCACATATGATCCAATTAATGGTAAAACAAGATAGGGATATAGTGCAGCCTCGTAACCTGTGCTTAACCATAATGGTAATTTATTGTACCATATCGGATTTAAAAAGTTTGGCCCGGCAACTGTGTATATTGCAAACGCAGTAAGGGCAAATGCAAGGTTGATCTTTTTTCCCCGGTCTGCAAGTTTCCTAATTCTGGATATAACAAGTGCCCCCATTTCAAGACCCATAATTATTAAAAATGGTGGAGATTCAGTTATATAACCAATAATATAAAAAATTTCAATAAATATTGATACTGGTGTGAATTTATAAACGCCTCCCGCCATATCATATAATACAAGAAAGTTGGAAACGCCAGTTGTGGCAGGCACAAACGGTGATATAAATTCCCTTAATACTATGTGTACATAAACGCTGGTAACAGAAACACCACTATATACCGGCACGGTATCTATGAATCTGTAAAATGGAACATAATCATATGTGGCAAAATCCATTGATGCGGCCATCAAAAATTCTATTATAAATGATGAAAGAAGCACAAAGAATATTAAATTTCTGGGTTTGGCAGCCCTAACCTTTCTTGGAATTTTTTCCTTATTTTCAGGCAGTGCCTTATTAATATTTTCAAGGAACATGCTGTGATAATAATACCACATTCCAAATATTATACCCATGGCATAAAATATCCATACCAGCCCAAAGGGTTTTAACATTATTGTTCCCAAAAATGTTCCTATGCCCATAAAAAGGTAATCAATAAAAATCATTTTTATATGGTATGCATCTTTTTTTGGCATTAGAAGCCTGTGCGATGCAATATACTCAAGAAAAATTACCATAAATATTATCATTATGGCCATTTCCAGAACACCGCCAATAAAAACAAAATCGTTATTACCAAGTATGGTGGGGGAAACTAAATCCATGGTGAATATTGATATTGCCGCATATTTGTGCATACCCTTGGGCTTGTAAACAAAATAAAGCACTGCCATTTCAACAGTCATTGGGACCAGAAAATATATTGTGTTAATTCCATAGCTTAACGCATAAACAAATGAAAGAGAATAAAATATATGGTAATAATCAAAATGTATTATTATTGGATTAAACAGGTAATACAGAAAAATACCCATAGAAACCTCATTCCATATAATTAGACCTGTAAAGGAAACGCCAATGGCCCTTGTAAGCCCCTTTCTGGATAATCCCCCATGGATAACACCTATAAATGTGGCAACAAGCGGCTGGGTCATTAATGCCATGCCTATAACGAAGGCGGTGGCAGTGTTCAATAAGCTTCTTGTGGTTGTTATATAAAAGGTTAATGCGTTGAGCATGCTGGCCATCATTGCGGTAAATATGCCTATTGAGGCCAGTTTTAAAAATGATATTGTAAATTTATTTTTTAATACATACGCAAATACAGCTGACACATAGGCAACCATAACCACAATGGTTATGATTCCCAATGTAAATGTCAGGGAATTCATATATCAAAGATTTAAAGATGATATTATTAATTATTTATAGAATAGTTTCTATAAATAAGTTTATTGAAAATTATACATATGTGATTTTATGAAGAGGGAGGTAGTCGAGAGTCTATTGATTTCAATTTTTACAGCTTATCTTTTCTTTTATTCATTTTATACCAATGTTTTTGTAATTTTCAGTAATATATATTACCCATCAATCTATCAGTTTTTATTTTTTATAATTCCTTACGTGGCCCTGCCATTACTGGTATTTTTTAGAAAGAATTCTATTATTGATAGAATTTATTTATATTTTTTATTTATTGGCCTTGTAACATTCATTGTGCTACTGGCGACTTATATTGTATATATAATGTATGAAATAATAATATTCCTTATAATAGCATTTTACGCTGATATTATTGAAGAATTATATTTTAATAAAAAAAGAAGTTTATTTTACCGTGGTGCCGGATTTATATCCATTTTAATCGCAATGCTATTCATATCAAAGTTTCTTGTTATATCAACACCAGTGGAACCAACAAAAATAGTTGTTGATTCAATATATGCAGATTTTCCAATTGAAAAAGTACCATACTTCTTTTATTATGGAATTATAATGAGAATAAATTATCTTTATTTCACCACTTCAATTCAATCAATAGTTCTTTATATTATACTTGCCGCGCTGCTTACTGAAAATTATTACATGATATTTAAAATAGTTAGAAACAACTCCGTTGCAAAAAACATGATAAGCCCAACATTAACCGGCGGTATATCTGCATTAAGCTGCCAGTGTGAGGGGTTAACAGCAACCTTACCAACAATAGCGGCTGCACTAGCCACAGCAGTTAGCACCACACTACTAAGTGAAAGCATTGTCCTGCTTTTATTGAGTAATTTTATGCTTACAGTATTTCTAAACAGGAAAACTCAGATAAAAATTGTATCACAGATAAAAAATATCAGGAATAGCAATATATTTCCAGTTATGGCAATATTTTTTATATTAATTACTCCAATTGCTGAAATTTTTGGAATTTATTTTAAACTGGAATTATTATCATTAATATTCTTCTTCGGAATAAACATACTTATGTTTGTTGCCGGTATATTTTTTATGTATGTCCTAACAAAAATAGGTGTCCAGCCCAGAATACAAAGTAAATATCTAATAATTTCACTAATAATTTTTTCAAGCATAATTATGTTTATCTGGTTTATACCGTATTTTACAGCCCTGGCATATACATATTATAATATATTCCTCTTAATGAACCTTATGGCATTTGTCTCAGGTTTCATAGTTTACCTTATCTATTCAAATATTGATACATTAAAGCGTGCATATGTTGAATACAATGCAATGATGTTCAGCATGACTGCCCTAATAATTTTTTACATTGCATTAATAGAAAATACCACTTTATACCCATTATATGGAATAGAGCAACAAATTATATTTTCAGCAATTTTATGGGCAACGGCATTGCCTTTTATGTGGTTAAGCACAATAGATACACTTTACCAGTATTCTGTACCAAAAAACTATTACCTAAAAAATTCCAAGAAAAAATCAAAAAACTTTTCAGAAGATTAAAAAATCATTTAAATTTTATCCTGTCATTTAGTCCATACTCAGAAAATCCTATGGCTGTAAATGCAAGGCCTATAATGAACAGTCCGGCACCCACTATTTCCACATATAATGGATATGGTACAGTATTCAGATAACCCTGGATGAAGGTACCAAAGCCGGCTATTATTAGCAATATTCCGGTCATCAACAATGTTATTGTTCTTACCATTTTTATCCCCAATACTAAAATTTTTTTTGCTATATAAATTTAATCCAGATTATAAATTAAAGATGATACATTTGTGATAAATATATTTGATTAACGCAAATATATTTATGAATTAGAATAAATAAAGTCCAAATAATTTATTTTATTACATATTACTTACTTTTTATATGAAAAAAATATTTAAAATTATATAAATACAACTGGTAATAATTTATTTCGATTTATAGAATATATTCTTTAATAACATATTTATTCAAAAAAATCATAATTGAATCATGATATCAGGCTTAATACTAAAAAATTTAACAATGCTTGTGAGTGGTTTACAGCCAGCTGCCTATAATCCTAACGGTCCGTTATTTATACCAATAATTATGGGTACAGTAACATTGGTCGCAATAGGGGCAACAATATTCGTAAAATATTTTGTGTTAAGGCGTTAACTTATTTTTTTATTTAACATTAACGTAATCATTTTGTCAAATTCACCTTATAATTTTATATTTTATCTCAAATTTTGGTTATTTAACAATAAATAATCATAAAATTTATATATAATTTAAAAATATTGTTAATTATGGTAGGATTAAAAATATTTAAAAAAAGTTCACAAAATGGTGTAAATGCCGGGAAAAATCTTAAAACTGTTCTTGGTGCATCATCTGTTATAGGAGGATTTTATGCATTAAGCTATGATGTGGATTACTTTCTACTGGCAGTTGGTATTGCATTTGTTGTTGCCCTTCTGGTACTGAAATTTAAAAATAAAAATAATGCATAAGTTTATTCTACCTTTTCAATATAATTTTTTAAACCAGCAACTGCCTGTGTTATTGTTGGGTCTTTAATATTCTGCATTACCTTTTCTGGAGTTTCATTACTAAGTGCACTTGGTGATATTAGTGCACCATTGAATATATATGCTCCTCCAGGTCCAGTTATAATGCTAACAGTGTTTATATGTGCTGGTATGCCATTACCTGCACTTAAATTGGCGCTTGTAGAATCTGTTCCAGATATGAGGACCTCAGTTGTGTATATTTTTATATCATTATATACATTTGATGGGACTTTTGCTTTAATTTCATTAAGTCCCTCATTTATTAGGTTTTGCCCTGTTAAATTTTCTTTATACAAATAAATTGGTATGAAGTGAATCATTCTTCCATTTAATGTGAAATTATATTCTGAGTTTGTAAATATTACACCTGGTGTATTATTATAAATATATGATGATGATGAGTTAACATATGTGTAATTCTTAGTACTACCAATAAGACTGTAATATGCCCATGAACTTGATGCTCCATTTGGGCTTCCGTTCCACGTGATAAAATAAACGTTTATTGAACCCCCGCCAACCAGATTTTTTGTGGAAATCTGGCAGTAATTGTCTATTTTAATATTTTCCTCTGTTGGATTGTAATGGAGATCAAAATCTATGGATAATGCTACAATGACTATTAAAAAAACAATGAAGAAAACAAGCATTTTTCTATTTATTTTAGGTTTATCGCCATCTGGTTCCATTGAAATTTAATTTAAAGATGTTATTTATACTTTGCTGAATATTGAGACTAAATATAACTATTAGAATATGTTTTTGAATATAATATTACGAAAAGAATTATTAAATTTAAAAAATCATATTATTTTGATATTTTCACATAGCATTTCATATTTTTTATTTGAATTATAAAAGAATATCTAATTACGTGAATATATTCTATAATTAATTTTATAATTAGATAAAAAATATACAACACATGGATAGCGCAAGCGAAGCAGAATATGAATATAACAACAAGATTTATAATTCTGTGAAAGGCTGGATTTTTACAACTAACCATAAACAGATTGGAATTTTATACATACTGACATCACTGGTTTTCTTTATTGGTGGCGGTGTGTTGGCCTTACTTATGAGACTTCAGCTGGCAATACCAAGATATGATCTTGTCAAGTACAGTCTCTTCTCAGGCCGTTTTCTTGATGCATTACAGTACAACCAGCTTGTCACAATACACGGATTAACAATGCTTGTATGGTTCCTTGGGCCACTTGGGACTGGTTTTGGTATTTATTTAATACCGCTGGCAATAGGTTCCAGGGATATGATATACCCCAGAATAAACGCACTTGGGTACTGGCTTTACCTTTTCAGCGGCATACTTCTATGGATCGGCTTTTTTATGCCAGGCGGTAACCTTGATACGGGATGGACAGTTTATCAGCCCTTATCATCATTTAAATTCACCCCTTATCTGGGAGCTGATACTGCCGCAGCTGCAGTGGTGGTAAGAGGTCTTGGTACCATAATAGCATCAACAGAAATTATTGCAACTGTATTTAAGGCAAGGGCCAGAGGATTAAGAATGATGAATATGCCGCTATTTGTCTGGGCAGTATTCTGGGTGGCGGCCATATCCTGGTTTATATTCCCTGAAATAACAGCCCTGTTCTTTATACTTGTAGTTTCCAACGTTTTAGGTTTATCCGGATTTATATCCACCTATGGAGGAGCATTAATGTGGGAGAACCTGTTCTGGTACTTTGGGCACCCTGAGGTATATTTATTACTCTTACCCGGAACAGGGGCCATGTTTGATTATTTATCAAATCTTGGCCATAAAGCACCATATCTTAAAAAATGGATGATAGCAGCAATGGGAGCAATATCAGTTGATGGTGTAATGGTTTTCCTGCATCACACATTCATGACAGGTATAGTATTTGCATGGCTAATGGCCACAAGTATATTCACTGAATCAATATCCATACCAACAGGAATGATGATAGTTGGAATTATAGCAACATTACTGGGTGCAAAACACAAGTTCCAGACTCCTGTATTATTTGCCCTTGCCGCATCAACATCATTTATGATTGGTGGGGTTACAGGGGTTACCCAATCATCATTAGCCATTGATACAATAGTCCATGGTGATTATTATGTGGTGGCCCATTTCCACTATTTCATGGTTGGTGTTGCTGTTATGGCCCTTATGGGCAATCTTTACTATTACTTCCCAAAATTCACAGGAAGAATGTACAGCGAAAAGCTGGGCAGGCTTCATTGGGCGTTTGCATATCCCGGTGTCAATATCCTCTACTTCCCAATGTTCTTCCTTTATGATCTGCCAAGAAGGGTATATACATATCAGTCTGGGTTTGGATATACCATATTTAATGAGATATCAACAATAGGGGCATTCATATTTGGGCTATCATTCCTTATAATGTTTGCCAACTTTGCATGGTCACTTAAATATGGAAAAAGGGTTACAGAAAATAACCCATATAAGGCCACGGCTGGATTCGTCTGGTTTACCACAACACCTCCAAAATATTATAACTTTGATTATGAGCCATATGTTGGTGGCGCAGATAACAGGGATCTTTTATTGGATGAAACAAAACCAATAAAACCAAGTAAGGTTGAGTTATCCTCAAGACCCATGCTTATTGCAGGTGGTGTGGCACTTGCCTTCTTTGGAACAGTTGTTGCATTAATGGGCTATAAGCCATACGCATTTGGATCCTATTTCGCATACATAGGCTTTGCAATAGTGGCAGTTGCTTTAGGCTTATTTGCATGGGGAGGTATTGGCTGGATGTACGATGACTACAAACTAAGGTCTCCAAATGTACCGCCTATGTATAAGAAAGACCCTGTTACAAAGGGATTCAACAACATGAGGCTTGGAATGCTTATATTCCTTGCAGGAGATATGATATGGATGGCAACATTCTATGGAACCGTGGAATGGTTAAAACTGCAGACCATCTCACCATATGTTGAGGGAAACGATCCCACAACCTTCTTCTTCCCTGCCATGGCAACAGTATATAATGTAATATCAATAATAACAATAGGCATAGCAGCTTTATTCGCATACTTCGCACTCCGTGGTGCAATAAATAAAAAGGCATCAGCATCATCAACTTATATGACAATTGGGGTAATATTTGCAATAATATACCTTATCACAGCAATAATTTCACTTGAAACAATGAATGCAAACAGCGTGCTGGCACTTGCAGCCACCGGAACAAATCCGGTTACATCAATGTTCTGGTTAATATCATTAATGGACGTAACATTCTCATTAGGTGTTATAGCCGTTATGATAAAGTATATCATAAGTGTCAGCAAGAGTAAAAAATTCCTTTGGGGAAGGGTGGCTACAAGCGCAGATATACTAATGTGGTTTGTGGCATTTGTATTCCTTACAAGTGTATTCACAACCATAGCGTTTATAGCATGAGGTGATATAAAATGACTGAAAATATAAAAAATGATAATATATTAGGGCAAAAGGCTGAAAATGTTACTGCTGAAAAACATACATATTCAAATGAAATCTCGGATGAGGAACTGCATCTGTCCGATGATGACTTTGATTGGAAGGAGTACAGCATATGGAAGAATCCATATGCCTTGGTTGTTATAATAATAGCCATATGGTTTTCACTATGGCTATTTATTAATGTGTTCATGGGCAGGTGGTTTTCATGAAGCCAATACAAAAGGCAGCTGTAGCCGCACTTATTGTGGCCATTATATTAATTGCTGCTATGGGTATAACCGCATTTGCATACCACCCAATGAATACAGTGATGTCAGATCAGGGCCCTGTAAACCATAAAGATTTACCATACTATAATACAACGGTAAATGGTAAAAAAGTTGAGGTGGTCAATCTCTCACTGGCTGCATGGGGGCAGGGTAATGGTTATCCTGATGCATATCCATACAACTTTAACGGTACATCCTATGGTGCAATGACCATATACTTACCAGCAAATGCTGATATACATGCTAAAATGACCAATTATGAGGTTAAACCGCATACATTAAAGATTGAACTTCCGTATCCGTCACAGTGGAAGAGAGGACCTATATGGGCCCATACATCCGCCCATGTGAAGAAGGTCATTAACAGTACTGGTTCAATACTCCCAATTTGGTATGGAAATGTTGCACATTCCAAATCAATATGGTGGAATGATACACAGGCCGGTAATTACTGGATAGTGTGTGGATTAACCACCCATGCAGAGGCAGGAATGTATGTATATGTGATAGTTAGTTCAAATGTTACTGTACCATACTATACAATAAAATGAGGTGTGAAAAATGTTTAATATACTAAATATATTGCCAAACGCATACCAGCTCATTCCCAAAGGATCAATTACCGGGGCAGAAATAACATCAATATATCTTGCTTATATAATCCCCGGCATAGTTATAGGTGCAGGATTCGCCTTCTGGTATATCTATGTGTTCCTTAAGAGCTGGAAAAGGCATGAGGAATTTGACGAAAATGCCCCTTATAACCCTGATGAGGATATGAGACCTGGAAGAATAGAAAACATAGAACGTGGGAATAAAACAATATTTAAGGTCTTCGTTCTCTTTGTGGTGATTGTTTTAATATCACTGCTGGTATATGACTTACCACCTGCATACGGTATAAGGGTTGCCGGGGCTGCACCAAGTGCTCCAACCGATAATCATCATTACCTTGATATAGACGTTGTGGGTTATCAGTGGCAGTGGATATTCATATATCCAAATGGTTCATCCACAAGGCACTTTGCTGTACTGCCTGCTAACACACCAATTCAATTTAATGTGACCAGCGTTGATGTCATGCACTCGTTCTATCTAATAAATGTAACAAAGGTTGATGCCTTCCCTGGGCATTATAACTACATATGGACAAATATTACAACACCAGGCCTTTATCATTTCGAGTGCGTTGAGTTATGTGGTCTTGGGCATGCTCATATGAGGGGACCTGCATTTGTATTACCATACAGCCAGTGGAAAACGTGGGAGAGCCAGCAGAAACCTGGTGAAATGAATGAAACATTTGTATACAATGGCGTAACATACTCATACGGGCCAACACTATATGGTGCAACTCCAACACCACCATCTGCTGGAGATTAAATTATTTTTTTATTTTATTTTTAACGGTTATGTGTATCAGGTGATTAAAAATGTCTAAACTGAAAAACTTTATGAAAATTACCAAGCTTGAAATTACGATGCTTATAGACATGGTTGCAATAGCAGCATTTCTGGCAGTACCTGGTGGTAATAAATATCCATTTCTATTATTAATACTGGTAATAAGTGGGACACTTGCCTCTATGTCTGCAAGTTTGTTCAATAATATTTATGATATAGATATAGATATAAAAATGAAAAGAACGAGATCGCGCTCAAAGATAGTAAATGAAAATACACGCAATAGAATGATATTCTTTGCATCCATTATGATTGTTATATCCCTGGTGCTTTCATATTTTCTTCTTAATTTCCTAACAATGATCTTTATATTTGGTGGTTTTCTTAGCTATGTCGTGCTTTACACCATAGTCCTAAAAAGACGCACCTCATGGAATATAGTAATTGGTGGTATAGCAGGAAGCTTTCCAGCACTTGCCGGCTGGGCATCCTTAACAGACTCTGTATCAATAACATCCCTATTCATAGCGTTTCTCGTATTTATGTGGACTCCCACACACTTCTGGAATCTATCTGTAAATAACATAGATGATTATAAAGAAAACAACATACCAATGTTGCCCGCCAGAGTAGGAATTAAAAAAACCGCATTTTGGATAATGATTAATACCATTATTCTGATCACCTATTCTCTTATACCCTTCTTTATCAGTTACATACATGTTGGTTATCTGTACTTCCCCATGGCAGTAATAATGGATGTTATACTCCTTGCCTATGTAATCAGGCCCTTCATGAGAAATTATGACAGAAAATACTTTAGAAGCGCCTTTGGTTTTTCCAATATGTATATGCTAATATTATTGATAGTTATAATGATTCCATTCATATAAAAATAAATATTTATTTTTTTAATCTTATAACATGTTTAATTTATGATATAATAAATTTTTTAAATCATATATCTGTATTGTTTATTGAGGTATAACATCTTAACTGTGGTCTTGATTCATTTAAATAAGCTACATCTTTTATGGGTTATGAAATATTTTAAATGTTAATTTTTCATTGAATATTTGTCAATTTTGTAATTTCAGAAATTCATCAACATTGTAGAATTCCCAATCTTATTTCTGGTATATTAATTTGTAGAATTATATCTTATCTGACTGAAATTAACTCTATGTAAATACCCTCTAACTTCATGAATAATGGAATAAACTACAATCAATATATGCTGGGAAGATGTTAATAGGTTACATTGTAATTTATATATTATAATATTTGATAGCTGGAAATCAAATGATAAAAGCAAAAATATACGAAAACAGACATTATATTCAATTAAAGTTAAAAAACTTGTGTATGCTTCATCCAGAGCCTTGGCTTAATATCAAAATGCATTATTTTTTAACACAGATTTGGCGACATCCTCACAAAGTTAAAGTATATGGATTCCCGATACCATTGAAAAGCTTGCCCCATCATGTATGAAACATCGCTACACTGGCATAAATTCGGTACAGTCCGTGCCTACCTTTTTTATGTAATTTAATATACCATAAAACTTTACGCCTTCATCTACTCCATCAGGAAAGGAGACTTCACGCTTTAAAGTTAAATTTAAAAAAATTAATTAATATGTCTTCTGGTCCATAAAGGAGAATCTATCAGGGCCCCAGCAGCAATTGTTAAAACACCTATAATAATGCCAACTGTACTGGCATATCCCAAATATGCAATATCTATTAAATAGGAATATGAACCAAATGTGTATGTTGTAAAAACTTTTCCACCTGTAATTTCTATAAATATGTAATTGCCTGAAGGTATTTTAGAATATTCTTTTATTATTCCAAAACTGGTGGTGCTTCCAATTTTAAATTCATTCAGTGTTGTTATATTTGTTACCTTGCCAGCATCAGATGCAGGTATAAGCCCCGAGTTTGACGTTGGATTTTTTACTGTGAGAATATCAGAAGATTTAAAGCTTATCTCCTTAGATTCATAAATTCCATTTCCCAATGATTTCAGGGTATATGTTGTGTTATTTTTATCATGAATATCCACGCCATACATGGCGAGACTAATGATCAGTATAATAAGGCCTATTATTAATATGCTTTTTTTCATTATAAGTTTATATCTAATATTTATTAAGGTATTATCATAGATTATTTTCTATATATTACTCTAAAAAATAAACTTTTATATGTATATTGCTTAAACTATCATGAAAATTTTATCATGGAATGTGAATGGCCTAAGGGCTGCTGTGAAAAATGGTATAATAGATTTTTTAAAAAAGGAAAATCCCGATATAATACTTTTTCAGGAAACAAAGGTGGATAATATGTCTGTTCCTGAGGAGATATATCATCTTGATTATAAGGTATATATTAACCCTGCACAGAAAAAGGGATACAGCGGTACCATGGCTTTGACCAAAACTGAACCATTAGACTATGTGGCAGGAATCGGAAATAAGGATTTTGACTCAGAGGGTCGGGTTCAAACATTTAATTTCGATGATTATTATCTAATAAATTCATACTTTCCAAACTCCCAGCACGGTCTTACCAGACTTGATTATAAGATTGAATTCGATCATGAAATTCTAAAATACTGTGATGATTTAAAATCAAAAAAGGGGGTTATAATCACTGGTGATTTTAATGTAGCGCATGAGGAGATAGATATAGCCCGACCTAAAGACAACCAAAATAATGCTGGATTTACGCAGCAGGAAAGGGATTTTATGACGGAATTTCTTAATCATGGATATATAGATACATACAGATATTTTCATAAGGAGCCAAATCATTACTCATGGTGGTCGTATAGATTTAATGCAAGAGAAAAAAATATAGGATGGAGAATAGACTATTTTGTTGTCTCAAAAGATTTTATAAAAAATGTTAATGACTCACTAATACTGGAAAATGTTATGGGGTCAGACCATGCACCAATAGAGTTAATTTTAAAGTAATAATCTGCAATTGCACCGTAAAATTAACCTAAAATTAATAAAATTTTTATCTGTCTATCTTTGATTTCCTTTTTATTTTTCTCCACGCAAATCCCTTAAATCTCTCCTCATCTTCTATTTTACCACGTTCATGATAACCATATGACTCCCAGTATCCATCCTCATAATCCCTCATTATTTTTATCTCTGTAAGCCATTTGGCACTCTTCCATCCATATAATGAGGGTATAAACGGTCTTGCTGGAAATCCATGCTCGATGGCCAGAGGCTTATCATTCATTTTTAAAGCTATTATGCTTTTTTCATCTATTGCATCGTCATAAGGCACAGGGGTATCATAGCCATCGGCACATATAAACATGACCCATTCAGCATCCTCCTCAGGTTCTGATTTTAATATAAGGTCTCTTAGGGACGGTCCTGTCCATTTAACATCTTTTACAGACCATTTTGTAACACAATTAAAATCAGATATGTATTCTATGTTTGTCATGGAATTAAGTTCATTATATGTATATTCCATGGGTTTTTTAACAATACCATCTATCCTGAGCTTCCATAAATTTTCATTTATAACTGGCCCTCCAAGCGCGTCATATAGTATGAAATTATTTACATAATGCTGGCCGGGATTTTTTATCTCAATTTTCTCCATGATATACCTATTTATTATGGATATAAAAGTGTTTATTAAAAGTATTTTTATAATACATGTATAAATAGAACCTTTATAATTTAATTTACTCTATCATTATTTCGCCAAAAATTTTAAATTAAAAACGGATACCGGTTAAAATGGATGAAATAGACAAAAGGATACTGACAAGCCTTCTGGGAGATGGCAGATCTACATTGAGGCAAATTTCAAAAAATCTCGGAATTTCCCCGCAATCCTTACAGTACAGGTTAAATAAGTTTCAGGCCAATAACATTATAAAAAAATTTGCCCTTTATGTTGATAAGAGGATATATAATATAAAAAGTGGATTTGCGGCATTCTCTGGTTTAAATACAATAGAAACAGGCATATTTGCCAAAATACTGTGTCTGGAAGAAATATCACTTTACGGCTTTCAGGGAAAAACACTGGATGAATTAAGAGCCAGTATAGATGCTGCATCAGAAAAAATTGGCCCTAAGGCAATGGAATACATTCCAGAGCAGAACATAAACATCACAGTTTCAGGCAATGAACTGGCAATTATAGAATCTCTCAAAAGCAATCCAAGGATTCTCATATAACGATCTTGCCTCACAGCTCTGCCTGCCAAAAGGATTAAAAAGTATATTGAAAATTTAATTAAGAAATCAATAATTTCTGTTATACCTGTTATTGACATCTCTAAAACTGATATAACTGTTTTCGCAATTTTTTCAGAAAATTTTGATCTTATTGAACCTTTATTAAAAAATAATATCTTCTTTACATTTAAGGGCAGATCAGCAGGTCTTGCCATATGTTTTGCCGATAACCTTTTGTATGCAAAGAAAATAATAAATATGGCAAGATCTCATGAAAAAAATGCCTCTGTGATGGTAATATATGATTATGACTTTTTTTAATTAAAATGGAACAATCTATAATTATTTATTTATAGATATAATTAAGTTTTATGGTCAGTATAGATGATGCAGTTATAGCAAGATTTGAATCTCACGGTTATAAATTTGAAATTCTTGTCGATCCAGATGCTGCTGGAAAAATTAGGTCAGGGAAAATAGACATAGAAAATGACCTTGCAATACCAGAGGTTTTTAAGGATGCAAAAAAGGGTGATAGGTCAAATGAAGAAATTTTAAAGGAAGTTTTTAAGACCACAGATATAGGTCAGATAGCAATAGAAATAGTAAGGCGAGGCCAGATACAGCTTACAACAGAGCAGAGAAAGGAAATGCTTGAAAGGAAGAAAAAACAGGTTATCAATGAAATTGTTCGTGAGGCCATAAATCCACAAACAAATACACCAATACCTGCAATAAGAATTGAGGAGGCAATGGAAGAGGCAAAGGTTAGAATAGATCCATTTAAAAGCGTCGAGGAGCAGGTCCAGACAGTTTTAAAGGCCATAAGGGTTTTAATACCAATAAGAATAGAAAAGGTTAGACTTGGTATAAAACTGGCCGGTGATGCATATGGAAAACTCTATGGGGATATATCAAAATTTGGTAACATATTAAAGGAGGAATGGTCAAATGCCGGGGAATACATGTGCATCATTGAAATCTCAGCAGGTCTTCAGGGGGATTTAATGGATCTTATCAATAAGAAGGCACATGGTGAGGCGGAGGTAAAACTTTTAAAATGATTTATAAATTTATTGGAAATAAAAAATGTTTTATATAGCAATTTATAATTTAATATAAAAATAAATATTGAGCTGAATGTAAGGGTGAAATGTTTGGAAACTAAAGAAATCGTATATCCTGGTGATAAAATTGAGCTAAATGATTTAAAGCCCAGAAATGGACTTTATGAATCTAATTCTGAATATTTTTCAGAATATTTTGGAGTGATACAGCGCGGGGATAAATTTGTCGACATAGCACCATTTAATAGCCCGTATCTTCCAAGGGTTAATGATAAGATAATAGGTAAAATAATGGATATTGGGCCAACCATGTGGACTGTTGATATAAATTCTCCGTATTATTCGCTACTGCATATAAACGATACCCCATGGCACGTAAATGCCGGAGACCTTGAAAGATACCTGAATGTTGGTGATTTTATTTATGCCAAGATATCGCAGTCAAATGAAATCAGGGAAAGCTGGGTAAGCATGAAGGAACCTGGCATGAAAAAACTTGAAACGGGCCAGATTATTGCGGTTAAACCCCCAAAGGTACCGCGTGTAATTGGTAAGGGAGGAAACATGATCAATCTTATAAAAAATGAAACAAACACAAAAATAATAGTTGGCCAGAATGGTTTTATATGGATAGATGGAGATATAGAAAACGTTAATATGGCAATAAATGCCATAAAAATAGTTGAAAAGGAAGCACATACAATTGGCTTAACAGACAGAATGGCAGAATATTTTAAAAAGTTAAAGGGTGAAAATTAAAATGGAAGGCAATATTAAGCTTATTAACGATGATGGTCTGAGACTTGATGGTAGGGCTTTTAATGAAATGCGCCCGATTAAAATTCAAACCGGTGTTATAGAAAAGGCTGATGGGTCAGCATTTATTGAGTGGGGTGCAAATAAGATTATAGTGGCAGTATATGTTAGGGAGGCCTATCCAAAGCATACCCAGAATATGGACAGGGCAATAGTCAAGGCACGGTACAATATGGCCGGATTTAGTGTTGAGGAGAGAAAAAGGCCTGGCCCGGATAGAAGAACAATGGAAATATCCAAGGTTGTTTCAGAGGCACTTTCATCAGCAATAATACTTGAAAAACTCCCAAGAGTTGAAATTGATGTTTTTATCGAGGTTCTTGAGGCTGATGCAGGCACAAGAATAGCAAGTTTGACAGCATCATCTGTTGCTGTTGCCGATGCTGGAGTTCCAATGAGGGATCTCGTTGTTGGCTGCACTGCCGGGAAGGCTGATGGCAGGGTTGTTCTTGACCTTTCAAAGGACGAGGATAACTACGGTCAGGCTGATATACCAATGGCAATTCTCCCAAGAACAGGCAAGGTTGTTTTACTTCAGATAGACGGTGATGTGTCTGAGGAGGAATTTGATCAGGCGACATCAATGATGATGAATGCCATGAAGGATATATCAAAGATTCAGCGTGATGCCCTGATGAGCAAGTATTCAATAGAGGATGGTGAGTAAAAATGCCCATGGATTCAAATGCGGTAATTTCTGAAATTAAAAAAGGTTTCATACTGGATAGCATAAAAAAGGGTAAAAGAATAGATGGCAGATCCTTAACAGACTTTAGGGAAATAAAAATTACAGAGAATTTTATTCCAAAGGCCTGTGGTTCAGCCATGGTGGAACTTGGTAAAACAAAGGTTGTTGCGGGAATAAAAATAGAGGAAGGCACCCCATTTCCGGACTCTCCTGAAAGTGGTGTAATGGCCCTCAACATAGAGCTACTCCCAATGGCATTTCCAACATTTGAGTCTGGCCCTCCAAGTGAGCAGGCAATAGAATATTCAAGGGTTGTTGATCGTGGTATAAGGGAGAGCAACGTTATTGACACATCCAAGCTCGTAATAGAACCCGGTGAAAAGGTATGGATGGTATATATTGATATAGATGTTCTCAATTACGATGGAAATATTATTGATGCATGCACGCTTGCTGCGGTATCCGCTTTAAAAAACGCCATTGTGCCAGCATCAAAATATGGCGGTGAGGACTTTAAACTTCCTGTAAATGCACTGCCCGTATCTGTAACCATGGCAAAAATTGGAGATGAACTTGTATGCGACCCAGATCTTGAGGAGGAACAGGTTTCTAATGGCAGAATAACTGTAACAATGGCAGAGGACAATCATATACACGCCATGCAAAAGGGTGATGTTGGAGAATTCTCACTTGATGAAATTAGGAAAGCTATAAAAACATCAAGTGATATAGGTAGTAAGATTAGGGAGAAATATTTAAGGTGATTATAAATGACAAAACACACAGTAAAGGTTGGGGCCTCAGGCAGATTTGGGCCAAGGTACGGTGTTACAATAAGAAAGGAATGGAATAAGGTTTATAAACAAAAAACAAGCTATTACACATGCCCATCCTGCAAGCAAAACAAGGTTAAGAGGGTTGCAAATGGTATATGGGAATGCAGGCACTGTGGTTATAAATTTGCTGGTGGGTCATACACACCAGAATACAGCAGTGAAGTAATAAAGGAGATAAATAGCCATGTATAAATGTGTTAGATGCGGAAGACCGCTTGAAAAATCTTTCGGGACCGCCGATATAGAATGTGAATGCGGTTCAAGGGTGTTTATAAAGGATAGGCCAAACACTGAAAAGATTGTTAAGGCCAGATAAATTTTTAATATATTTTTTTAAGTATTTTTATGAATCTTGAAGAATTATTTAGTTTTAATCTTTGCACAAGATGCACTGGCAGGATATTCGCAGGCATTGGAACAGGGTTAACCAATAAAGAGAGGGGCGAAAGTCTTTTATTTGCCTATAATGCACTTATCGGAAGCATGCAGGAAAAAACATCCTGCTACATATGCAATGGCATATTTGATCAGTTTGATAAATATCTAAAAATAGTTTTGGATAGGCTTTCTGGATATGAATACAATTCTTTTTTAGTGGGGTCAAAATTTGATCCGGAAATTTTGGAAAGAGAAAATCAAATTCAAGAAAAATTTGGTAAAAAGGGCGAAAGTATTAAGAAGGAATTTAACAGGGAATTCGGTAAATATATGGAAAATATTACAGGAAAAACCTATTCAAAGGACCCGGATATCATAATAAACATTAACACCATTTATGATTATGTGGAAATAAATGTTAAATCATTGTATATTTATGGTGTTTATACAAAGATGAGACGCGATCTTCCACAGACCAGATGGATTCATGGTTCCGGTGATTCTATAGAATCTATAATAGGCGAGGAGTTAAAGAAAATAACAGAATCAGAAAACTATTATCTTCATGGTTCCGGACGTGAGGATGTTGATGTTATGATGCTTGGTAATGGCCGTGAATTTGTAATAGAGGCATCAAATCCCAAAAAAAGGTCGGTTAATCTTGAGGAATTTAAATTTGCGGTTAATTCAAAAAATGCCGGCATCAAAATAGATAAATTATCCTTTTGTGATAAAAAGAGGGTAAAAGAAATCAAGGAAGCCAAACATGATAAGGTTTACAGGGCAGTAATAGAATCAGATGGCATAATGGACAGGGAAAAATTAATAAGGGCATGTGAACTGCTCACAGGAAATAAAATAGAACAGCAAACACCAAGAAGGGTGCTTGGTAACAGATCCGATATTATTAGGAAAAAAGAAATAAAATATATAAAGATAGAAGATATAATGGATAAAACTGCCACCATCCAAATATGTGCTGAGGCTGGCACATATATAAAAGAACTGGTAAATGGAGATTGTGGCAGGACAAATCCAAGCCTGACCTCACTTTACGGTGAAAAACTCAGGGTTAAGAGCCTGGATGTCATATATATAAATAGGGGTGATTAAAACGACAAGAATGTCAAGGGGATCCAGATCAGGATCAAGGAATATACTCACAAAAAGAATAAAGGAAAGGGGCATGCCCAAGGTTAATGACCTGCTCAAAACATTCGATGTTGGGGACAGGGTTGCAATAGTTATAAATCCGGCAGTTCATAATGGAATGCCTCACCATACATTTGAGGGCAGAACAGGAATAGTTTCAGGTATGCAGGGATCATGCTATGTTGTGTCTCTTAATATAGGCAATACCACAAGGAAAATTATATCTGCTCCAGTGCACCTCAAGAGGCTGTATCAATGAAAATAAAATATATAACAAACATTGATGTATACAACAAATTATCCGCAAAGGAAGAAAAGACTGAGGATGAGGCAGATACATTATCATATGTTGAAAAGTTTCTTAAATATAAAAAAAACGTTGACATAGAAAAGCTAAAAGAATCATTAATGTCAACATTCAAGCTTTCAGAAGAGGTTGCTGTAAAGCTGATTGATCTTAAACCAAATAACAAGGACGAATTAATAGCAGTATTAAATTCATATAATATAAAAGTGGATGATGCGCAGCTTGATGCAATTCTTGATACATTGCAGGTCTTATAAATGGAAGAATATGCTTATGTTCTGGATTATTTACCACAGGGACGCCCTGAAGATAAGAGTTTTAGAAAGACACCATTAATAATAGCCATTGGTGAGAGCGAATTCAAGCTTCTGGAGATAATACCAAAACCTGATGCAGTCATATCTGTTGGTGATCGAATATATATAGGGAAATCTGCTGAGAAGCGTGATAAAATTATATCAATAAAAAGGAGGATAACATACAAGGAATTAACAAGCGCCGCTGTATCCGAACTCCCATATACTATAGAAACAATAATAGATTCAAATCCAGAGAAATTCATAAACTTTTTTAATAATTCGGAGGCTGTAAATGCCAGAATGCATACACTTGAGCTTCTTCCAGGTCTAGGCAATAAAAGCATGTGGGCAATCCTTGAGGAAAGAAAAAAAGCACCGTTTAAATCATTTGATGATATATCAGAAAGGGTTAAAAGCGTCCACAATCCAAAAAAAATGATAGTTAACAGAATAATAGAGGAACTCCAGAACAGATATGAAAAATATAAATTATTTGTTGCAAAATGAATGATAATTTTAGTAAAAAATATGGCCAGGTATTTTTAAAAGACCATAACATTGCATTAAAGGAGGTATCATTTTTATCTCCAGAGGATAATGAATGCATACTTGAGATAGGCCCTGGCCATGGAATCCTAACAGAACAATTATTAAAATATAATATAAATTTGACCGTGGTTGAACCAGATCATAGATTTGTGGATCAGTTAAATCAAAGTTATAGCAATTTTATTAAAAGTGGTAAATTAAAGATAATAAAGGCAGACTTTCTAAAACTGGCTCCAGGGAAATATGATAAAATTATAGGAAACATACCCTATCAAATCTCATCCAAAATAGTTTTTAAAATACTGGACTATGATTTTAAAATGGCAATATTAATGGTTCAAAAAGAATTCGCACAAAGGCTTGTTGCCAGTCCTGGAACTCCAGATTATTCGAGGCTTACAGTAAATTCAGGTATAAGGTCACAAATTAAAATACTTTACAATGTAAGCCGCAACTCATTTTATCCTGTACCAAAAGTTGATTCATCAATAATATTAATAGAAAAAAGGGAGTATAATATAGATATTAAAAAATTTGATCTTTTTTTAATAAAACTATTTTCCATGAGAAGAAAAAAAATTTCATCCATAATAGATTATCATGGAATATATTCTGATAAAAGGCCATATGAGCTGACCATTGATCAGCTCATTGAGGTTTATTCCCAGAGTTAGTGGTGTTTCCCGTGTTTTTGCTTAAAATACTTTCAAGGGCTGTTGCAGTGAAAAACTGTGATGTATCACCTGCTGTTGGCACGTTCTGAGGTATCATGATCAGGGATCCCTTACCCTCAAGACCAATCTGGTAAACTATATCCATCCATCTTAACTGGAATGCAGTGGGATTGTTTTCATACTGTTTTGCAGCATCCACCATTTTTCCGGCAGCCTCCACCTCTGCCAGTGCCAGTGTAACCCTGGACCTTCTCTCCCTTTCTGCCGCAGCCTGTCTTGACATGGCATCCTGCAGGGCCTGTGGAACCAGAACATCCCTTATCTCCACGGATGATACCTTAACCCCCCAGTGCTCTGTTTTTTCATCTATAATCTGCCTTGCAGCCTCACCAACCTTTTCCCTTTCAGATAATATCTCATCAAATGAGGATTTTCCAAGAACCTCCCTAAGTGTGGTCTGGGCTGCCAGCTGGGTTGCTGTGGCATAATTTTCAACATTAAGCACAGCCTTATCTGCATCTATAACCTGAAAATACATTACCGCATCAACGTTAACCGGAACATTATCCTGTGTGTATGTTGACTCTGTTTTAAATGCAACCGCCTGTATCCTTGTTGATACGACAACTGTAATCTTGCTTATTATTGGTGTAACATAAATAAGTCCGGGTCCCTTCAGTCCTGTGTATCTTCCAAGGGTCAACACAGGGGCCCTCTGCCATTCCTTTAATATATGAATACCGGATAATAGTATGCCAAGAATTATCAAAACTATTATTATTAATGCTATTTCCCCTATACTTACCATAATTAAATAACGAAAAGTCCTATTTAAATTTTTTTTAAATATTTTTATTAAAATATCAAATAATAAATACGTCAATTAGAGAAATTATAAACGTGAATTTTTATATATAAAATAAGTCTTATCCATCTATGTCAGGTATAGTTAGTTATGGTTCATATATACCCCAGTACAGGATAAAACCTGAGGAGATAGCCAGAATATGGGGTGATGAACCAGATAAAATGAAAAATAACCTTTTTATTTTAAGCAAGTCGGTTCCAGCACCAGATGAGGATGTTGCAACAATATCAGTTGAGGCTGCAAGAAATGCCCTTAAAAGATCAGATATTGACCCGGCCGATATAGGTGCTATATATGTTGGATCTGAATCACATCCTTATGCCGTAAAACCAACAGCCACAATTGTGGCAGCCGCAATAGGAATGCCATTGCAGTATTTCGCAGCTGATTATGAATTTGCATGCAAGGCCGGTACTGCGGGAATGCAAAATATTAAGGCAATGGTTGATTCTGGATATATTAAGTATGGAATGGCAATAGGTTCAGATACCTCACAGGGTGCGCCAGGTGATGCACTTGAATATACGGCATCTGCCGGCGGAACAGCCATGATAATTGGAAAGGAAAACGTAATAGCAGAAATTAACAGCACTCTTTCAGTATCCACAGATACCCCTGATTTCTGGAGGCGTGAGGGCGAGCCATATCCAAAGCACGGTGAGCGGTTTACCGGAGAGCCAGGATATTTTAAGCATGTAATAGCTGCGGCCCGGGCTATGATGGAAAGAATGGAAACAAAACCTGAGGATTATGACTATGCCGTATTCCACCAGCCCAACGGTAAGTTTCCCACCAGGGCGGCCAAAATTTTGGGCTTTACAGAGGAACAGTACAAAACTGGGCTTTTAACACCATATATAGGCAATACATACTCTGGTTCAACAATGAATGGCCTATCAGCCATACTGGATGAGGCGCAGCCCGGGGACAGGATCCTTGCCGTTTCATTTGGGTCAGGTGCCGGATCAGACGCATTTGATATAACAGTAACAGATAATATTAAGGATTATAAAAAATACAATGCGCCAACAATAAAAAAATTGATTGAAAAGGTGAAGTTTATAGATTATGGAACATACACAAAATTCAGGAAGATTATTGTAACAGGTGATAGTGTTGAGTGATGTTTATATTATTGGGGCAGGAGAAACAAAGTATGGAGAACTATGGAATAAATCACTAAGAAATCTTGCCGTTGAGGCCGGTTTAAAGGCTATAGAGGATGCAGGCATATATTCAAAGGATATCGATGCAATTTATGGTGCAAATGGACTTGCCGGAACAATAAATGAGCAGGAGAATATCGGTGCATTGATTGCAGATTTTTCTGGTCTGTCAAACGAGGGAATACCTGCAATAAGAATAGAGGCATCAACAGCATCAGGCGCTGCTGCGCTCAGGGAGGCATATTTATCTATAAAATCCGGGGAATATAATGTCGTTGTTGTTGGTGGTGTTGAAAAAATGACAGATCTCCATGGCAGTGACATTGTAAATAAAATGTCATCAATACTTGATCGTGAATGGGAGGCATTCTATGGCGCAACCCCCGCATCAATGGCTGCTATAATAGCAAGAAAATACATGCACGATTTCAATGTTGAGAAGGAGGCTCTTGCCATGATACCTGTCAATGATCATAATAACGCATCAAAAAATCCTGATGCACAGTACAGAAATAAAATTACTGTTGAACAGGCCTTAAATTCAACGCCGGTTGCAGATCCACTGAACCTTATGGATTGCTCACCAGTAAGTGACGGTGCTGCAGCTGTGGTTCTTGCCTCTGAGGATTATGTTAAGAAAAATGGAAAGGATGGAATTAGAATATTAAGCTCGGCAATAGCAGAGGATTATTTATCTGTTGGCTCCAGGGAATCAATATACACATTTAATTCAGCCCGGCTTGCAGCTGAAAAGGCATTTATGAGATCAGGATTAAAACGTGATGATATATCATTTATTGAACTGCATGACTCATTCTCTATTTATGCGCTTATTGAGCTTGAGGATCTTGGATTCGTGGAAAAGGGTCATGCCAAGGACATTGTTTACAATGATATCAAGCTTGATGGCTCACTGCCTGTAAATCCATCTGGTGGTTTAAAGGCCAAGGGCGATCCATACGGTGCAGTTGGTATAGGCCAGGCCGTGGAGGCTTATATACAGTTAAAAGAAAAGGCTGGAGAAAGACAGGTAAAGGGTGCAAAATACGCGCTTCTGCACAACATGGCGGGCACAGGAGCCTCCAGCGTTGTGCATATACTTGGTATATAGGTGGTAAATAATGACTGAACTATCAAGAATATGGAGGGAAACAGAATACAGGTATAACCTAATTGGGTTTAGATGCAAAAACTGTGGTAGAACATATTTCCCGCCAAGGGATATATGTCCTTACTGCCACAGGGAATCAATTGGAAAAATGGAAAAGGTAAAATTGAGCGGTAACGGTGAAATATTATCATATTCCATTGTTCATGATTCATCCCCCGCATTTAAAAGGGAAATACCATATGTGATGGCATTAATAAAACTTGATGAGGGGCCATCAATAACAGCACAGGTTGTTGACTGTAATCCTGATGAGGTGGATATAGGCAGGAGGGTTCATATGGTATTCAGAAAGATAAGGGAGGATGGTAAAAATGGAATAATAGAATATGGATACAAATTTAGGCTCGATTAATTAACCAATTTTTTAGATATATTTATAATTTTAAAATTTTGATATTCCCGGTATTTCAAAATTAATATTAAATATCCTAGATATTTCCCATAGTATTGCAGAATTTTCAGAAATTACCATCATGTTAAACTTTTTCATGACCTTATTTATGACGCTATGTGTTGGAAGTGCAGTGCATGATAAATAAATTGCATCTGCAGCCATCACACTGGATTTTTCATTCTCAATCATTTTAATTATTTCATCATCACCTGTATTTGAAATATCCAGGCCATAAATTTTATTTAACCCGGCAAATCCTGTTATATTAAAATTATTTGATTTAAAATAATTTGCCTCCTCGGCTGTTCTTTCCTTTATATACGGAGTTCCGAGCCAGACATTATTTATTTTTTTATATCTCAATAAATTCATTACGGAGACCTCAGGAATTATAAGGTTCTTTTTTATAACAGTTTTAATAATTTCAATATTTTTGTGGGTCCCGTATGTCCTTCCATAAACTGTAACATCGGAAATTTTTTTAATAAGGTTATATGCCTCACCGAGCTCCCTTCTAAATTTTTCAGGGTCCTGTGGTTCGCATCCTCTTGATGGCCTCATTCTTGTGGAATGGAAGCTAATTATCGAAGGGGCCATATGGTACATATCATATTCCAGTGCAACATTGTTTGCAGGTACAATCATGCCCACTCTTATCATTATTTTAATATTTATTTATACATTATAAATATTTAATAATGAAAAATCAATTAATAATAATGATTTATTATATAAGCGATGAGGATGTAAAGAAATACCTTGATATAAAAGAATGCATAAATGAATTAAGGGATGCTTTCACTTCTTACGGAAACAAAAAATCTTATGCAAACGCACGTGATAGAATCTATGGCGATAATTTTATTTTAAATACAATGCCTGCATATTATGAGAAATATAACATAGCAGGATTAAAAACATACATATCAGGTAAAAACGGTGTAAGGTTTGTTGTTATAATATTTGACGTTTCTGATCCGGAAAAATTATTTATAATCGATGCAAACACACTTGGTCAGATAAGAACAGGTGCATTAACAGCAATGGTGACATCGTTATTAATAAATAAAAAGAATATTAATTACACACTAATAGGGTCTGGATTCCAGGCCGAAACACAGTTAAAGGCAATGGCCTCGATTTATGATTTAAATAATGTCTATGTGTATTCAAAAAATTATGAACATGCATTAAATTTCTCAAAAAAATTTGATTTTAATATAAAGGCATCAAGGGATTTATCTGTATTAAAGGATTCTGATGTAATTACATCCGTAACAAATTCAAAAACACCAATCTTTGATTATTCAATGCTTCCTGAAAAATATCATATTAATCTGGTGGGATCAAATATTATTGGCAGAAGGGAGGCCAATAATGATGTTCTTGACAATTCTGATATAGTAATTTCTGAGAATCTTGATCAGTCAATGAAGGAGGCATCAGAAATAATAGACATGAAAAATAAAAATAAAATAGTTGAATTAAAGGATTTTATTATAAATGTAAATAAATATAAGGTAAATAAAAGTGTTTTTAAATCCATGGGAATAGGCCTTGAAGATATAGCAGCTGGTTATATAGTATTAAAAAATATGAAAATAATATAATTTTAAAATATTTTATTATAATAAACCATAATGATATTTTATTACTATCTGCTTGGAATAATCCTTGGATTATCTCTTGCAGGTCCACCAGGTGCTGTAAATTCAATAATAGCAAATGAATCATTAAAATCAAAGATGCATGGGACAAGTGTTGGTGCAGGTGCAATGAGTGCAGATTTTACATTCTTTTTAATTGTTTACTTCCTTCGGTCATACATAAATTTAGGTATACTAAAATTTATTTATATAATAGGTGGGTTATTCATGCTTTACCTTGGAATGGCTGTATTAAAATCTAAAATGCCGTCAAAATCAAGAAAGGGTAACTATTTTATAGGATTATCAATGGGATTGACCAATCCATTCCAGATACTGTGGTGGCTTACTGCAGGATTTTTCCTATTAAAGGAGTTAAGCATACTTTCTGTGGCTGGACTATTTTCAGGTATAATAATATGGATTTTTACATTTCCATATGCAATTAATAGATTCGGATATAAATATGAAAAATATATAAAATACATATCTGCATTTATAATATTTATATTTGCTTTTTATATATTATATAATGGAATAATATTATTAGTATGAATAACCAATTTATTAATAAAAATAAAATATTTATTAATATTACTATAGAAATATATATGGAGAATTATTAATATTGTTATGAATAGAAAACTAATAATGGGTATTATAATGGTATCAGTATTTTAATGACATCTCTTATTCTTTTATCAAATAATGTAATGAAAAACCTAGATACACATTAATATATTAGGACACATCAGATTTTTATTTTAATATATGTCAATATAATTAGGTAATAAATATGTAATTCCAATTAAATATAATGTTACAATATAAAATTCATAAAAATACAATAATTATTTTATTTAAATAATTAATAAACCCCTCATTTAATTATAAATATAAAATTATGTTAAATTATTATATATTTTTGGATAAATTATAATTTCCTTATAACCCTTTTGCCATTTATCTCATAGTTTCCACTTAATACAAGGTTTATGGAAAATACCAATGCCTTATGCTCCTGCTCATGTATTTTTTCTTCAAGTGATTCCGGTGTATCATAATCATCAACATTAACTATCCTCTGGTCTATAATTGGGCCATTATCAACATCATTTGTTGCAAAATGTATTGTGCATCCAGAAAATCTTGCACCGGATTTTAATACAGCCTCATGTACCCTCTTTCCATAATAGCCCTTGCCGCCAAATAATGGCAGTAATGACGGATGTATGTTTATTATTTTGTATAAAAATTTATTTATAATAAAATCAGGTAATATTTTCATATAACCATCCAATACTATTAAATCCGGGTTTTCTGATAATAGTATTTCTGATATTAATTTATTATAATCACCTTTTGAATCTATTAATATTGGTTCTATATTGTTTGATCTGGCAATTTCAAGTACATTTGCCCTTTTATTGTTGCATATCAATTTTGTTATTTTTGCATTATTTACCACGCCATTATTTATTGCATCTATTATTGCCTGAAAATTTGTACCATTACCAGAGGCCAAAACCAAAATTTTCTTCATATTGCATTATTGTAATGATTTTAATTAAACTTATGTTAATTATTTAACATGCAATGCTGTGGTGATTTTATTTCAGCAATTGGCGCAATAAATTAATGGTCTGACTGTTAATTATTCTGTTTATTTATATATTGTTAAAATAATAAATAAGAAAATTGAACAAAATTATTTTGATGAATATTTTAATCACCAAGATCCTTTAATTCCTTATTTGAAAACAGTATCTCCCTCAATTCCCTATCAAGCTGCGGGTCATTTCTTCTAAGGTATTCAAGTAATAATGTAAAATGCTCCTTCTCATCATCACGGTTATGCTCTATTACATCCCTAAGATTTTTATCCTTTGTTGCATATGCCCTCTCATCATAGAACATTATTGCCTGCATTTCCTCTATTAGTGACTGCCTCGCCCTTGAAAGGTCCTTTGTTCTCTCATCCAGACTGCCTTCTGATTCATAAACTGGCATGCTTATCGTATTTACAATGTAATTACATTTTTAAAGTTTTTGACAGTTTAAAAATTAATTTTAATAAGTTCCGATCATCTTTTTTATATGTTAAATATATCATAATTATGTATATTTAAAAATTTAAAATTTGTGCAGAAAAAATACACAATATAACAATATTTATATACAAAAAATGCAAAATATTTAAAAAAATTTTTATTCTAAAAAGATATAAACCTAATGAATGGATGAACTTGATATTAAAATTGTAAAGGCTATTTCAGAAAATTCGAAGCTTTCCATACGCGACCTGGCAAAGCTCTGTGGGGTTAGTCCCGGAACAATACATAACAGGCTTATGGAAATGGAGAAAAGTAAGGGAATAATATCATATACTGCCAGAATAAATTATAGAAAATTTAACATGGAGGACGCAATAATAGGCTTTGATATAACTCCAGAAACCTACATTAAAACTGTTGAGGAAATTAAAAAACTAAATTTCGTTGTTCAGCTGTACACAACAACGGGTGATCATGGTGCCATAGCGTATATAATATGTAATGAAAATGAAACATCACAGTGTGTCAGGGCTCTGGAAAAAATACAGGGCGTAAGGAATGTTTATCCATCGCTGATACAGAATATTTTAAAGTGAATATTTATATAAAGTATGTAATTATTAAACTATGCTAGATATATGGACAGAGAAATACAGGCCATCAAAATTATCCGCTGTTATTGGAGAATCAGAAAATATTAACCGATTAGAATCCTTTGTTAAAGATAAAAATATACCGCATCTAATTTTTGCAGGTCCTCCCGGAACAGGGAAGACATCAACTGCAATAGCGCTAGCCAGGGAACTTTTTGGTGACTCATGGCGCGATAATTTTTTAGAATTAAATGCATCAAATGAAAGAGGTATTGATATAATCCGTGAAAACATTAAAAATTTTGCAAAAATTAAGCCATCAAATGATCTTGGATTTAAAATCATTTTTCTTGACGAGGCCGATCATTTAACTCCAGATGCACAGGCAGCGTTGAGAAGAACCATGGAAATGTATTATAATACAACAAGATTCATATTTTCATGCAATTATTCATCAAAAATAATACCACCGATACAGTCCAGGTGCGTTGTTCTTAGATTTTCACCTATAAACAAAAATGAGATGGTATCCAGATTGAAGGCAATATCAAAAAAGGAAAATTTTGAGATAGATGATGAATCTCTTGATGCAATCTATGAAATTTCAGAGGGTGATATGAGAAAGGCAATAAACATACTCCAGGCCATAAAAACAACCGGGAAAATATCACCTGCAACAATTTATCAGATAGCAGGGGAAATAAACAAAAATGAATATAAAAAATTAATTTTAATGGCTCTTGAGGGAAATTTTGACGAGGCCAGATCCATGCTTGATAAAATGCTTGTGGATTATGGTTTATCAGGTATAGACATTATAAAGGGAATGCATTCATCAATTAGAAATGAGCAGATTGCATACAGGCAAAAACTACAGATAATTATGGCACTTGCCGAGACAGAATTTAGAATAGTTGAGGGCGGTACAGACAACATTCAAATGGATGCACTTTTGGCCAAGTTATCATATATAGGCAGTGAAATAAATTAATCTAAAAAAGCGAATTCTTATAATATTATTTTTAATTAAGAGTCAAGGGCCGGTAGATCAGCGGTAGATCGCTTGCTTCGCAAGCAAGAGGGCTCGGGTTCAAATCCCGACCGGTCCATTTAATTTATTAATAGAATACTTTTATCTAGCCAGTCTTTATGTTCTTATGACGATCCAGCAGAAGTATCAGTAACCGCTTCTTAATGAGGACCTGCGAAGATGGTTTGATAATCTTAAAGTAAAATTATTTCTCACTTTAACATTTAAATTAAGAAACCTTGGATATTATTGCGAGCTTACACATATAACTACAAAGGAAATTTTGTACAAGGCAAAGTGTAACGAGAAGGATTTTAGATATGAATTAAATTTTGTTTTTAACTTTGGATGGATTGAACTTATGTATGTGAAATAAGGTCAGATGTTATATATTCAAGGCTAAGGAAAAATGATGCACAAGATTTAAATGGCTGTTGACATTATTAAATAGAGATGAAAAACAGGCTTGCGAATGTATGAAACCTCATGGATAAAAACAATTTAAAATATTTTATTATTTCTGTAGTTGCCTCAATTCTTTTAATTGTTTCAGGAATATTTGGAGTCTTTTATTTTATTTTGTTTATTAATACTAATTCATTAGCTTACCAGATCACATCATTTGTAATGGCTGTCTCAGGTATCTATTTTTTGTATACAAATTTAAAGAGGAAAAAAAGGCAAAATTATAGTAGCTTGGGGAGTTTTAAGAGAAAGTAACTTATTATTCTAATTCCTTATATCTAACTATTTTGTTAATTAATCATTATGTGATTTATGATATTTGTGAAAAAGAAATTGTATTAACTTAAAACCTTAATCAACCTGGACTAAAATATCCTATATATCAATAAATTTTATGGCATCATTGGAATGAATTTAAACCACAATGATTTTAAGAATTATATAATTAACTGTCAAATGTTATATATAAGTAAAAAATATAGTAAAAAGGTGTAAATTAAAATGAAAATGCCAAAGCAGATTAAAACTTACTGTCCATATTGCAAAAAACATACGATTCATGATGTTGAGAGGGTAAGAAAAAGAAAGGCAAGTGAGTTAAGGGCAGGTCAGAGAAGGTTTAGAAGGGTAACATCAGGTTATGGAGGTTTCCCAAGGCCAAGGTACGAGGGCAGGGAAAAACCAACTAAAAGAATAGCATTAAGATTGAAATGCACTGTATGCAAGAAATCTATAACACCAGAAGGCCAGAGGGCAAAGAAATTTGAAATAGTGGAGGCGTGAAAATTATGGCAGACGAATTTCATAAATTAAAAAACGTTGGGAATTCATTTGTAAAAATCAAATGCAAAAACTGTGGAAACGAGCAGGTGGTTTATTCAAAAATATCCTCACAGGTTGTTTGCAACATATGCGGGTCCACTCTTGCAAAACCAACCGGTGCCACACTCTCAACATCCGGTGAGCTGGTGGAAAAAGTTAAATTATGAGGTGTTATCATGCCTAGGGATATCCCGGATACAGGCGACCTTGTGGTTGTCACTGTAAAGGAAGTTAAAAACTACGGGGCAATTGTTGATCTGGATGAATATCCCGGTGTATCAGGTTTTGTCCATATTACAGAGGTTGCCACAGGCTGGATAAAGCATATTAAGGATTATTTACGGGTTAATCAGAGGACAGTATGCAAGGTTCTAAACGTTGACCCATCAAGAAATCATGTAGATCTTTCCTTAAAGCGTGTAAACGAACATCAAAAAAGGGAAAAAATAGAGGAATGGAAAAACGAACAGAAGGCTCATAAACTTTTAGACATGCTTTTTGAGGAGGAAAATATTAATGAAAGCAAGGAAAGGGAGGATATAGAGGATTTATTATTAACAGAATATGGAACACTTTACTCTGCTTTCTTTGAGGCCGCATCAAGCAAGGATTTTTTAAAAGATAAGGATTTAAAATGGAAAGATTCTCTTATTAAAATAGCAAAGGAAAATATAGCAATACCCACGGTAAAAATTGGTGGTTATCTGGAAATGTATTCCCTGGCACCCAATGGAATTGAAACAATAAAAAATGTTTTAACCGATGACCTTATAGATGATAAGGATGTGCAGATTACATATATTGGTGCACCAAGGTATAAAATAACAGTAATAGACGAAGATTATAAGTCCGCAGAGGAAAAGTTAAAAAATGTAATTAATGTTATAGAAACCAAAAGCAAAAAAAATAACGTTTCATTTGAATTTAATAGAGAGGAATAAATTATAATGAAAACATTAATTAGGAAATGCAGGAAATGCAATATTTATACACTTGAGGAAATATGCCCTAAATGTGGTGGAAGTACCGAAATGGCAATACCCATGAAATATTCTCCTGCTGATAAATTTCAAAAGTACAGAATTAAATTGAAGGAAAGTGATGATGATGGAAAAAATAATATTTAAAAAATATGAGGAGCCAGAACTTGAAAATCCCATCCTTGTTAGCGGTTTGCCTGGTATTGGCAACGTTGGAAAGATTACTGCAGATTATTTTATAGAAAAATTAAAAATGAAGAAAATGGCGGACATATTTTCAGAATATCTGCCACCTCAGGTTTTTATTTTTGACAATAAAATACACCTTGTTAGGGACTCAATATATTATAAAAAAACCGGGAAAAAGAATGATTTAATTTTTATTGCGGGTGATTTTCAGGGAACGACACAGGAAGGCCAGTATGAACTTTCATATGAAATACTAAATTATCTTAATAAATATAATATCTCAAGGATATATACCCTTGGTGGATATAGCATAGGCAAGATAGTTGAAAAGCCAAAGGTGCTCGGGGCGGTAAGTGATAAAAAACTTGTTAAACCACTTGAAAAAGCCGGTGTATCATTTCCATCAGGTGAACCCAGTGGCGGAATAGTTGGTTCTGCAGCACTAATACTTGGCATTGGCAAGGAAATGTTTTCAATAGACGGCGCATGTCTTATGGGCGAGACCTCTGGTTATTTTGCGGATCCAAAGGGTGCAAGGGAAATTATAATGGTTTTATCGAAGATCCTGAGAAGCAAAATTGATCTTAAGGATATAGATGAAAAGGCAAGGCAGATTGAGGAAATTACAGAGAAAATGAAGGAAGAATCCAAAAATAAAAATTCACGGGAGGATCTTAACTACTTTGGATAAAAATATATATTTTATTCATACAGTAACCATTTTTTATAAAAGCAGTTTTGATTCAAATTTAAGTTTCACGGTTAAAGGTTAAATTATTAAAATAGTTTTTAATTGAGTATATATATGAAACCCGAAATTATTAAGAGGCAGGGTTTAAGGAAGGTTTGCAAGCTTGCAGAGAGATCTGAGGGTGAAAAGAAAGAAATATTCTCTGCAGCCATAAAACTTTTTAGGATGTTTGATGATATCGAGTGCATTAAAATATATAATGAGGATAATGATGTTATCTTTAAGGTAAGACTTGCAGATAACGATTACCGATATGTCAAAATAGTCTTTGTAAATAATGATAGTTTTGACTTAATTAACCTTGATTTTTCACAGAGAAGAATTGGCAGAACCAATCTTTTTAATGAGATAATAAAATCCATACAGCAGTCACAATCAATTGATAGGCAGACAAGAATAGAAATCTTAAATTATATAGATTTTAAAAGGAACAGAAAAAAACTGATATGGATGCTTGCTGATACCGCATTTGATACCTATTACATTTTAACTGAAAATATGATAAAGGATTTAATACTTGAGGATATTGAATACAACTTTATAAAAAATAACAATCAGGAAAACTATTCATGTTCCATACCAAAATTTATTATACACAAATACTGGACAAACATGCTTATAAGAAGGAGGAAATCAGATTATGAACTCTGGAAAAATATACTATGATTGATCCTGTGTGTTTACCTCAAAACCATCATCTGTTTTTTTAAGAAGGCGTGAATAAACACCCCATTCTATTAAAATTACCTCCAGATCATGTAAACCATCCGGATTATTGAATGTCTGAACACCATTATCCTTCAATTTTTCAAGTATATCGTCCAGGCTAAATGATTTTAATTCAATTGCAGTTTTGAAAGGTTCTATATCCCTTAATGAATTGTTTATTATTTTTTTCCTCTGAATCATGCCGGATTTTATGTATTCCCTACCCTTATCTGAAATATTTATATCCCCAGATTCAACGGCAACAAGCCCCAATCTTTCAGCGGTGTATACTATGGGCATTAAATCATCAATATCAACTTCCATTTCCTTCTCCAGCTTGTACAGATCAGTTTTTCCGTTAAATATATTGTTTAAAACATATAAAAGTCCAACCAGATCAGCAATTCTAGCATCAGGATCAATAACATCCATAATTACCATATAACATTTTTATTTATAATATTAATGACACAATAAAAATAAATTATAAAAATTATGCAGCATAAACACCCTCTTCTGCCACGTATTTTTTCTGTGCCAGATCCATCATTTTTCTTGTAAATACAACAGAATATATTGCCACTATTATACCGAATATAAATGAACCCCATGCCGCAAGTGCTATATTTCCTGTACCTGTTGCAACATCTATTGTTTTCATTAATCCCTCATGGACATACAGTGAATGAGTACCATATATATGGGGCCAGTATTCACCTATCATAAGACCTCCCCACGCACTGTTTATTGTGGATGAGATTCCACTTATCATGTATGGAAATGTTGACGGTATGATAACCTTCCTCATTTTTTTAAAATAGCCAAGTTTTAGGTTCCTTGTTATTTCCCAGTATTCTGCTGGCATTGCCTTTACCCCCATCCAGAATGAGTAAAATACATAATAAAACGTGCTTACAAATCCAAGGAAAAGTACATAAAGTTCATTTGCAGTACCACCAAAAACGCTGAACATAAAAGGTTCTGTTGCTATAAATATAAATGGGAAATATATTGGTGCAGGATAGGCACTTAATATCTGTATTAATGGGATTCCAACAAGCTCCGCATGCTTATTGACTGCAAGATAGTATCCTAGAAATATGGCTATAGCCATGGATACAAGCAATATTGTTAATACCCTTAAATAGTCAAATCCAAGGCCTGTGAGGAGCATCTTTGTTTTTGAGAATAAATACATCCATTCATTATATTTTACAGATATTATGGTTGAAACAGCAGCATATAATATTAATATTAAAAGAAAAATTCCTGCGGCTGCATATATATATTTTAAATATTTCTGTTTTTTGACCTTTTTCTCATATGTTTCCTCATGGCTCTCATTTTCCCTGTATTTATAATATCTGGACAGTCTGGAGAATGGGTTCTTTGATATCACTGCAAAGACCCTTGCTGTTTCCCTGAGATTAATCCTGCCACGTTTTAAAACAGGTGCATCATTATCCAGTGTGTATCTGCTAACAGCATATTTTGAGAATTCCCTGAGAATTAGAATAATGGCCACTATAATAATGCCAAGTATTAAAAGTGACATCTCTATTAAAAATGTATTGCCATCTGCAACAAATGTATCAAGCACAGACCCTATGCCGAATGTCTGGTATGTATGTATTCCAACCTCAAATACCTCACTTACTGTTATGTAAAAAAATCCATCAGAAACACTTGGAAATAAATTGGCTGCTATTCTTGGTATCGAAAATGGTATGTAAAGTGTTCTTAATTTTCCAAATAACTTATATTTAGAATTCTCAACAACCTCAACCATTTCTCGTGGAACTGTTTTAAATGCCTGGTATTCCCCCATCCATATATTCCATACAACTGCAGTGAAAACCAGAAAATCTGCAGCCATTTCAACACCAAGCGGCCCTCCAACCCGGTCTATGAATATAATAAGAACAACAGGGAAAAATGTTATTACCGGTACCGATTCAAAAATCTCTATTAAAATTATGTATGTATTCTCAAAAAACTTTGATTTTATGGATGCATAGGCCAGAAACCAGCCTGTTAATATTGATATTAATATCAGGCCTATTACCCGTCCCGCTGTGGCCATTACCGCCAGAATTATCAGCACTATCTGATTCATTATTACCCCTCATTCTCTTTTCCTCGGTGGCGTTAAATAACTGTATAGCATGTCAAGATTTGCATTAAAATCATCATTTCTAGGGTTTCTGGGTCTTGGCATATTTACATCAACCCTTCCTACCACTGTGGCAGGAATATTATTAAGTATGTATATAACATCGGCTAGCTCAAGAACCTCTGTAAGGTTGTGTGAAACCATTATAACTGATTTAAGTGGTGTTTCACCACTAAATAATATATTGTATATATCCTGGCGCAACCCCTCGGCGGTAAGCTCATCCAGATGGGCAAATGGCTCATCCATTAAAAATATGTAGGGGTCCGCGGCAAAGGCACGTGCTATTGCAACCCTCTGCCTCATACCACCGCTCATCTCCTTTGGATAAAGGTCCTCAAAACCCTCAAGGCCGACCCTGGCCAGGGCCTCCCTTGCCTTTTCCTCCATTTTTTCCCGGTCCATGTTCTTGGTCTTCATGGAAAGCATTACATTCTCCTCTGCCGTCATCCATGGAAATGTTACAATGGATTGATGTATAAGGGCAACCTCCGGGGTTGGTTCGTGCAAAACCCTGCCCATCAATCTGACCTCACCCCTATCGGGTTTTAAAAAACCGCCAAGAATCCTTAAAAGTGTTGATTTGCCAATACCTGATGGTCCAATAATGGCCACAAACTTACCACTATCCGCCTCTATGTTTATATTTTCAAATACCTTGTAGCCATTATCATATGAAAAGTCTATGTTTACCGCCTCAAGTACCACCTGGCTGACGCCCTCATTACCTGCCTGTGCCTCCATTATGAATCACCCCAGTGAAAATATCCCCGATCATAATGGCGTCGATTTTGATTTAATTATGATTTCTAATGCTATTTTTTATCACGAGGCTATCTCCCTTTCCATATTTTAATATTCTATATAATATTATCCTAGCCTTATAATAGTCTATTTATTGATTTAATTTAATATTTTTATCTTCTAATTATTAAGTAGAATTATAAACAAAAAAGTAATTAGTATGCATGCCAGGAAGAATAGAAAAGGCCATGAATTTGGCAAGTAATTTAAAGGCACTGAACGAACTTTTCTCTGCAGATAAGGTTTTTTCATATCTTGGCCTGGAAATAACCAAAGTTGAAGAGGGCCACTGTGAAATGTCCATGCCCTATTCTGAAAGGATAACCCGTGCAGGCATGGTATTAAATGGTGGGATGATGATGGCTGCAGCAGACTTTATAGGTGGGCTTACAGCAATGACGGTAAACAATGGTTCTGATCAGGTCACTCAGGAACTTAAAATCAATTTTTTAAATCCAATGCACAGGGGTCCGTTCAGGCTTGTTTCCGATGTAATTAAGGCCGGTCATAAATCTGTTGTTATTGAGATAAAACTTTACGATGCCGATGGCACAATGGGAATTATAGGGCTGGGTACATGGTACATAATTCATGATAGAATTATCAAAAAGGATTAATTTGAACATTAATAAAATAGTTATATAATAATATAATTTATTATAATGAAGGGTCTTGAAATTGCATTTCAGCTTAATAACGAAAGGGATTTTGATGTTGTTCCAGCCCTGGCCAATTTAACCGGGAATTATTTTAAAAACGAGGAAAAAATGGACATAACATGGAGAATATTTCATGTAACCCTTGGGGATCAAAAATATTTCAGGGTGCTTTACAGGGGTGATAAGATAAATGATTTTCATCCTGAAATTAAAAAGAAAATCCGCGAATATTTCGATAAACTGGCACATTTAAACTTTGAACAGCTTATGGAATTATATAATAAATCTAAGGAATCAAATGGTTTTAACATAATTAATATCAAGGAAATAACAGAGGAATATGATTTATGGCAGGACAAACTCTGGAATTATATATAATTATTTTTTTACTATAATAAGGTCCAGCCCCCTCCATTTCAATTTGTATCCAAGTGCCGGGAGGAGCCTTTCAGGTATAAGCCCCTCTGATTCTATATAATTGATGATCTTTTCTGTATCCGGATACAATTTCTCTATATTTTTTTTAATTTCATTTATTGAATACTCATCTATTTCCTTTTTAATTGAGATATTATTTGAATACTTTTCTTCAAGATACCTTTTTAATGCATTGAAATCTATATCATTGTAAAAGCAGATGCTACCGGGAATCATTTTTTCCTTATCCCTTAGAACATAGACGTTTTCCCAGTTAACATATTTTTTAACCTCATTTTCTGTCTTTGAGTCCTGCTTTAAATACCTGAGATTTGAAATATTTATATATACATCCTTTCCATCTATATTTATTATATAATCTGGAAAATATACATTATTTTTAATAATTAATGGTTCTGCCTTTTTTAAGAAACTGTATGATGGTGTATCCTCATTTATTTTCCTGTCAGGCAAATAATAAGATACATTATCGCCTATTTTAAGCTTGTACACACTCTCACTTTTGTCATATTTATCCTTTATTTTTATATCTGCATCTATTGCCCATTTATCCATTTTGTATAATTTCTCAATAAGCATGGCAAACCTTGTACCATACCTTTCTGTATTTTCGAAAATTGATACTGGTCCGGTCACCGTTATAAAATTCAGATTTTCGCCATCTGTATGTGTTTCATAAAGAAGACCCAGCAGTTTAATGGACCTTAGTGCATAATTCCAGTCTGATGCCTCTGTTATCCTTAGTTCAGTGCATTTCATCAGTATTGTCTCTATCTGTTCAAGATTATATATTCTGGCTATTTGCCAAACATCATCGGTTTTAACAGCCCTTAAAACCTGTTCATTATCACGATCTGCATAGAGTCCAGAAATTATCTCATCGTATGTTAATCCGTACTTTTCCATTACATCTTTTAAAATTTCAATCTTTTCCTCATAATCCAGGGGAGGTATCCTTGCAGCCTTAAAGACATCATACCTTAATTCGGGTGCATTTACAGAAACAGGCGGTTCAAAGATTGAATTTCTGTAGATTACTGTTGAAATTGCCCTTATAATTTTATTATTTGAGGATTTTGCCTCAAGTTCCTTCAGATTTTTTTCTATTATCTCCTTTTTATTTCCGATATTTTTTGTAAAAATATCCAGCACATTATCTATATAATCCGAATTTTCACCGGACAGGAAGATTGGAAATATTAAACCATTTTTAGTCTTCCTTGCTATCATCAATTCCGACGGGAACACCCTTTCTCCTCCTTCTTGATGTGCCATATTCTGCAGTTCCTGCAGATATAAGCTCATATAAATAGCTTGATTTACCCTCGGAGGGCCTTAAAATTCTTCCAAGCCTCTGCCTGAACTGTCTGGTACTGCCTGATCCGCTCATTATAATGGCTATGGATGCATCCGGAACGTCAACACCCTCATCCAGGATTCTGGATGTTGCCAGCACGGTAATCTCACCATTTTTAAACATTTCCAGATATTTTTTTCTCTCCCTTCCAGGTGTCATGTATGTCATTGCAGGTACCAGAAATTCCTTTGAAATGGTATATGCCGTTGCAGTGTCCTCTGAAAAAATAATAATTTTTTCTCCGGCATGCTTACTTAATAAATACCTTAAATATTCGATTTTCTTCTCAGCATTAAATGCTATCTCCCTGGCCCTTCTCCATGCAAGCAGGGCCTCGCGTCCCTCCTGGTTCCAGGATGTCATTATAAAGTGTTCAAAGTCCATATTGCCATTTAACTTAATATCCCTTTTTCTTAGATATGAAATAAAGATATCATGATTTTTCTGATATTCTATTTCATCCTCCTCGCTTAATTCAATGGGAATTCGAACAATTTTATAATTTGATATAAAATCATTTAATTCCTCATATCCAAGCTCGAAAACCTTACCACCCATATAAGTTTCAAGGCTCTCATGCATTTTATCCGGCCTTTCATACGTTGCGGTTAATCCAAGCCTGTAGGGTGCGGCATACATCTTTGCTATCTGTATGTAGCTTTCAGATGCCATATGATGCACCTCATCAGCTATAATGAACTTAAATCTATTCCCAAGGGAGTCCGCCATTAAATATGCAGAATCGTATGTTGATACGCTAATATCCTTTACATCCCTCTCGCCACCGCCGACCTGGCCTATGTCAGTTTTTAAAAAATTTTTAAGCTTCTCCCTCCACTGCTGTATAAGCTCAATCGTTGGTGCTATAACAATTGTTGGTACCTTTAGCATTGTTATTGCATATATTCCAACTATGGTTTTCCCTGCAGCTGTGGGAAGCACTATTGTTCCAGAATAATTATTTTTCCCCCAGAGTTCAAGAGATTTTTTTTGGTATGGCCTTAATGATATTTCTGATGATATATCAAGCTTTATGTCCTTAAAAACATTATCATTAATATCTGGATATTTTCTTTTAATTTCAGCATATTTGTATGCAGGCGCCCTGTACATATTTATTCTTTTATCAAATACAAATATCTCAGGGTCGTTAAAATCTGAAATTATTGTACCTGCCTTATAATTAATTTCCATTGCCTATTTATATTAAAATAGATTATAAATTTTATTAAATTTATTCCTTTGATTCTCCAAATATTTTATGCCTTGGCATGGATTCCAAAATAGTTTTTCCATAATCCACAGTTTGATTATATTCCTTCATTTTCAGAAAGTTTTTGAATGAATCTATGTCCTTCCATTCAGTGTATATCATGTATTCCCTTGGGCAGTCAACTTCCTTGTATAATTTTCCATCCAGAAAACCAACATCAGAGCTTTTTAATAATTTAACAACATTGCCAAATGCGTTTTCAAAATCCTTTTCATGGCCCTGCTTAACCTTGTAATAAAGACCGACATTAATCATGTTTCATAATTTTACCTTTATATTTAAATTTTTTAAATATTTGAATAAATAAATATTATATTAAATTGGAATAAAAAAAATATTTTATAAATGGGCGCATTATTAAAAATTATGAATCTTCTAAAGGATAAAATAGTTTTAATAACTGGTGCATCAAAGGGTCTTGGACGTGCCATTGCGGAAAAATTCAGTGCAGAGGGTGCAAGAATAGCCATTAACTATAATCATGATGCCAGATCTGCAGAACTTTTAAGGGAAAAATTACCGGGTTCAGAAATATTTCAGGCGGACGTTTCTAGCCATGACAGCGTAAAAAATATGATAGAGGAAATACATAAAAAAATGGGCACAATAGATATTCTGGTAAACAACGCCGGCATGTGGCATTTACTCTCATGGGATGATTTTGACGACGCAAAGGTTAATGAAATGATTTCTGTTAATCTTATGGGCCAAATATACGCTGCAAAGGAATGCCTTGAGGATATCAAAAAGAATAAGGGCATAATAATAAATATGGCATCAAATGCAGGTGTTGGAACAGCAGCGAGCAATACCACATTTTATTCCATATCAAAGGCGGGCGTCATTATGTTAACAAAGAGGCTTGCATTTGACCTTTCAGGTACCGGTGTCAGGGTAAATGCCATAGCACCAGGATGGATAGAAACAGATATGACGATAGGTGGTAAAACCAGTGAAGAGATAAAAAATCTTGAACATTCTTTCATTTCAAGAACATCATTGAAAATGTTTGGAAAACCCGAATACATAGCAGATGCTGCCTTATTCCTTGCAACCGATGCCTCAAAATATATGAACGGTCAGGTGCTTGTTGTTGATGGTGGCAGAATAGATAATCTTACACACAGCCTATAATTTTAATCGTAAATATTTTTTAATATTAAAAATAATATACTTATATATTAGTTATTTAATTAAAATATTACCATACAATTATTCATTTAATATGACAAAAAAGTCATATTGAAGGATAAAATATGATAAGCGTAACAGCATGGGAATGGATAGGCCTTTTTATAGGGATGTTAATAGGTGGCCTTGCAGAGGCATGGGGCATATCAAACCCTGAGGTCCTCATAAGATTGGGTAAATGGGAAGACCGTCTTTTTGTTGGGTGTATAGCAATTGCAATAGGTGCAGGCGCTCTGGCATTATATGGCCTGGCAGCACTTGGTGTTGGATTCCACTGGGGAATTAAACCGGATTACGTCTGGGGTGTTGCACTGGGCGGCGCAATATTTGGTACAGGTATAGCAATATCCGGATACGTGCCTGGCACAGTATGGATGGCACTTGGCGAGGGAAGAAGGGATGCAATTTTCGCCGTGCTTGGTGGCTTATTGGGTGCTGCAGCATGGACATTAATATACCAGACGTCATTCGGTCACTGGCTTGTAACATATGATAACTTTGGTTTGATATACTTTGGTGGTAAGGTCGATACAAATCTAACAGTGGGCTTTGGCATAGCAGTGGCCTGGGCCATAATAATGTTCTCAATTGCATATTTCCTACCAAGGTACAAGCATGGAAAGAGCTGTGCATACAACTCATTGCACAAAAATACAAAATTAAGCCCGGAGGAGGAGGCACAGTATGTGGAAACTGCCGGCATGCTTCTTGAAGGATCATCAATGCCTCTAGGCAAGAACAATTTACCTGAGAAGGTGAATTATCACTGGACTGTTTCATCAAAATTATTTGGCGTTGTTATGATGTCTGTTGGTATAATCATAGGTTTAACCGTTGTATTGGAAATGTTCCTTCACCAGATATTTGGTGAATCAACCACATATTCATGGATAGTTGCAAAGCTATGGCTACCAGCAGGAACATGGAAGTACAGCACATTGGTTGTTCATACAATAGGCTGGGAACCCTTCAGTGATATAGGCACATTATTTGGTGCATTCCTTGCATCAGTATTCTTCACAAGGAGATTTCAGTCATTTAATAATGTAATTCCACCATCATGGAAGGCCAGATTTGGGAACAGCCAGATTAAAAGGGCAGCAGGTGCATTTTCAGGTGCATTCTTAATGCTTCTTGGTGCAAGAATGGCAGATGGATGTGCATCAGGTCATATATTAAGCGGAGACCTTCAGATGGCAGTAAGCAGTCTGGAATTCTTCATATTTGTCATAATATTCCTTCTGGTTGTTGCACATATAATATACAGGAAGGTGGAGTAAATGGTTGAAAAAGATGAAATAGAGCAAACTGAAATTAAAAGGGAGGGTTCAGAACCTAAATGCAAAAGTGAGTCTGGCATTAAGGCATTCATAATAACAATGGTTGGCATAGTAATAATAACCGCAGCGCTGACATCGGGCACATACAATGGGTATGATCCAAGCTCATACTCTGTTGCAATCACTGGCTTCTTTGTCATAGTCACCATTGTAATGACTGCCATATGGTACAGGACGAAATATAATAATTACAGTTATGAACCCAACAATGAAACAAATAAAAAGGAAAGGAAACAATAATTTTTTATTATTTTTTTAATGTATATTAACAATATTTTTTAATACCAAATAAATATACATTTTATGAGTGAAAAATCAAAGGGCTCGGTTATAGCCCTTATAAAACTTCACCGAACAGACTGCGAGGTTACAAATTTTATAACCAAAAACTTTCATGATGTTGATATAAAAAGGTTGAAAATAGGAGAAAATTATACGCTTCACTGTATATCATTCAATAAGGATGATGATTATTATGATAAAATATCCGAATTAAAAAAAGTTTCAAGGAACTTTATTAATGTGGGAAAAAATAAGATATGGGCAGAGGGTCCTAGCTGCACTGCATGCCATTTTATGGCAACTGCAGATGTTGAAATACTCAGCAATAAATCCCTTGGTTCTGATTATGTTCTTTACAGGATACTTGTATCCAACAGGGCAAAACTTAGGGAGCTTGAGGAAAAAATGGATGAGGCAGGCCTTGACCCTGAAATAATTGATGTTACCTATTCAAACGACCTTGAGCTTACATCCAGGGAAAAGGATATAATTAAAAAGTTATTTGATTATGGTTATTTTGAACTCGACCGGAAAAAATCATTGACAGAGATAGCAGCATCCCTTGGAATATCCACAACAACATTATCAGAAATCATGCGTGTTGCACTTAAAAAGATTGTTAAAACATATATTAATGATAATATTTCATAGGCCCATAAATGCCTTTGATATTATTAAATTCATAATGTTTAATGCACCCTCTGCACCCACAAGGTAGCTGAATATCCCCCTTGCACTTTTCTCAAGGCCAGCCTCTGTGCTGTATGAATATGCACCAAACCACATCATGACATTCTTTACTATATCAAGTGCAATCTGAGGTGCCTTAAACTTGGACATTGCACTGTATATATATAGATCATTTGAATCAGTGTCTGCAAGGTACGCAGCCTTGTATGTTAAAAGCTTTGACATTTCAAGTTCTGTTTTTAATTCAGAAAATTTGAAAGATACACCCTGAAATTCTTCAAGTTTTTTCCCGAATGCACTCCTCTGTTTAATGTAATTCAGCCCCTTCTCAAGGATGGAATCGGATAATCCATTGCAGGCTGCAGCAACAAGAATCCTTGCATGGTTAAAGCCATCCATGGCATAATAGAACCCTTTGTTTACCTTTCCAATAATGTTTTCTTCCGGGATTTCAACATTGTTATACCTTATTATGCATGTTGATATGCCCATCCTGCCCATGTTGTTAATTTTATACATTTCGATGCCCGGGCTGTCAGCAGGCACATAAACCATGGTAATTCCCTTATGCCCACCGTTTTTATCGGTTTTTACCAGTGTTAAATGTCCGCCACCATTATTTTTTGCCTCAATTCCACCGCTTATATAGGCCTTTTCTCCATTTATAATAATTTTTCCATCTTTTATTTCTCCTGATGTTTTAATGGCAGCAACATCACTTCCACCAGATGCCTCTGTTGATGCAATGCCTATAAATTTTTTTCCTATTGCAATATCTGGTAATATTTTTGATTTTATAAAGTTATTTCCATATTTTTGCAATATATAAGCCCATGATGTGTTTAGTAAATAATATACAGAGGTTGCCATGCTTGTATCAACCTTTGCTATTTCCTCCGATATTATTGCAGCATCCATAAATGATAGCTTTGATCCACCATAAAGTGTATCAATAAGCGGTGATATAATGCCATGAGAACCTGCGGCCATTAAAAAACTTTCAGGTATTTTTTCATTGGTATCAATGGAATCTGCAACAGGTTCAAGATATCTTTTCAAAAATTCCGCTGTTGTTTCCCTTATAAGCTGTTCCTCCTCTGAAAATGAAAAATCCATGAGGTTTTATTTTAATATTAATATTAAATATTTCCATGGATTCATAAAAGAACCTTAAAATAATTAAAATCACTAAACTATGGATAATAATGGAATTTAAGGCAGTTTATGTAACATGGCAGGACATTGAAGACTGGTGCTCAGGCATACTCGACATGGTTCTTGAGGACAGATATAACCCAGATGTTATTGTTGGCATAGCAAGGGGTGGCCTTGTTCCGGCAAGAATGATTTCGGATTATCTGATTAAAAAGGAATTAATATCAATAAAAACAGAACACTGGGGATTAACAGCAAATATGGATGGAAAGGCAGTGCTTGCAGGTAAAACAAATTATGACATGTCTGGCAAAAAGGTGCTCCTTGTTGACGACATCACCGATACCGGAGAAAGCATGAAGGTGGCCCTTGATTACATTAAATCATTAAATCCTTCCGTGGTAAAATCAGCATCAATGCTTTATGTCAATGAGGCATCCTTCCGGCCCGATTATTTTGGCATTGGAATTAAAAAAAATGACTGGGCATGGTTCATATTTCCATGGAATGTTTATGAGGATACATACAATCTGCTTAAGAAGTTTTTAAGTGAACCACTGGATCTTGATGCCGCAGAAAAAATATTAAGAGATAATTACGGGCTTGATACATCACGGGTAAATCTTTCAAACATACTGAAAAATCTTTCCAGGTCAGGAATGATAAAAGAAAATAAAGATAAATTTTATATTTAAAATTATTTTTTATCCGTATGTGTAGCTTATACCCTTTTCAGGGAAGGTAAATTCAATTGCTCCAAACGGGCAGGCCACAAGTGCTGCGCCACATTCAAGGCATCTCTCATAGTGTACTGTAAGTATCTCCTTTTCATTTGCCTCGTAGGTACCCGCAGGGCAAACCTTTGTACAGGGCTTATATTTGCACGTTCTGCAAATATCTGTATTCACCTTAATATGCGACTCGTTTCCAGTTTCGTATTTATTTAATGCCAGCCTTTTTAATATATCCATTTTACATCACCCTCATTGCATCACGCAGAATGGATGCAACACTGAGTCCATTCTGATGTGCCTGATCAAAAACAACATTTACAGGCTTTCTCCTATTTTTACCATCCACGTTCATTAACTCAGAAAGAACACCGGTAAAAAAGTCCGGATACTTTGTAAATAGATCCTTATTACCCAGAAGATTAAACATGGGCCATGCAACCTTCATGTCATTCATAATAAATGATTCATCAAGCATTTTCTTATATATTTCTGTGTTTGAATAATCACCAGAATCCAATATAATTTTGGCAGCATTTCCAGCTATCATGCCCGATTCTATGGCAAGGTCCATGCCCCTTATGGTGAAGCCATCATTTATTAAGAAACCTGCAGAATCACCAGCAACAAGTATGTTGTCATAGTTTACAGGTGGCAGATTGCCATATCCATAATAGGGTATCATATGTGCAGAGTATTCAAGCATTTTTCCATCTATGCCCAATTTTTCCCTGACCTGCTCTATTAAATCTGAGGATTTTAGGTTATTTGCATCATCCTGCAATGATTCTATCTTAACGGTGAATCCAACAGATAATGTATCCCTGTTCTCGTAAACAAAGGCACCGCCCTTAAGGTCCCCTGTTAATCCCAGAATTGTCCTTGTTTCTCCATAATCCCTGTCTGTCTTATTTTCAATAACCTCCTTAACGCCCAGCATATTGTATTTTGGCTGCAGCCTCCTACCCTGAAGCCTTGATATAAGTGCGGCTGACCCATCAGCCTCTATTACCAGTGGTGTTTTAATATCCCCCCTGTCTGTTATTACATTGATAAGATTATTTTCCCTTGAAATTCCCTTTACAAGTGTGGAATATGATACTGTACAGCCATTTTCCTCGGCGATCCCTGATAAATACCTGTCAAATTTCGACCTGAGCACTGTGTAGCTGTTTTTCTTATTTTTTTCCTCAAAGGAAAATGATATTTTTCCATCCTTAGCATATATTTCATATGTATCCTTATACACCGGCAGTTCCAGATATTCATCAGAAAACTGGTCTCCCAAAAGTTTCCTTAGTGAATGAACATACATCCTGCCGCCGGTAACATTTTTAGACCCGGAGTAATCGCCGCGTTCAAGAACTATTGCGGATAAATTGTTTTTTGTGGCTGTTATTCCAGCTGAAAGACCTGAAAGGCCGCCACCAACTATGACAACATCAACATCATAATCCATGGCTTGAAATCCCGTTATAATATATGAACATTTATAATGTCATATAAAAATATTTTGTCTGTGGATAGTTTTAAATATTAAAGTATACTTACTAAAAAGTAAATATACTTTAGCAAGGTGATCTATTGCATAAGGACGGTGCTTATTCAAAGAAATACGATTTCTCTGTGGGTCAGCTAAGGAATAATGTACATAAATTTATGGATCTGGCATCCCTTTCAACATCAAGTGTTGCACCTGCGTTCAGCATAGCAGCATCATATGGTGTTATTGCCTTTTACCTTGGCATCTATTCTATTATGGGCGTTATAATTGTATTTCCCGTTTACCTTTTTGCATCCATTATATTCAGAAAGTTTAATAGATTATATCCAAATGCTGGTGCATCATATTTCTGGGGCAGCAAAATAGTGTCAAAATCCTATGGGTCCTTTCAGGCATGGATTATTACACTTGCATACTTTTTTTCAATTCCACCAATAGTTATACCTGCAGGGGAGTACACTGCACAGTTTTTATACTCTCTGGGCATAATAAGTTCCAGCCTTTTAAATAATGCATTTACCATATTCATACTGGGGTCCTTCTGGATTTTAATTACGTTAATTGCAGGTATTTTGGGGGCAAGGCCCACTGCCAAGATAACAGAGCTGTTCCTTGGAGTAGAGCTTTTTGTTATTATAATGTTTTCTTTAATTGCAATATATTACCTTCCGGATCATATGGTAAACCACATATCATTTTCATGGTTCTTTTCATTTAATGAAATAGTAAAAAAACCATACGCATTTGTACTGGCATTTCCTGTTATTGCAACCATTATGGATGGCTGGGAAATAGATTCATATGCCTCTGAAGAATCCTTTAACAGGGAAAAATGGCCTGGTACAACCGGGATTATGGGATTTTTAATAGTCTTTTCAATATACATGATAACCATGACGCTTATGGATGCTGAAACACCCTTAAACCTTCTTTCTGGAAGTATAGACCCGCTTGCTGAATGGGCATCATACATAATACCAAAATATGCGGTTATCATGTATATAGCAGTAATAGCGTCCACAGCCAGTTCATTATGGCTTACAACATATATACTGAGCAGGGCATGGTATGCCATGTCAAGGGATCATTTATTTCCACAAATTTTTGGTTACACTCATAAAAAATATAAAAGCCCATGGTCAAATCTTGTTATAATCGCTGTTACCGCCGAGGCAATAAACGCATTTATGCTGTTTATACCATCCATAGAATCATTTTTCGCCCAGCTTCTTTCAATTTCAGGAATTTTCCTGATGATGGAATTTGCATTTGATGCTTTTTCAGGAATTTATCTATTTAAGGGAAGTAAAAATATATTATACCTGTTAATCTCAATAATAACATTTATAGCATTTATATTCATGATAATTATGGGAATAGCCACAAGCACATTTTATATTGCACTTGCTGTAATCCTTCTAATTCCCGGGATACTAATGTTTTTTATTCAAAGAAATGGAATAAAATTAAGGAAAATATTAAATTGAAAAATAAAGCAAATACAATAAATCTTATAATATTATTAAATTACCTGTACTTGCTGTAAGCATATATTAAATCCAGTAGATTTTTTTCCATATCCTCTGTGATTACACCGTCATTCTTCTTTTTAACTATAAAATCCCTGGCCTCCCTGGTGCCCTGCTTGGACATAATTGAATATATGCCACCACGAAGTGCGCCCCTAACACTCTCCGGGAGATCCCTGACTATGGTGCCAAGCATATAATTAAACTCCTCATTCTTCCTCATATCAAGCTTTTTTACCGATCTTTTCTGATCATTTCTATAATTTCTATAGTTTTTATTTTTATAACTATTCCTATCCATGTCATATTAAATAATGTATATAAATATATAACATTTCTTATCTTAATTAGGGTCATTATTGCATTAATAAATATTTCAGTTAAGAATAAATAATGTGTTGTAATACTTTACAAATGAATAATGCCAATAGTAAATTAATTTTTATCAATCTAATTATACTTCTTTCAGTTACATTCACAATGAGGGCATCCACAAACATGCTTATGACCGTTGTTCCGGTCTTCTCAAAATATGTTCTCCTTGCAAACCTTATTTTTGTTGGATTAACCGCAACACTATACGGCATTGGGGCCCTTATTTCAAATATTTTAATTAATGGGCGTGTAAACATATCAAAAACGCCGAAAATGATAACATTATTTCTATTTATCATGACAGCATCCATTTTTGCATTTATATTTACCAAAAATATCTATGAGGTTCTTGTGCTTTCATTTATAACAGGGTCCTCAATGGGTGTTGTTCAGCCTCTGCTCATGACAGTAACCAATATAATATCACCGCCTGATAAGAGGGACAGATATATAGCTGCCTACACTGCATCATTATCCCTGAGCCTTATATTTGGAGTGCTTTTACAGGGCTATGTAATATCATTTTTAACAATCAGGTATGCTTTTGTTATCTTCTTCTTTATCTCACTGGCATCATCAATATTAATGCTGATTCTATCAGGTAAAATAAAAATAAGCTCAGACAATAAAAAAATAGGCTTCAGGGAAATACTTTCAAAGGCGTCATACTCACTTAAACAGGGGAAGGTACTTTTTGCCATGTTTGGAAACATTTCATATGCATTTCCATTCATTTTGTTATTAACATATGGCAGCATAATGGGCAGGGAATACTATGGAATAAATCCGGATATATTTTTCTATTTCCTGGCAGTCTTCTTTTCAATATCATTTGCATCCAGAATGTTTCTTTCACTGAAAACTGTAAAAAATAGGGACATAATAATGTATGCATCATTTATTTTAAGCATTGCAGGATATGCCATGCTTGGTCTCACCGATTATATTTACGTATTTATAATTGGCCTAATATTTCTGGGAATTCCCCACGGAACCATATACCCTATATCAAGCTATTATATTGCCACAAGCATAGATATAAAATATCTGAACATTGTTTATTCTGTTTTTACATTTATAATGGATGTAATATTCTTCTTTATACCATTTGTATTTGGCCTGATTTCTGATCTGTATTCAGTAAGGATGGCAATTTATGCAACAATATTCCCAATGGCTGCACTTATTATAGCGTCAATAATCTTTAATGTAAAATCCGGAACGCACTCAAAAGGCACTGCAACTAAATTATAATATAAAAAATAATATATACATTTTATTACTAAACTGTTAAAATGACAGGAAAAATATATGAGGATATAGATATCAATAAGCCAGTTACTGAAATTGATAAGGAAATTCTTGATTACTGGAAAAATAATAATATTATAAATGAGGCATTAAATACCAAAAGGGATTTAAAAAAATTCGTGTTTTTGGAGGGTCCACCAACCGCAAATGGAAGACCACATGTCGGTCATTTAATGACCAGAACCATGAAGGATACCGTAATGAGGTATAAATTCATGGATGGCTATGATATATTAAGAAGAACCGGTGGCTGGGATTGCCACGGTTTGCCTGTGGAACTTGAGGCTGAAAAGCATTTTGGATTTAACAGCAAGAAGGAAATAGAGGATTTTGGAATACAGAAATTCAATGAATACTGCCGTGAGAGCGTATTCAGATATATAGACGAATGGCATGAGGTGGACGATCTCATAGGCTTCTGGATAGATCAGAATAAGTCATACATAACCCTTAAAAATGATTATATTGAAAGTGAGTGGTGGGCATTAAAAACATTATATGAATCAAAAATGCTTGTCAAGGACTATAAAATAGTCCCATACTGCCCAAGATGCGGTACATCATTAAGCTCACATGAGGTTGCACAGGGTTATAAAAATGTGGACGACCCATCAGTTTATGTTAAATTCAGGGAAAGGGGATATGAAAATAGATTTTTTATTGCATGGACAACAACACCATGGACGCTTCCATCAAATGAATTTCTTGTTGTAAACCCTGACTTTGATTATTCATTAATATCCAGTCAGGGCGAGGAATATTATCTTCTCTCATCAATGGTCGACACGCTTTTTAAGGATTATAAAATAATTAAAACATTCAAAGGCCGTGATCTTGATGGAATAAGGTATGAGCAGCTCATGCCATTTTTACATGTTCCGGATAATGCACTTCGTGTTGTTACCGGAGATTTTGTGACGGCCGAGGATGGTACCGGTATTGTGCATGCAGCCCCCGCCTTCGGTGCAGATGATTTTGAAATAGCCAAAAGGGAAAATGTTTCCATGGTAAATCCCGTATCACTGGATGGAAAGTTTGTTGATGACCTCCCATGGAAGGATATGTTCTTTGAAAATGCCAATATACCAATAATAGATTACCTTAAAAAGAATAAAATACTTTTTAAAAGCCAGAAGATAAAGCATACATATCCATTCTGCTACCGCTGTGGTACAAGACTGATGTACTATCCCTTAGATGCATGGTTTATAAAAGTTTCTGAAATAAGGAACCTTTTAATGGAAAATAATGAAAAGATAAACTGGTTTCCGGATTATTTAAAGGATGGCCGTTTTGGAAACTTTCTTGCAGAGGCAAAGGATTGGGCACTTAGCAGGGATAGATACTGGGGTACACCACTGCCGGTATGGAAATGTAAAAATGGGCATTATGTAGCTGTTGGAAGCAGGGAGGAACTAAAGGCTCTTGGCGGCAATGTTCCAGAAGATCTTCACAGGCCATTTATAGACGATGTTGTTTTAAAATGCCCGCAATGTTCGGAACCCATGCACAGGGAACCACACGTAATAGATACATGGTTCGATTCTGGCAGTGCACCATATGCAGCACTGCATTATCCGTTCAATAAGGAATTTAATTCTGAAACCAGCATACCTGTGGATTTTATTACAGAGGCAATTGATCAGACAAGGGGCTGGTTCTATACCCAGCATGTAATATCATCGTTATTATTTAAAAAGAATGCATATAAAAATGTTCTATCAATAGCATTCATACTTGACGAGCATGGCCAAAAAATGAGCAAGAGCAAGGGCAATTTCGTTACAGCAAGGCAGTTCATTGATGATTTTGGTGCGGATCCCGCAAGGTTGTTCTTTTTCTCAGGTGCACCATGGAACTCAAAATCAATTGACAGAAAATTAATAGGCGATTTAACAAGAAAATCACTTGGCACCCTTGGCAATATTTATTCTTTCTTTGCATCAAACGCCAATCTTGATAATTTTGTATTTGAAAGGCTTGAAAAATCTGAAAATATACTTGATATGTGGTTGCTTTCCAGACTCAATTCAACAATAAAATCTGTAAGGATTAATATGGACTCATTTAACATGCATATAGCCCTAAAAAATATAATGGATTTAATTGACGATTTTTCAAATTTTTACTTAAGACTGTCAAGGAAAAACTTCTGGGAGGGCGAGCTCTCAGAGGATAAGAAAAGATCCTATGAAACCCTATATTTCACATTATTAAGCATAATAAAAATGCTTGCACCAATGGCCCCATTCTATTCAGAATACCTGTATCAGAAGCTATCTGGAGAAAAAAAGAGCGTTCATTTTGAGGATTATCCTGTCGCAGATACTTCCTATATAAATGAGGATTTGGAAAAGACCTTTAAATATGCAGAGACCGTACTTGAGCTATCAAGAAGGGCCAGACAGGATGCCGGAATAAAGGGAAGGCAAACTGTTAAAGAAATATTAATTTACAGCGATGTTAATCTTCCAGAAGATGTCTTAAATATAATTTCCCCAGAATTAAATGCAGAATCAATAAGATTAATAAATCAGAAGGATAGGCCAGTAAAAGTTGTCATGAAACCTGTATATGCAAGGGTTGCACCAGTTATGAGATCAAAAACATCGGAATTTTCAGATTTTGTGTTAAAGAATTCTGAAAAAATATACAAGGAAATAATGGATAAGGGTTACACTGAATATAACGATTTACAGTTTAAGAAGGAGGATTTTGAAATAAATGAAATCCCGGATGAAAATTATTCATTTGCATCTGCTGATAAACTTGGGCTTAATGTATTTATTAACAGGCATATAGATGAGAAACTTAAACTTATTGGCTATGCAAGGGAGATAATAAGAAGAATCCAGATAATGAGAAAGGATATGAATCTTGAATATTCTGAATTTATAAATACAAGCATTGACTGCACAGGAGACATAAAAGAAGCAGTTGAAGAATATTCAGATTATATTAAAAAGGAAACATTAAGCAGGGATATCAAGTTTGGATCCGGTGATGATTACCGTGTATGGGATATAGACGGCGGGCACATAGGAATTAAAATAGAAACAATTAACTAATTTTTTCAATTATTACAAAATATCTTATAAGTGATCTGTGCTGGTAAACCGGCACACTGTTTATTATCTTAAAAAATTTCTTTGAATATTCCAAAAGCTCCAGATTATTAACTATAATTGAACATTTACCATGACTCTTAAGAAGCTCATTAAATTTTTCAAAGGAGGTCTTGTACAAATTTTGTATGTCATAATCATTTACGGATGAACTCCTGCCATATGGCATATCAGTAACAATGGCGTCCACAGCTTTATTAATATTTAAATCCTTTATATCCAAATTGTATATTTCAATGTATTTTAAATCGAAATATTTTAAATTTAATTTTGTACCCATTACCATGTTCAAAAGGGCATCATTTCCTATTATTCTTCTTCCCATAAGTGCTGCCTCTATAAGTATACCACCTGTTCCACAAAATGGGTCAAGAACGGTATCCCCGGGCCTTGTGTATGAGGTATTTATTAGATATCTCGCATATTTTGGATGAAGCGATACCGGTGAAAAAAACGGTCTTAATGGTGCCCTTCTTGATTCAAAATCTTTTTTATTTCTTGAGTATACAAGTATTCCAAGATACCATATATCAGCCTTAACAGCACGTACAATAAAATCTGGGTTATTAAATGAAATCCTGCCCCTACCACCCAAAATCTTCCCAACAGTGGATTCTACCATTTCAGTATTATACCCGGGAGGCACAGAGGCCCTGACATAAAACTTTCCCTCTGGAATTTTACAATTAAACTCATTATAATCCGGTTTTTCATCTATTATCTGCGATATATAATTGATAAATCCTGAATTCTCTATATCCCTGTAATTCCCCTCTATTATGTATATAAAGTCTGATTTATAAATTATGTCAAAATCCCTAAAAGTTTCTTTTATTGCGTTTATTTCTGATGATACAATATCACGATTTTCCCTTGTATACTCAAGAACATATCTCATTTTTTATTTTTATTGTTTTTTTGATAATTTTTCTTTTTCCTTTAACAGGTCATTGTACATGCTTTCATATATTTTATTCATTTTTCTTATAGTACGCTTTATTGCGGCCTGTGGTTTACCCGTACTAACCTTGATATAAATTTGCGGGTTGTCTATTTCAGGATGCTTTATGTAGTAATGGGCTATTTCTACCTTATCGTCCTTGGTAACCTCTTCCATTAAAGGTCTTAAAAGCGTATTATCATAATTAATTACCTCTAATGTAATAGAATCTTTATTCCTTGAAACAACATTAAATTTTGAATCCATAAAACATCATTATATCTGAATATATATTTATTACTAATTTAATAGCATTAGGCACTGAAAATGTCATTTTAAAAATAGAACATAAAAGTTATTAATATAAAAGTCTCTATGAATCAATATGAACTATTATGCAAAATTCTTCCATGTTAAAATGTATTTTAGAATAAATTATTTATATTCGAATAAGCATAAAAAAAAGATATTTAAATATTAAAGTATTATATGGTAAAAGGAAATAATCCTATTAAAGGTGAAAAAATATGGCACAGGAATTACCACACATAAATTTAGTAGTAATAGGGCATGTAGATCACGGGAAATCTACCCTTGTAGGGAGGTTGTTATACGAGCACGGAGAAATCCCACAGCACATTATAGATGAATACAAAAAGGAATCAGAGGAAAAGGGAAAGGCAACATTTGAATTTGCCTGGGTTATGGATAGATTCAAGGAAGAGAGGGAGAGAGGAGTTACAATTGATCTTACACATAGGAAATTTGAAACAGACAAGTATTACTTTACAATTATAGATGCCCCGGGCCACAGGGATTTTGTCAAAAACATGATTACAGGTACAAGCCAGGCAGATGCAGCCGTCCTTGTTGTTTCAGCAAGGGAAGGAGAGGGCGTCATGGCACAGACAAAGGAGCACGCATTCCTTGCCAGAACACTTGGAGTGCCACAGCTTATATGTGTTGTTAATAAGATGGATGCCACACAGCCGCCGTACAGTGAGGCAAGATTCAACGAGGTTAAGGACCAGATCACAAAGCTTCTCACACCAATTGGATACAGGGACGTTCCAATTATACCTATAAGTGGATACAAGGGTGATAACATACTAAAGGCCAGTCCAAACCTTTCATGGTGGAAGGGCCCAACATTAATGGATGCACTTAATGCATTAAAGGTTCCTCAGAAGCCAACAGACAAACCATTAAGAATACCTGTTGAGGATGTATATTCAATTACCGGTATAGGAACAGTTCCAGTTGGAAGGGTTGAAACAGGTATTATAAAGGTAAACGACAAGGTTATATTCATGCCTGCAAACAAGGCTGGAGAGGTAAAGTCAATAGAGATGCATCACACACCAATGCAGCAGGCTGAGCCAGGAGATAATATAGGTTTCAACGTAAGGGGTATTGCAAAGAACGACCTTAAGAGGGGTGACGTCTGCGGTCCACAGTCAAACCCACCAACAGTTGTCAAATCATTTACAGCCCAGATAGTTGTATTGCAGCACCCAAGCGTTATAGCCGCAGGATACAAGCCTGTATTCCATGTCCATACAGCACAGGTTGCATGCAGAATTGATGAAATCATCAGGACAATAAATCCAAAGGATGGTACAACATTAAAGGACAAGCCAGATTTCATCAAGGCCGGAGATATAGCAGTTGTTAAAGTCGTTCCAGACCGCCCACTTGTACTTGAGAAGGTATCCGAGTTCCCACAGCTCGGAAGGTTCGCAATCAGGGATATGGGCATGACAGTTGCAGCAGGTCAGTGCATAGATCTTGAAAAAGCATCAGCGTGATCATAAATGGCATATAAAGCACGTATTTCACTTAGTGGCACTGAAAATAAAATAGTTGACGTTGTCTGCGACGAAATTAAAACAATTGCCAAAAGAACCGGCGTTGAAATACATGGACCAATACCATTACCAACGAAACGGCTCATGGTACCTGTGAGAAAGAGTCCTGATGGTGAGGGCTCACCCACATGGGACCGCTGGGAGATGAGGGTTCATAAAAGGCTTATAGATGTTGACGCAGACGAAAGAACATTAAGGCAATTAATGAGAATATCTATACCTGATGGTGTTAGAATAGAAATACAGATAAAGAGTTAATTTTTTTAATTTTTATTGTTTGAAAATAGTATTAAATAATAATTTACAATATGGTTTTTTATAAGGTGTTATTATGGGTCGAAAAGAGGATAATATTGCAAAGGCAATGAAATTAATTGAAAATCCTGAAAGAATTAGGAATATAGATATAGCAGCTCATATAGATCATGGTAAAACCACGCTTAGTGATAACCTTATAGCCGGCGCGGGAATGATGAGTGAGGAACTTGCAGGTAAACAGCTTCTTCTGGATTATGATGAGCAGGAACAGGCAAGGGGAATAACAATTAATGCCGCAAATGCATCAATGGTGCATGAGGTTGATGGGAAAGAATATTTAATTAATCTTATAGACACACCAGGTCATGTGGACTTTGGTGGGGACGTTACAAGGGCCATGAGGGCTGTCGATGGCACGGTAATAGTTGTTGATTCAGTTGAGGGTGTCATGCCCCAGACAGAAACAGTTGTGAGGCAGGCATTAAAGGAAAAGGTTAAACCTGTTTTGTTTATTAATAAGGTTGACAGGTTAATAAATGAGTTGAAGTTAAATGCAGAGGAAATGCAGAAGAGATTTATTAAGGTCATTTCCGATGTAAATAGGCTTATATCTAAATATGCACCAGAAGAGTTTAAAAATTCATGGCTTGTAAATGTACAGGCCGGAACCGTAGCCTTTGGTTCTGCATATAATAACTGGGCACTGTCTGTGCCGGCCATGGGCATATTTAAGATAACATTTAAGGAAATTACAGATCTCGTCAGCAGTGGCAGGCAGAGAGAGCTTGCAAAAAAGGCACCGCTGCATAAGGTTGTTCTTGATATGGTAATCAAAAATCTGCCAAATCCGGCAGAGGCACAAAAATACAGAATACCCCAGATATGGCATGGAGACCTTGACTCCGAGGTTGGAAAGGCCATGCTTAAGTGCGATGATAATGGGCCGGTAAGCATGATGATTACAAAGATCCTAATAGACCCGCATGCTGGAGAAATTGCCGTGGGAAGGGTTTTTAGCGGCATAATTAGGAAGGGCAGTGAGCTTTATGTTACCGGTGCCGGCAAATCAAAGGTTCAGCTGCTATCAATGATGGTTGGTCCAGACAGAATAGCAGTAGATGAGATCGCTGCAGGAAACATAGCTGCGGTAATAGGTCTAAAGGGAGCGATTGCCGGTTCCACAGTATCCTCAATACCGGACATGGAGGATTTTGAGCCAATGTCCCATTATTCAGATCCGGTTGTAACACTGGCCATAGAGGCAAAGCATACGGCAGACCTTCCCAAACTTATAGATGTTTTGAGGTCGGTTTCAAAGGCAGACCCATCAATACAGGTTGATATAAATCAGGAAACAGGTGAGCATTTAATATCAGGTATGGGTGAACTTCATCTGGAAATTACACTTTACAGGATAAAGAATGATTATAAGATCGATGTGGTAACATCAGAACCGCTTGTTGTTTACAGGGAGACCGTTGATAAGACTGGCGGGCCATTCGAGGGAAAATCACCAAACAAACATAACAGATTCTATTTCAAGGTTGAGCCACTGCCATCTGGCGTTGTTCAGGCAATACTTGATGGAAAGGTGCCAGAGGGATCAAAGTTTAAGGACAGAAAGGCTGTTATGGCAACACTTGAGGAGGCCGGATTAACGCATGATGAGGCCAGGGGTCTTGTTTCAATACACGGCACAAATGTTATGCTTGATATGACCAAGGGAATACAGTACCTTGATGAGACCATGGAGCTTCTCATAGAGTCATTTAATGAATCTCTTGATAAGGGTCCTCTTGCAAATGAGAAGGTTTATGGTGTTAAGGTAAGCCTTATGGATGCCAAGCTTCATGAGGATAGTATTCATAGGGGCCCGGCACAGGTTATACCTGCTGGAAGGAACTCCATTTATGGTGCAATGTGCCAGGCAGGCAGGGTTTTACTTGAACCAATACAGAAGGTTTACATAAGCGTACCCCAGGAATTGATGGGTCCCGTAACCAGTGAAATGCAGCAGAGGCGTGGTGTCGTTGAGGATATGCAGCAGAATGGGGATGAAATAACCGTTGTTGCAAAGGTTCCGGTGGCAGGTATGATCGGTTTTGCATCTGCCATTAGGAGCGCTACAGGTGGAAAGGCCATCTGGAACTCAGAAAATGCAGGGTATCAGAGGGTACCATATGAACTTCAGGCCGGCATAGTTGCAAAAATTAGGGAGAGAAAGGGACTTAAACCAGAACCCTATGATGAGTCCTATTATGCCTCCCTGTAATTTTAATCAAAACATTTTTTAGATATAAATTAATCATTTTTTATGAAATATTTATGTTTTAATGGTCATGATCGTAAAAATAATGAGTTATTCTGCAATGTTTGTGGATCCCCATTTGAAATAATTGTGGATGAAAAATATCATGACAAAATACTCGATAACTATCCATATATAAAAAAATGGATAAACCTGGGTGAGGTTACCACACCAGTAATCGGTAACGGAGACCTTTATTTTAAACTTGATTATTATTCTCCAACATTCTCATACAAGGACCGTGGTTCAAGGACATTAATATCCTATTTGGCATCCAAATACGATAATCATAATTTAAGCATAAATGAGGATTCATCAGGCAATGCCGGTGCATCCATAGCTGCCTATGGCCATATGGCGGGTTTTAATGTAAATATATTTGTTCCTGAAACAGCAAATGCAATGAAGCTTGGTCAAATAAAGCTTTACGGTGCAAATATAATAAAGGTTAAGGGCAGCAGGGATGAGGTTCAGAATGTGGCAATGAAATACGATGGAATATATGCATCCCATGTGTTAAACCCTGAGTTCAGGGATGGCATACGAACCTTGGCATATGAGATATTTAACCAGTTTGAGCATATGCCTGATAGGGTTTTTATACCGGTTTCAGCCGGAACATTACTTTCAGGGTTATTCTCAGGTTTTAAGCACCTTCTTGATTCTGGGGAGATAAATAAAATACCGGAAATAATTGGTGTCCAGCCTGAGATTATATCACCATTATGCTCTCAAATCAACGGTACATTATTTGATGAGAACAATGATAAGTCATCTGTGGCCGATGCACTTGTATCCAAAAAGCCCGTGTTAATTAAAAAAATGTATGATATTATTAAAAATTATGGAAGATGTGTTACTGTATCTGAAAATGAAATAATTACGGCAAGAGGTGATCTGGCATTATCAGGCATACTTACCGAGTACAGTTCTGCCACGGTATATGCCGCATATAAAAAATTAAGAAAGCATGGTAAAAATCTTTTAATACTTACAGGAAATGGCTTAAAAACAAATTATTAATTTACCTCGTAATCCTTACCATTTATGGTAAAATAATATGATACATTGATACCTGCATTTTTAACAGTTAATGAGACTGAACAGTACTTTGTCATTGATAATTTAATGGCCTTTGCTGCACTTTCCGGATCAACATCTCCCTCAAATATATAATGTATTTTCGCATATTTGAGAAATCTTGGGTGCTCATCCCTTTTTTCTCCCTCAATCTCACATCTATATGATTTTATATCCATCTTCATTTTGTTTAAAATTACAAGAACATCATCACTGGTGCATGCACCCATGGCCATTAATAATAATTCTGTTGGTGAATGATAAATATCCTTTCCAACAATCGAATTCTTAATTTTTACATCATCCTTCCCATCATCTGATATAAACCCTATATCATTATCGAATTTTATCGACACCTTCATGGAAATTGATTTTTATACATTATATAAAGTTTATTCACTGGTAAATTTTGTAATTATTTCATTCACAACGTATTCCGGAACACCTGTTTCCTTTGATGTCCTGGATATATCAAGATTCTCAAGAAATGATCTTATTACCTTTCTGCAGAAATCATCGTATTTATCCGCCGCAGTTTTTAATTTCTCAATAATTTTATCTTTTATTGCCAGTAATTCGGTACGTTTTTTCTCAATATCATTTATGGCATTATTTATATCGTTTAATTTTTTTATAAGAGAGATGTTTAAATCAGGCAGGTCAACTTTATTTTCATATTCTATATCCAGTTTTTTGATTCCCATAAAATTTTTTGAATAATCTATAATTATCGTTGAAAATCCCTGAGATTTATATATTTTTCTAGGTGCACCAAGGGAGGATGGTATAATTCCGCTGGCAGACACAAGCCCTATTTTTTCCAGTATATCAAGCTGCTTGTTAATTGCCTGCTGTGATATTCCCATGGCCTTGCTAAGCTCAAGTGCATATGAATCATAATTTGCCAGCATTTTAAGCAATTCCCTTCTGGTATTATTTTCCAGTATGTTAAGTAACGTCCATAGATCATCCTCCATTGAAATCACCCTAAAATTAAAAAGAATAATTTAATGGTTTTAATCTATTTTCACTGTCTTTCCAGAATTCCTTCCGCCAGTTTTTGATATTGTGACATCGAGGACACCATTTGTGAACTTTGCAGAAACGCTGTTTACATCCACTGGTGTGTTGAACTCTATGTTTTTGTAATATTTTCTTTTGTCAGTGTCAACAGTTAATTCCACATTATACTCATTTACAGTTAATTTTATATCTGATTTATCAACGCCGGGCAGTTCATATGTTATGTATATATTTTTATTATCCTCATTGATATCTGTTAATGGCTCCCTGAAACCCTCTTTTATGTTCTCATTGAATCCAAGCCTCCTTGGTACGTTCCCAAATTCCTGGAATGTTGGCTTGCCGTCAGGGCCTATCTTATATGTAAAGCCATATACATATGGACCCATAACCTTGGCATTACTGTTACCCTTCATTACAGATTCCCAGAATTTGGCTATTTCGTTATTTATCCTCCTCATGTCAAAGCCAAATTCATCGTACAGCTCATCAAATATATCATCCCAGTCATCATATTTTTTATCCACCATATATCTCACCTCAGTTGACAACCTTTAGTTGTCAACTTATATATTAAAAAATAGTATATAAAGTTTTCTACTAAAATGTTATTATATTGCACCATGATTTTTTTAGTCATTATAAAGCAATACATTTTTCATTGCAAACAAATTCCATATTTATATGCAATTAACAGAGCGACACCATATCGGCTTATTATCTTTTTAGTGCTTATTATAAAAAATAATCTTAAAAATTAATCCTCCCCATCCTTATGTATGTAGAAGGTTCCTATGATATTCTCTATATCAGAATCAGGAAGCCTGAACTCCCTTATCTTAATATTGCTTTCAAGAAGCATTAATTTTGCAAGGTCATCAGGGTAACCTTCAGCATATATAATCTCTGTTAATCCTGCATTCATTATCATCTTGGAGCAAACAACGCATGGATGTGTGGTAACATATATTTTGGCTCCCTTAATGCTTACTCCATTTACAGCAGCCTCTATAATTGCATTCTGTTCAGCATGCAATCCCCTGCACAGTTCATGCCTTTCGCCTGATGGTATACCCATCTCATCACGTATGCATCCAACAACGTCACAGTTAACGGTGTGTGTTGGTGGTCCATTATAGCCTGTGGCCAGAACCTGGTTATCCCTAACGATAACAGCACCCACCTTTCTTCTGGTGCAGTTAGATCTGGATGCGGCAAGATAGGCCATCCTCATAAAGTATTCATCCCAGGTTGGCCTCCTATATTCATACTCCATGCTTATTAATTAATAATAATGATATAAATATTATTTAAAATTTATCTTAACATTCACTATATATAAAAATAAAATTTATCCTAAAGTATTAATTATAATGTATTTAATAAGATTATATTTATGTATGTCCATGCATTATGGACTATATGCCGGAAGAATTTGATATAGATTTTTTTAGGGATACAGGTTTTATGAGGAAACAGTGTATATCATGTTCATCATATTTCTGGACCCTTGATTCTGAGAAAAAGACATGCGGTGACCCTGCATGTGAAAGCTATTCCTTTATAGGCAACTCACCAGTATACAGGAAATATACAATAGATGAGATGCGTGAAGAGTTTATAAAATTCTTTCAGAATGACAGTGAATTCAGGCATAAATTTATTCCAGCATATCCCGTGGTTCCCAGATGGCGCGATGATGTGCTTCTTGTAAACGCATCAATTTATGATTTTCAGCCACAGGTTACGTCCGGGCTTGTACCACCTCCGGGTAATCCAATTGTAATGTCACAGCCAAGTATAAGGATGCTTGACCTCGATCTGGTTGGCAAAACCGGGCGGCATTTGACAACATTTGAGATGCTGTGCCATGATGCATTTAACTATGAGGATAAATTTGTATACTGGAAGAATGAAACAATACGATACTCATTTAGATTTTTAACTGAAAGGCTTAAGGTTGATAAAAATTTAATTACGTATAAGGAAAAACCATGGTTTGGTGGGGGGAATGCTGGCAATGCTGTTGAGGTTTTTGTTAGGGGACTGGAGGTTGCAACCCTCGTATTCATGGACTTAAAGGAGGACCCAAACGGCGATGTTGAAATAGAGGGTACAAAATATTCGCACATGCCATTGAGGGTTGTTGATACGGGATATGGGCTGGAACGTCTGGTATGGCTATCCGCGGCAACATCAACAATCTATGATGCAATATATGATAAAACAATTAATTTTTTAATAGAAAATTCTAAGGCTAAAAAAATTAATGATAAAATTATGGCAAAGATCTCAGAAATCTCAGCTGTTATAGACCCATACAGTGAAGAAAAGGTTATGAATGAAGTTAAAAAATTTATGGAATCCAAAAAAATGGAATATAATGAAGATTTCATTAAACAGCTAAAGTTTCTAAGAGAGGTTTATTCACTTGCAGATCACACCAAAACGCTGTTACTTATGTTTTCAGATTATGTTATCCCCTCCAATGTGAAGGTTGGCTATCTGGCCAGAACGTTAATAAGGAGGTCATTTAGATTTATTGATGATATTGGATTTAAATATGATCTTGAAAAACTCCTTGAATTTCAGTATGGTGAGTTTAAAAATATAATTCCAAGGTTCGATGAAAAATTTATTTCCGATATAATAAAGATAGAGAGGGAAAAATATAATGCTGTTAATCAATCATCATTCAACATTGTTAAAAAATTTATAAAGGATGACGATTTACCTCTGGACAGCATTATCCGACTTTATGAGTCCTATGGAATAAATGAGGATCTAATTTCAGATATTTACCACCAAATTACTGGTAAAACATTAATCATTCCGGATAATTTCCATGAACTGATAATTAAAAACAAGGAGATTGGCCGTAAAGAAACAAAAAAGCAGCTTACCTTTCCAGATATAAAAACAAGGCCATTGTACTACGACAACACAAAAATTCTTGAGTTTACCGCAAATGTATTGTATTCATGTGATAAAAAAATTATACTTAACCAAACGGCGTTTTATCCAGAGGGCGGTGGGCAGCCTTATGATCTTGGTTATTTCATATACAACGGAAAACGTATAAACGTCTTAAATGTGCAAAAATATGGTGATTCAATAGTTCATTTTCTTGATTCGGATATACCCGAACATTCTAGGATTAAGGGTGTTGTTGATTATAATAGAAGACATCAGCTTATGATACATCATTCAGCAACACATCTGCTCCTTGGGGTAATGAGGTCATATTTTGGAGACCATGTATGGCAGAGTGGGGTAAAAAAGGATGTTAATGAATCAAGGCTGGATATAACACATTATAAAAAAATCACCGAGGAGGATATAAAAAATATAGAGGATTTATGTTTTAGGGCCATAGAGGATGGTAAAACAATAAGGGTTACAAACGAGAAATGGAATACGGCATTGGATAAATACGGTTTCAGGCTCTTCGAGGGAGGGGTACCTGTATCAAAAACAATAAGGGTTGTAACCATCCAGGATATAGATTCGGAGGGTTGTGGGGGCACGCATTTAGATAACACATCAGAAATACATTTTATTAAAATAATAAAAACTGAAACACTTCAGGAGGGCATTCAAAGGGTTACATTTGCAGCAGGTCCGGCTGCATTAAGATACGTACAGAAATTATACAACATAATAAAGGCGGAACAGGAATATATGCGTGTTGATGAGGATAAAATAGCCGATCAATCAAAGAAATACATTGAGGAATTAATAAGTTTAAGGAAAACTTACGATGATCAGTCCAGGGAGATAACAAAAAATATTATAAATAACCCTGAAAAAATAAATAACATTAATGTGTATAACATTGAAAATTATACGAATATAAAACTGCTTATATCGGCACTTCAAAAGTTTAATCAGGAATCCATAGTAATCAACAGGCTCCAGAATGAGGTTATTATTTATATAATATCCGGGCAGGCATCATCAATTACAGACAGCCTTATAAGCTTAATAAAGAATAATGGTATCGAGCCGGACAGGGTAACAAAATCACATGGTATATGTATAATGAATGTAAACAACATTAAAAATACAGATATACTATTGGATTCTATTAAAAAAGTGAAAAGTTAATTAAGGTGATTTTGGTAAGTATAAAAGTATGGACAATCCAGATAAAATTATAAATTTAACAAAATTTTATTTTGATTTTAAGAAATATGAGATATCAGAAGATTCAATAACATTCGATATAAACTGTAATGGCGATGAAAGGAATTTTTCAGAGTATATAGATCAGCTTAATTTAATTGGATACACAGCATTTACTGATTATTATGATGGCTGCAAATTAATAGTTATAAAATATAGCAAACATGGTGGGCATTCCATTATTAAGATCATTATGGGTATAATAACAATTTCCACAATAATTTACAGTGGATTTATATATGATTTATCATACTCTGGTGGAACTCCTGTTAAAAGCCTGCTGGGAGGTATATTTTTTTTGCAGTCCCATTAATGATTATTATTTTGTTCCGGGAGTTTGGCAGATATATTGCATTTAAAAGAAGCGGCATGCATTATTCCTTTCCAATTATGGTCCCATCCCTTGGTATAGGCACACTGGGTTTTATTAATACATCAAGGGATCAGTATAAAACCGGAAAATCCATGCTTTTTTCAGGATTTTTATCAATACTCTTTGGTTTTATCTCATCAATAATAATTATAATTCTGGGCTTTTTTTATGAGCCTTCAGTATTAATATATCATAACATTGATTACATGCCCGTAAATAGATTGGATTTACCATTAATGTCAACATTTTTTTTAAACAAAATAATCCCTGCTGCAAGCTTAAAGCCTCCAATGGAATTTGCAGGCTATTCAGGATTAATAAGCACTGCCCTAAATGCACTTCCATTAGGATTTCTTGATGGTGGTCTTGTATCCTCGGCAATTTCAGGAAAAAACCAGATATATTTATCCATTGTTTCAATTATTATACTTCTAACTTTAAGTTTTATATTTCCGTTTATACTTATACTTTTAATTATCTCCGTTATAATAGGAATTAGAGGGCCGGCACCGTTAAATAATTTGATAAAAATTCCAAAAAAGGCAATGATTACCGCAGCCACCATTGTTACTTCCATACTCATATTTACCATGGTTCCTGCAGGGATTCAGGTCAATCATAATGGCGGAATAACTGTAAATATGCCATCATATGTAATTGTCAATAAAAACTGGCATGAAAATGCAACGCTTAAGGTGAGCATTGTAAACCACGGTGCTGGGAGAATAACCCCACAGTTCTATATAGATAACCTGAGCATGGTGGTTAACAATGGTCCCATGTATATAAATCCTGGTGGTTCAGGAACTTATAATATAAGCATTATGACGTATAATACAAACCTGAGCGGTTATAAAGACTATAAAATGTTGATATATACCGGTATGCAGACTTACAATGGCACGCTTAAGGTATATTATATTAAATCCACGCCAACAATGGTATCAGGAAATTACAGTAATACAAGTTCCGGAACAGTAGTGATTGGTGCAATGGTTGGAAGCAATATAACACTTAAAATATCAAACAATCTAAATTATACAATGAATTTACAGGCGGTATCGATATCCAACGGTATGGATATATTCAAGCTGACAAACTCTCATATATGGGAAAATATAACAGCGTCATCAAACATATTTGGCAACGGTATTATGCTTCCGCCGGACCACTCAATAAATATTACATTTAGGGCCCTAACACCAGGAACATGGATAATATTATTCTATTCTAATAATACATCCACACTTGTTATAATAAATGTGCATGCAGTTCATAAAAGATTTACATTTTCATTCTTTTTATTATTTCATCAGCAAATTCAGAACATTTTACAGGCTCAATATGCTCACGATCTGCAAGGTCCTTGGGGAGCTTATTCTCAATAAAGGTCTGGTGAACCGCATTTTCAATTATCTCAGATGATTTTTCCCATCCAAGGTACTTAAGCATCATTGATCCAGACATTATAAATGAGATTGGGTCAGCCACATCATACCCCGCATCCTGTGGTGCAGATCCCTGTATTGCCTCGAAAAAAGCAATACCATCACCAAAACTTCCACCATATTCTATATTAACCGAATTAACCAAAAATGATAATATAATCCTGTTTGAATAATTATCAAGTAAAACCATATCAAAATTTTCCGGATGATCAATTATCTGGCCGATAAATTCAGTTAATTCCATAATTTCAACATCCGGACTTGGGTTTAATTTTAATATTTCCTCCCGGCACCACTCAGGAAACTCTGGGTTTATCCTGCTATATACAATTGTTATTCTGTTCTTTCTATTATAATTATAATACTCGGCTGCAAGTTTTGCCATTTTTTTTGCCCTGAATCTGCTCTGGCTGATTATCATCAGGGCTGAATCCTGGCTTATATTTATATCATAATTTTCTGACATAAAATTAATTAAGTCCCTTGTTTTTTCAGAGGAATAATTAAAAGTGATTTCATTGTTCACCGAATCCCTGATTACTGTAATATACAGCCTTTCAAAATTTTTTATCATAACCGATATGCCCGGTAAATATCTTATTACCCTGACATTGGCATATAATCCAAGTTTTTGCCTTAAAAGTACATTTATGTTGCTTCTGTCCGGAAGGAAATTAAGTGTGGACTTCATTATTACCCTTATCTTTTTAATTTCCTCAAGTGAAATATCAGGTATGTATCTACCATACCTCTCATATGCCTCCCTGCCAATTATTATCTTATGCCATTCTATTGATTTTTCTCCTGAATAGGCTAGTTCAACAGCACTGTTCACGACCTTAATCATTGATGCTGTAATTTCAGGCCCGATGCCATCACCCTCAATGTATCCAACTGTGGTATGATTTGGTACATTCAGTTTATTATCATCGGAAACTGTTATGTTCATACACCACTTTATGCTTTATTTTATTTAATTTTATTGTTTGTTTTTTATTTCAATTAAAAGTTTTTTATACAAATTAATAATAATTGATTATGAGAACAGAACATGATGTTATCGGCGATGTATCCATAGAGGATAATGTTTATTATGGTGTAAATACATACAGGGCCAAAAATAATTTTCAAATCTCAGGAATAACTGCTGATTCTGATCATATAAAATCCATGGCACTTGTTAAAAAGGCTGCGGCATATGCCAATTATAAATCAGGCAAATTGGGGGAGGACCTGTACAGGGAAATATCCAGGGCATGTGATAGATTAATCAACGGAGAATTTAGGGACCAGTTTGTTGTTGATGTGTTTCAGGCCGGTGCTGGCACATCATTTAACATGAACACAAATGAGGTAATAGCAAATATCGTGCTGGAATCAATGGGCCATAAAAAAGGCGAATACAAATACGTGCATCCAAACGACATTATAAATATGAGCCAGTCAACAAATGATGTGTATCCAACAATGATGCGTGTTAATATAATGATTAAATCACAGAAATTCATCGAAAATGCTGAGCATCTTTTGGAATCATTAAAATCCAAGGCCATTGAATTTAAGGATATATATAAAACCGGGAGGACACATCTTCAGGATGCGGTCAGGGTAACCCTGGGTGATGAATTCAATGCATATTACTATGGATTATCAAAGAGCCTTGGTGAATATAAAAACGCACTTGAGTACATCCTTGAATTAAATATAGGTGGTACTGCAGTGGGCAATGGTGCAAATACACCGGAAAATTATAAAAAATATGCTGTTGAGGCGCTTTCCACGGAAACTGGCTTTAATTTCAGGGAAAGCCCTAATACCATGGGCATAATGCAATTTATGACCGATTTTTCAAGGGTTATGAATGCACTCGCTAACATATCCCTTGATATAAGCAAAATAGCCGATGATCTGAGGCTCCTTTATTCCGGCCCAGGATCGGGCATACATGAAATAGTTCTGCCGGCTGTTCAGCAGGGATCATCCATAATGCCCGGGAAAATTAATCCATCAATAGCCGAGGCCATGAATATGATATGCAATTCCATACTTGGATCACAGATGGCGGTTAATTATTCCGTTAAGGCGGGACAGCTTGAATTAAATGTAATGATGCCACATATGGATTACGAAATATCAAAGTCCATAGACAGGCTCTCAAATGGAATTAAAATGCTTGATGAAAAGGCAATATCAGGAATTAAACCCGATTTAAATAAAATCAGGGAAAACATGGAAAGAAGCTTTGGTTCAGCGGCACTTTTAAACCCCTATCTTGGCTATGATACAGTGGCAAAAATAGTTGAGGAGGCCCTTGAAACAGGAAAAAGCATTAAAGAACTTGCACTTAAAACAGGAAAAATAGACGAAAAAAAATACAATGAAATATTTAGCTTTCTGAAATAATTTTTATATACCAACCCATGGGTCTTTTTTAAATGCCTTTGAAACTATCATTGTATCGTATTTTATAACTCCCGGTTTTGTTGCAAGCTTATCCTCAAACTCCTGTATTGCCTCAAGATTCAAAAATAATCCCTGAAGAAGCAGCTGATTCTGCCCCCTCCTTCTGTAAAGGGAAAGCACATCAGGTTCATTTGCTATATCCTCTGCAATTTCATCAAGTTTTTCTGCCTCTGTATCTATTCTTATACATACCTTTATGCTATTTTCTATGGAATGCAGGTCAACAAGTGCAGAGAAACCGGTAATAATTTTTTTTCTTACAAGCTCATTAATCCTGCGTCTTACAGTAGCCTCACTGGTATTAAGCATTTTGGCTATTTCAGCATTTGACATTCTTGCATTATATCTCAAAAAACACATAATTTCCTTATCCAGCTCGTCAAAAGGCAGTATTGATGCGTCAATTTTGCTCCATCTTATGGATAAATCACACTCATAATTTTTACCGTCATTTTTATCTATATTTTTTTCTTCTGTCATATTTTTGTATTTTAATTCGATATATAACTTTTTTTATTTTTTTATGAACTAATTTTACTTTTTATTATCGAAAAATAATGTTAAACTATACTAATATATCACCATATTGCTTTATATAGTAGAAAAAAATTTTTATTTGTTAATGTAAATTCATAAAAATCATTATTAATTAATTTGCCATATATGACCATTATGAAAATATATTTTGAATCATATGGATGCACTCTTGAAAAATCCGAATCATCATTATATTTAAATAAGCTGCTTATGGATAAAAATAACACACTGGTTTCTGATCCGAATAAGGCTGATCTTAGCATAATAGGCACCTGTGTTGTAATAAAGCACACAGAGGATAAGATGATCAGGAGAATAGCCGATCTATCCTCAAAATCCAAAAGAGTGAAGGTTCTTGGATGCCTTAGCACAGTTAACGGAAACACTCTTGAGGGAGAGAATATTGAGGTCATTAAACCCCATGAGTTCAGGGATTTCTACCGTGGGTCTCTGGATGATATTGTAATAAATTCCGGGGTTTATGATGGTATACCAATAAACCAGGGGTGTACAGGAAGCTGTAATTTCTGTATTTCTCATATAGCCCGTGGAAAATTGCTATCAAGACCTCCAGAAAAGATTGTACGCCAAATAGAAATGGAACTGGATCGCGGTATACAGGAAATAAGAATATCATCTCTTGATACCGCGGCATATGGGAAGGATCTTGGCATTGATCTTGCCGACCTTATAAACAGTATAGTTTCCATAAACCGTAAATTTAAACTGCGTGTGGGAATGATGGAGCCAAGAAACACACATGACATACTTGAAAAATTAATAAAATCATATCAAAATGATAAGGTATTTAAATTCCTTCACCTGCCAGTTCAGAGTGCTGACAATAATGTTCTTTCAGCCATGAACCGTGAGTATACCATTGAGGAGGCCTCCAGGGTTTTCAACGAATTTAAAAAATCTTTTCCGGATATGGTGTTATCAACAGATATAATACTTGGATATTATAAGGATTCTGAAGAAAGCTTTGAAAGAACATATAAATTCATACAGGATCTTAAACCTGATATAATAAACGTTACAAGGTTCTCCCCAAGACCATACACAAAAGATTTTGATAAGCAGCCATTAAATTCAAATACACTTAAATCATGGTCAAACCAGTTAATAAAGCTCCATGAGGACATAATATCAAAAAAATTTGAAAGATTCATTGGCCGTGAGGAGAATGTCCTTATAACCGAGACAGGGAAAAATGGCACATCCATAGGCAGGGATCTAAACTACCGTCCTGTGGTGCTAAGTGGAAGCTACAGAAAGTATGAAAACGTAAAATGCAAAATAGTTTCATTTGGAAATAACTATCTTATTGGAGATGCAGAATAGATTATTATGCATTAATGCCTTTAGTTTCAGTATTTTTATTTTCCTCCTGTTTATCCACAGAGACTATTTCGTCCATCACATACCTTTTACTTTTTTTAAATCCAAAAATTAAATCAAATTCAGTGGGCGTAAGCACAGGCATTTTAAACTTTTCCTCATCGTCTATTGGCACCCTTGGGCATCCTGTGAAAATAATGGCATCACACATGAAATTTTCAAAATCGGCAGGATTAATATTATCTGCGCTTGTCATTATAACATTTTTATTAAGCGCCTTTAATTTTTCATAAATTTCATTTGCAATTTTCATTCTGTACTGTCCAATCTTGGTATCGACAACAACACAGAATCTCTTGGCATTCAATGCCCTTTCCATTCTTGCATAACGTTTTTTAAGAAAAATATCAGTATCATGCCTTATATTATGTATCTTTTTATCATTTAAATCAAGGATATAAACATCCCTGTCATCTGAAGATAACTGCACACCTATGCCATGGAAAAGTCCGGTGCTTATTAGGAGAAATGCATCAACATATAGAGATACAGAATGTGCAGTGCTAAAATTGCATCCAAGAACCTGCCCAGGATATTTTAGCCTCCCATCGTTTTTCCCAACGTAAACACTGAATCCGTTTCTTTCCAATCTATCCTTTATATAAAGCATTTCATTGTAGTACTGAACAGATGATAAAAGACCAATTTTATTTATGCCATCAGATTTAAGAACATCAAAGGTGGAATCATCTATTTCAATGGTATTGTAATAATATTCTATGAAAATAACAGGCAGTGGATAATTTATATTTGGTATCTCTGTGTGGCCTAGCTGAACAATGCAGTCAACACCTTCATAAATCTCCCTATTCCCAATATCACATGCACCGTAAAATGATGATGAGCTTACTATTACATTAAAATCTGAAGCAAAATAATTAAAAATGTCAAATGCCTGTGGTTTAAGGCCGTCTGGAATCTGTAATAAAATTTTTTTCGCATTCATCCGCTTTAACTGTTTAAATGCCTCCTCCTTATCCATAAAAACACCAATCATGGTATATGCCTTATTTATAAATCAAGTTATCTGTATAACTTTGAAACAAATAAAATATAATAAATAATGCATTGAATTAAATTTTTATAAGTTAAGGCTTGAGCTGTGCCCACCAAAGATTGATGCCTCAGGGTTAAGATACTTCTTTATTATATTAATGGCCATGTATGCATCCCCGCCCTCAACTGCAATCAATGGGTGTATTGGCTCCCCGGCTATGGAGGCAACGTCACCAACAGCATATATTCCTGGAATATTTGTTTCAAATCTATTATTCACCATAATGTTTCTTTTATTTGGGCTTGTCTCAAGATTTATTGATTTAAATAGGTTTGCCTTGCCCACATGGCCTATCGCTATGACCAGCCTGTCCAGTTTTAATATTTTGTCTGTATTATCATTTACATTATGCAGTGTAACATTTTCAAGCACGGAATTCCCCGAAATCTTTGAAACGCTGGTATTCATTATGAATTCAATTTTCTGGTTTTTTCTTGCATTTTCAAGGGTCTTCTCTGCAGCCCTGAATTTTTCACTATGATGTATTACATAAACCCTGGAAGCCACCTCCGCAAGTTCGTTTGCATAATCAATGGCAGCATCACCACCTCCCACCACTCCAACAACGGTATCCTTAAATTTTTCTATGTCCTTAACAGTATAACTTAAGCCTTTGTTAAGATAATCATCCTCTCCCGGGCACCCTATTTTCCTTGGTGTGAAATCTCCCATGCCGGTACATATTAATACAGCACGTGATGAATACAATTTTTCACCATTAACCTCCACATTGAACCCATTATCAGTTTTTATTATATCTGTAACCTTGGAATTAAATAAAATCTCATTGCCAAACATTCTTGCCTGTTCCTCCATCTTATCCCTTAATTCCATTGCGTTTATTCTTGGTATTCCCTGAACATCATAAACTGTTTTCTCTGGGTAAAGCTCTGGTATCTGTCCGCCACTGTAATCAAGCGCTTCAAGTGTAAGGCTCTTTATATCCCTCAGGCCGGCCAGGAATGTTGAGTAAAGACCAATAGGACCGGCACCAATTATTATCAACTCATAGTTTTGCATATGACTACATTAGGTTTTACTACAAAAATTTTAGTATTAAAATGTATAAATAGAGCTACCATTTTCCTGAGATGCACACTCTATTGTTCTATATTTTTTTCCACGGTTGCCTAGATATGACTTGGCATATGATAGGGCTATATCTGGTGTATTATTATTCTCACTAAGATGTGTAAGTATTATATGTGTATTTTCTGAGGCTGATTCGAACAGGGCATCGGCACTCTGTTCATTGGATAAATGGCCGTACTCACTTAAAATTCTTCTTTTTAATGGCTCCGAATACTTACCGTTGATTAACATATTGTAATCATAATTTGATTCAAGGGCAAGTATATCAGAATTTTTTATGCAGTATAATAAATCATCTGAAACCCTGCCAAGGTCAGATACAACAGCCATTTTAATGTTTCTATTTTTAATTATATAAACCACAGGGTCAATGGCATCATGGCTTACACTTACAGGTATTACTGAAAAATTTCCAATTGCAGTTTCATCATTTATTTTAAAGCCGGATATATTCAATCTTTCAAGTGTTCCAGGCCTGGAATATATATCTGCACCTATATTTTTAGAAATGGTTTTGGCCCCTGAGGCATGGTCGGAATGCTCATGGCTGATAAATATAGATTTTTCCAGATCATCAAAATTAAATGATGCAGTTTTGGTCCTGAATTTTCTCAGGCTAATACCCGCATCAATTATTATTAAATCATCCTCATCCCATATTAATGTTGAATTGCCCCTGCTTCCTGAGGCAATCATAAGGAAATTTATCATGGTTCATAATATTATTATTGTATTATAGATTTTTTATTTAAAAATAAAATAATATTGCTTTATAATAATGTTTATATATTTACCTTAAATATATCCCCCTGATAATCATGGATGATCTATCACCTAATGCACAGAAAGTTTATGATGCCATGAAAAAAATTGGCGCGGTTTCAGAAAGCAAATTAAAGACAGCAGACGATATTATGAAGGCTGCAGGTCTGGGCAAATCAATGATAACTGCATCATTGCAGGAATTAATGGATAAAAAATATGTAAAAAGGGTTGCAAGGCAAAAAAGTGCCGGGTATTTTATAACAAAATAAATTTTTGTATTTTATTTTTATAAATAAATATTTAAATAGTTTTATCTCTTTATTAATATGCACCTATGAAGACATTAATTTTAAACATCGACCGGGATAACGATTACGGTATGAAGGCCGGTATTACCGGACCGATTATTGGATATAATAACTGTTACAGGGCAGCCACTGCCCTGATAACAAAGGACCCCGAAGATTCTGATTCAAACGCACTTTTTGGTGCACTAAAACATTACCAGGAATTAAAGGATAAGGGAGAAAATGTGGAAATAGCACTAATCACCGGTGATAGTGACGTTGGGGAAAAATCAGATGAGATTCTGAGCCTTCAGCTTGATGAGGTATTAAACATGGAACATTATGATGATTTAATCCTCATTTCTGACGGTGCCGAGGATGATTATATAACACCAATAATAGCATCACGAATTAAGATAAGGTATGTTAAGCATATTATAGTAAGGCATAATGAAAATATTGAATCCACATATTATTATATTGTTAAAGCCTTTAAGGATAAAAAAGTTTCAAGGAAGTTCACCGTGCCTGTTGGTCTGCTTTTACTCAGCTATGGTATTGCACTGCTAATATTTACTGTATATTCCATGATAATAAGCAGGTCATATGTTATTATACCATCAAGCGGTGCAATTATGCTTGTTACAATAGTTATAGGTTCCTATTTTATTTTAAAGGATGCGGATATAAGGCCAAAAATTGTAACAGTATTAAGCGCTTTAAAGGAATATTCAGAAGAAACAAAGATATCCATGCTATCATATGTGGTGTCCTTCTTTATAATAATTATAGGCATTGCATATACATATGAGCAGACACTTAAAACAGTACCATTGTTAAATAAAATTCTGGTTTTTCTGGCAATAATTTCATGGTGGGTTTACGGGTCTTACCTATCAAGATCATTATTTGAGGCCTTTGATATATCATTTATTAGCAAGGCTGGAAGGCTCTCAAAAATATGGTACGGCGTATCATTTTCAATAGCCCTAGAGTTAATTACCTACGGAATGATAAATTATATAAGATATGTTGTGGGCTTTATAAAATTTTCATCTTTTATGATCTACTTTGTCTATCTGATAGCCGGGATTATTATGGCCCTCGTCACAGCAGTAATACATAAGTACCGTTCAACAATAAAATCAAAGCAAAAATCATTATTTGGTGTAAAATGAATTTAATACAATGGTTAAAAATATATGAGGATATAACAGACTCATTGGGGATAAACCGCAATGAAGATTTAATATCATCATTTATTCTTTCAAATTATATTAACAGCAATGAAAATTTTTTAAAAAAATACCATGGTAAAAATTTCTTTATAGTAGGAAATGGAAAAAACATGCCTGATGGATTAAATTCAATATCTGGCGGTGTGGTTATTGTTGCCGATTCAGCAGTAACAAGATTCCATGAATATGCATCAATTAAGCCCGATATAATTGTTACAGACCTGGATGGTGACATTAATTTAATTCATAATTATTATAAAAATGGTACTGATTTAATAATACATGCTCATGGGGATAATATTAATAAAATACTCAAGTATTCATCGAAATTCCCAAGGGCAATGGGAACCACACAGAACATACCCATAAAAAACATAAAAAATTATTTTGGATTTACTGATGGGGACAGGTCAGCATTTCTTGCAAAGTATCTTAATGCTTCCAGTATAATATTGATTGGATTCTGTTTCAAAGAGGTTACCATAAAGCCATACTATGACGAAAATTCCATAGCATTTAAGAAAAAAAAGTTATTTTGGGCAAGGAAACTTCTTGAAATACTTGCCAGCGAAAGGCATAAAAAATTCATTGAATCAAGTGTGATTGAGATTTAGTTTTTTGTAATTATTTTGCCATCCCTGTATATAACAGGATAATTATACATATCAACCTTTATTGAATAGTCTATATCATGACCCGCACCCATAATCTTTAATCTTTTTGCTCCATGACTGTTTATAATTTTATTTATATAATCATCAATATTTACCTCATTTCCCTCAAGCCTGCTTTTAAGCATTTCTGCATAAATATAATCCTCATCAGATTTACCATCCGGTCTGTTAGATACCACAAGGGAAATATTTTCATTATCTTTAATGGCATTATAGGTTGCCGTTAAATTTATAAATGAAGAAATATATATATCTCCAGGATATTTGATAAGCTTGAATAGCACCTTAATACCGTTTGTTGATGTAAATAAGACTATTTTTCCAGAAAGGTCAGCATTCATAATGGAGTATGGTGAATTTTCAAAATTAAACCCGGGTATTTTTAATCCAAATCTTTCCCCACTGGTAATATAATCCTGATTCTTATTTTTTAATTTTCTTGTCTCTGTTATGGTTCTTACCGGAATTACATATTTTGCACCACGGTATAAAATTAATGGAATTGTCGTTGTAGATCTAAAAATATCTATCAGAACTTTTGTTGAACCGTCAAAAATTTTTTCTTTTCGCCCATCAACTATATTTACATTCATCTGTATTGTATAATATATAAATATAAGTTATTTTTTATAGGAGCATAAATTTTCAAAAACTATTATGTAATTTTTATAATTGTTAAACATTTTAAAAAAGAAAAATATTAAAAATATGTTTATAATATGGTATAATCAAAAGGTGTAACATATGGTTGCTGTTAAAACAATGGTTGAGGGAGGTAAAGCCACAACTGGCCCGCCTCTTGGTCCGGCCCTTGGACCTCTTGGGCTCAATCTCGGACAGGTTGTTAAGGATATAAACGAGAAGACAAAATCCTTCGCGGGGATGCAGGTGCCTGTAACCGTAAATGTTATAGACCCCACCACAAAAAAATATGAGATAATAGTGGGTGTGCCCCCAACATCCGCCCTCCTAAAGAAGGAGGTCGGAATAGAAAAGGGATCAGGAAATGTAAAGGAAAAAATAGCTGGCAATGCGACACTTGAACAGATAAAAAATGTTGCAAAGGCCAAGAAACCATCATTACTTTCATACAATATGAAAGGAGCTGTTCTGGAGGTTTTGGGAACTGCTGTTTCCCTTGGAATAACAGTGGAGGGGCAGAGCCCAAAAGAGATACAGAAAAAAATAAAGAACGGCGAAATAGAAATAGGTGAATAATAATGGCCGGTGGAGTAATTAAAAGCATACAGGAAGCAAAACAGGGAAAGGAAAGAAAATTTAAGGAAAGCCTTGAGCTTGCCTTTAATCTAAAGGATGTTGATATGTCGGACCCCAAAAACAGAATCAATGAGGAAATAATACTTCCCGGGGGTCGTGGCAAGGATATTAAGGTTGCGCTCATAGCCAGTGATGAAATGAGGCTAAAGGCACAAAATGCCGATTATAAATACAGTCTTGAGGATTTAAATAATTTTATAGACGATAAAAAGGCATTTAAAAAGCTTGTAAATAAAATAGACTTCTTTGTGGCTGAATCTACAATGATGGGGTCTATTGGTAAAAGTCTTGGTATAATACTGGGACCCAGGGGTAAGATGCCAAAACCCGTGCCTCCAGGCCAGGACCCAACACAGTTGATAGAAAATCTTAAAAAAAGTGTAAGGGCGCGCAGCAGGGACAAAAGGACTTTCCATGTTCCCATAGGCGTTAAGGATATGCCAGACGATGTGATTTCCCAGAATTTGAATGCAGTTGTTAAAAGGGTTATATCACATCTTGAGAAGGGAAAAAGCAATCTTGCGTCTGTGTACATAAAATCTACCATGGGCAAGGCTGTAAACATAGATTTGGGTGATATAGAATGAGCGAGCCAGCAAAATGGAAGGTTGAATTGGTAGATTCGATTACCAACGAAATAAACAACAGCCCGGTTGCAGCTGTTGTTAGCATAAAGGGCTTAAGAAACAAGGAATTCCAGAAGATCAGAAACGATCTGAGGTCAGATGCACATATTAAGGTCATGCGTGCAAGGCTCCTGCAGAGGGCCTTTAAAAATAGCAATAAAAAAAGCATAGGGAACATGGCAGAATTTGCCAACGGACAGGTTGCACTTTTAACAACAAAGGAAACACCAAAATCAATATATGACATACTAGAATCAAAAAGAACAAAGGCAGCAGCCAGAGGCGGTGAAATAGCAGAGGATGATATAATAATAGAGCCAAAGGAAACAAATTTTCCACCAGGCCCAATGATAACTGTATTTCAGAAGGCAGGTATACCAGCAGGTATTGAAAAGGGTAAGATTGTAATAAAAAGTGAGGTAAAACTCGTAAAGAAGGGAGAGGTCATAACAAAGGATAAGGCACAGATACTTGAAAAACTTGAAATACTCCCTGTTACAGTTGGACTTGACCTTCTCTCTGCATATGAGGATGGCATTATATTCACAAGGGATGTGCTATCAATTACCGTTGAGAGCATAATGGCAGATCTTTCAAAGGCATTCTTCGGTGCAAAAAATATTGCAATGGAAATTAAATATCTCGTACCGGAAACTGTTAAAGAATTTATTTCAAAGGCATATCTGGAGGCACAGGAACTTGCATTAACCACAAACTTTGTGGACGAAAAGAACATTGAAATCTTTATAAGGAAGGCTGCAATAAATGCTGGCGCAATTAATGCGTTAACAAATAAAGATTTAAATAATGAAAACATAGAGGATAAAAAGGAAGAAAAGAAAGAAGAAAGCAAGGAGGAAAAATCTGAAGATGATGCAGCTTCAGGACTCGGAGCTTTATTTGGATAAGGAGGTAGTTTGAATGGAATATATATATGGAGCATTGTTACTCCACACAGCTGGAAAAGAAATAGATGAGGAGAACTTGAAGAAGGTACTCGAAGGCGCAGGAGTTACTGCTGATGAGGCAAGATTAAAATCTCTTCTTGAAAGCATGAAAAATGTGAATATAGATGAGGTTCTTAAAAATGCAGCAGCAGCTCCAGTAGCCGCAGCAGCACCTGCACCGGCAGCATCTGAGAAGAAGGAAGAGAAGAAAGAGGAGAAAAAGAAGGAAGAAAAGAAAGAGGAAGCAGAATCAGATGCAATGGCTGGACTAAGCTCTCTGTTTGGATAAATATATAAATGAATTAATATGAATTTAAATAATTTTTTTTGGTTATTAATAAAATATATTATACCACTTGCAATTTTAATTTACTCTCTTATAAGGTTTAACTCATTTTTACTGCTTATATCAATAATATGGCTGATTTCCTCCATTGGGGTAACAATAATGGATGCTGATATAAAAAATAATTTTATTTCCGATTAAATATAACAAATATAAAAATTATATTAGATTCAATTCTTTGAGTTTATCATAAACCTCTTTTGCATGGTCCTTTGGTGTAACCTTTGGAAATACATATACTATTTTTCCCTTATTTATTATATAGGTCACACGCTTTGCGGTTGACAGCCCAAGAACTCCGTAATCCTTAACTATTTTCTTTTCCTTATCTGAAACAAGTGTAAAATTTAATCCTTGCTTTTCCTGAAACCTTTTATGCGATTCTGGTGAATCGACGCTGACACCAAGAACCGTCACGCCATTTTCATTAAAAAGGTCTATATTATCTCTGAAATTCTTTGCCTCCACGGTGCATCCTGGGGTGTTATCCTTTGGATAAAAATAAAGAACCACCGTCTTATCGGCAAAATCGCTCAATTTTACCCTGTTCCCATCCTGATCTGTGGCCTCAAAATCCGGTGCAGTATCGCCAACATTTAATAATTCCATGATTATATATAATTAATAAATTAATAATATTTTTGTATTTTTTTAAAATAATTTCATGATCTGATCATTCATATAATGTATTATTTTAACAGCCTCTCCCTTTTTATTCCTCATTATATTTTCACCATCATCCATTGCAATTCCCAGTGCAATATAATAACCCTTACTGCTTTTTATATAAACTGTATCCCCTTTTTTAATATTAATATCCATATCTATAATGCCGGGTGCGAATAGGTTTGAACCATTATTTATATGGGGTTCTGCCCCTGAATCTATAACCACCACCCTGTCCTTTGGCTTAATGTAATTAATAAGGTATATTGTTGGCATATCATTGACTATCACAGGTCTGCCCATATAATAATATATTTTATCCTTCTTTTTTTCCTCAACCTCAATATTTTCAAGTCCTGATATGTCCATGCCCTTTGCTGCCATCTTGTCCCTTAATTCTTTATAATCTTTTTTTGATATTACATGTTTAGACATAATTAATCAATTATGGCTTTTAATTTATTTAACTCTTTGTTAATCTCAGTGCCATTTATTATGTTCTTCATATATGGGTATATTAGCTCTCCAAGTTTTTCCTCACTGTCAGAGAAACGCCACCCCTCATTCTTTCCAAGAACAGAAAGAAATGCAGAGTATATCCCCTTTTTTATTGGGCTATCCACTGATCCCCTCTGGCCATACACTATCCCCGCCTCCTCACCGTGGCTAAAATATTCTGTAATCAGCCCTATTAAAAATCCAGAATTTTCAGACCAGGGCTTTACTATTTTATTTGCCACATTTTTCCTGTTTTTAATATCTGCAGCCATATTCATTATCTCAAGTGGACCACCTTTTAGTTTTTTTATTTCATCATCATTTAAACCATACATCAGTTTAATTATTTCATTTTTATATCGGGGAAATAGAAATTCAAATATTTTCCTCTGGTTAGCGTTTTCCAGATAAAATCCTGTTTTTGATTCCCTTAATTTATCCTTGATAAAATCTGAAATTTTTGGGTCAAAATTTAATATTTTTACAAAATCCTCAACACCATAATTTTTATTATCTATTACAAAGAGTGCATTATTTTTTACATAATTAATCTTGAATTTTTTTATTTTTGAAAAGAACGTTCTGCCATCTATGTTATTATTTATATACTCAAAAACTGTACCTTTATCATCATCGATGAATTCAAGAAAATCAGTTTTAATATCAAGATTGTAATCGTACATTGCAATGTGTTTAAATAATAAATATGGTATGTTCTGCTGAAAATCCTCATAAATAATAATTTTTATGTTAAACAAATTAAACTCCATTTTATTTCCGGAGGTCCCAAATATAACATCACCATTTTCTATTTTATATTGAAGTTTTTCATCATTTAATATATCCTTAAGGGTTTCTATATTAATCATGTTTTTACATGTTGCCTGAAAAAAATTGGAGGAGGAATAAATGTTTAATTTTTTGTTTTTTATAACATTTTTAAATGCAAGCAGCCTGTAAACAGTATTGTTGTAATTTTGAACCCCTGATAATATATACTCATCGGAATTTCCCCTTTTGCAGAATGATACAGACCCATAATTCGTTTTTATTATTCCGGTTAATGGAACCCTCTCATTTTCCAGTATTTTATAGGATTCTGATATGGCACTGAGCAGCTGGTCTGCGGAATTAAAATATTTTCCAAAATTTTTGTTCTGCATCATGGCCTCAATCTTTTTTTTATAAGATTTTACCGGGCAGAACATGCAGCTATCGGTGCATTCAGGAAGTATAACAAGTGGGTCTTCAAAAAATTTTTTTATATTATCAATAAATTTTCTTTCACTATCTGCTGAATTACTTTTAATTTTCATGCCTTATCAAGATTTCTAATGGCCTCAGCCTTTACCGTTACCGGTATTGGTACCATGGATTCTATTAACTGGACTGTTACCTCCTCCCTGGCGGCATCTATTGATGTTATCTTTGCCCTTTCGCCCTTGAATGGCCCCTCAACAATCTCCACAAGGGCCCCCATTTCAAGGCCCGTAACCGCTGGCTTTGGTGTAAGGTATTTTTCTATCTCTGATATATCTATTTCACCGGAAACCAGACCCTTAAATCCCCTTATCTGCCTTGCCAGAAGCTCAACGCGGTCCACATGCATGGTTTCGATAAAGAAGTATCCCTTTATTTCATATGGAGACATTATTGCCATTATTTCATTTTCAGCATTTGGGTTGCTCTTTTTTCTATCGTCCCTGTCCTTCTCCCCATGATTTGAAAGGTCTATGGCAATATCAAGTTCCTTGCCTATTGTACATTTTGCTATTATTATTACCGGTCTTAAAATTACCTTAAATATTTTATTATACTTATTTATGCCATCCTCTGAATTTATTGTTAGATTTACTGTGAGTGAGTCATTCATATACCCCCCTCTTGGGGTATCTATCTCTAAATTCAGGTCGCGGCTTTTATTTCCCTCTATATCAAAATCCTCATTTATTTCTTTATTATCCTTTGGGGACAAATTATAATCATTTTTTAATTTAATCTTCCATTCTATTAATGGATCTTTCTGATTGAAGCTGCATTTTATATTTACATTAAACTTTCTTTTTACATTCTGAATGTTTTTAACAGTTAAATTTAATGGTATTAAACTGCTATCAGTATCCTTTTCCTCCCTCTTCTTAATTTTCTTATTGCATCCCGCATTTATTTCATCACCAATATTTGATTCCAGCCATTCAAATTCCTGTTCCATTAAAACTCACCTAAAACACTATCTGCATTATATAATATATAATAAAACCTATTAATCCTAAAAGAATAATTCCAACACCTGCTATAAGGGATATTTTAGTGTATTCCTCACCTGTTGGTTTTTTGGCCATTTTTAAAATCCTTGAATATTTTCCCTTGCCTATTCCCTGAAATCTTCTCTCTATTTTCTCCTGCTGCTCGATTAGCCTGTCCTCAACGGTCTTTTTGTCCTGGGTAGTTTTATCCATCATATTGATAAGACAAACATAAAATAAAATCTTTTCTAAATTGTATTAAAATTCTTTATAAAAACATTAAAGCATAACAAAAATTAAAAAATAAAAAAAGTAGTGTAAGGCAAAGCTGCCTTTTCATGGAGGTGATCCATCCGCAGGTTCCCCTACGGATACCTTGTTACGACTTAACCCTCCTCACCGACATCAGATTTGACTTAACCCTCTCGAATTAAGCCTCATCCAACACCAACTCGGATGGTTTGACGGGCGGTGTGTGCAAGGAGCAGGGGCATGTTCACCGCGGGTTGTTGACCCGCGATTACTACGGAATCCAGATTCATGAGGGCGAGTTACAGCCCTCAATCCTAACTATGGACGGGTTTCGCGATTAGCTTCCCCTTTCGAGGTTGCAACGCATTGTCCCGTTCTTTGTAATGCGCGTGTAGCCCGGGAAATTCGGGGCGTACTGACCTGCCGTCGACCGCTCCTTCCTCCATCTTAGCGATGGCGGTCTCTCTAAAGTGCATGTATATTCGCATATACATTAGCAATTAGAGATGTGGGTCTCGCTCGTTATCACACTTAAGTGAACGCCCTACGGTACGAGCTGACGACGGCCATGCACCACCTCTCCTGCTATCGAGTAAACTCGTCAGGTTGACTCTCATCCACAGGTCGTTCCCGGTGAGTTTTCCGGCGTTGAATCCAATTAAACCGCACATTCCTCCCGTTGCGGTGCTCCCCCGCCAATTCCTTTAAGTTTCAGTCTTGCGACCATACTTCCCAAGCGGCCCACTTAACACCTTCGCTCCGACACTGCCTTCCCTCAACGGAAAAGCAACATCAAGTGGGCAGTGTTTACAGCTAGGACTACCCGGGTATCTAATCCGGTTTGCTACCCTAGCCTTCGTTCCTCACCGTCAGATTCGTTCTAGTTAAACGCCTTCGCCACCGGTCGTCCTTCCAGGATTACAGGATTTTACCCCTACCCTGAAAGTACGTTTAACCTCACCCGATCTCAAGTTTTGCAGTCTCTTCAGGCCTTCTGAAGTTAGGCTTCAGGATTTACCTGAAGATTTACAAAACCGGCTACGAACGCTTTAGGCTCAATAAAAGTGACCACCACTTGTGCTGCGGGTGTTACCGCGGCGGCTGGCACCCGTCTTACCCAGCACTTATTCCTTATACTTTTTAGGTATAAGAAAAGTCTTGGCTATGCCAAGACACTCAAGCTCCCCGTGTCGCGCTTTCGCGCATTGCACAGTTTTCGCGCCTGCTGCGCCCCGTAGGGCCTGGACTTATGTCTCAGAGTCCATCTCCGGGCTACCCCTCCCAGGGCCCGTACCCGTCTAAGGCTAGGTGGTCCGTTACACCACCTACTACCTGATAGGCCGCAGACTTATCCTTGGGCGTCGAAACTTTCATTGCCTAAACCTTCCAGTTTTAAGCAACTATAAGGTATTAGCCTCAGTTTTCCGAGGTTATCCCTTTCCCAAGGGTAAATTATCCACGTGTTACTGAGCAGTATGCCGGCATCTTACGATACCTTGACTCGCATGGCTTAGTCGGAACTTGATAGCAGTGGCCGCCGGCAGGATCAACCGGAGTTAATCCTACCTCCACTTTTATTGTTAAAGAAATTAGCGGCTTTGCCTTACATATCGGAACCCATTATTCAAATGGGAACTTCATCTCTGCCAACCCTGGAAAATAGATTTCATCCAAATGCATTTTCATGCATATTATCCATCTATCCGTTTGAGATTGGTTTTGTGCTACTATTAGTAATTACATATCTGTATATAATATTTTTCAATTTTAGAGATTTTATAAATTAATAAAAAATTTTAAAATAATTATATTAGCTACAATATAAATTATTACAATACTGTAATTTAAAACATTCTCAATTAAATTTATAAAAAATTTATTTTTAATTTTCCGGATATTAAACTTAATTAAGATTTTTTTATGACTATATTTCAGTATTAAATCGTATATCAGCGCCAAGTTTTTTCAGGTCATTTAGGAATGAGGGGTAACTCTTATTTATGGCCTCGATATCGCCATATCTTGTTTTTGACCCTGCAATTATTCCGGCTATTATGGCACTCATTACCATTCTATGGTCACTGTAAATTAATGTGTCAGGATTCTTAATACCACCGGGGTGAATGAACATAAAATCATCTTTAATTTCAGCAATCCCGCCAAATTTTTCAACCATGTCCAGAATATTAAGATAACGGTTAGATTCCTTAATTTCCAGCCTCTGATAATTTTTAATGATAACCCCATTTTTTGAAAATATGCCTATTACAGATGCAACTGGTGCAAAATCAGGAGTTGCTGATACATCAACAACAACTGTTTTTATTTCATATGCCTTATTTATTTTTATATAATCATCAAAAATTTCTATGCATCCGGCTGCATCATTGAGTATTTTAATTATTCCACTATCAGGCTGCAGGCTGTTTTTTTTGAGATTTTTTATTAATATATTTCCTGTAAAGATGCCAAGAACCATAAAATATGACGCTGATGAGTAATCACCCTCTATATGAATGTCATTTTTTGATTTCAGATATCCATCTATGATAAATTTGTTATTCTCACGCTTAATATTAATACCAAAATCTTCCAGTGTTTTTACTGTTATATCCATATATTTTTCTGAAACCATGGAATCTATGCCAAAACATGCACTTTTAAAAAATGAGTAATAAAAAAGCATGGCGCTTGCAAACTGTGAACTTTTTGATGCATTTAAAGTGCAGTAAACATTACCTGAATTTGTTGCATCTATTTTATAAAACCCCTCACTGTTTTTATAAAAAATTGATCCAGTATTTTCAAGGCATGAAATAAGGTCTTCAACTGGTCTTTTGGCAAGGGCAGGTTTTCCAGATATCTCCGTGGTGCACTTCCTTCCTGCCAGCAATCCCAGTGAAAGCCTGTACGATGTTCCAGATTCACCAACATAGATTTTTTTTGGGCATTTAAAATCAGGAGTTATTTTTACATCCCTCCTTTGATATTCAATATGGGCATTGCAGCTTTTTGCTATATCTATTGCAATAAGCTCATCATCACAGTATGATATATTCCTTAATGTTACTGGTTTTCCAGAAAATGCAGAGTAAAGGACATACCTCTGTGTAAAACTCTTTGATGATGGGGCCTCCACGATGCCACCAATTTCTCCAGGCTTCACTTCAATAATCATTGATATATTATATTAATTCCATCATTATTAATTCTGCTTTTGATTATATTATAATTCTTGTAACTAAATTTTGAGGCTGCATTATCACGATCCTCATTATCCTCATATATGGCAAATACAGCAGGACCCTTACCACTTATTCCGGAAAAAATTGCCCCAGATCCAAGAAAATAATTTATTATTTCAGGGTCATAGCCGAAAAGGGAGCCAAAAAGGTATCCATTAAGAACCATGGTTTCATAAACATATTTACTGTTTAAGAGCAATTCCAGTTTCTGTATATATTTTTTATATTTTTTAAAATCAATATCTTTCATATCATATGTACTTCTATGATAAAATTTGGGATATGCTATTATCACCGGTGTATTCTCTATTTTTATCCTTCTTATAAGTCTAAAATCAAAGTTATCTGTAACTGTTAATCCTCCATAATAACACATTGAAATATCATCAAGTGCACCGGTTATTGATGTTTTATTTTTAAGTGATATTTCGGCTGCCGATCTTAATAATTCATCCTCCTTTAAATATATACGATTTAGCCTTAATATTGCGTACAGTAATGATAATGTCATTGCACTGCTGCTTTTTAATCCCACTGACTGAGGTATCTGGCTCTTTATTTCAACAGAATATTTTTTATTTATACTGTATTTATTCCTGATTATCTCCAATGTTTCTAATATCTTTTGATCACCTATTTTATCTGAATCAGATTCTATTACAGTTGTGTACATTGGCAAATCCAGTGAAATTGCTGACCCAATACCATCCACAAATGCTGAAATTACAGAAAGCCCTCCATTGGTTTTAACAATCATTCAATAGAAATAATATTAAGTTACTTAATTATTTTTTCATTAAATAACAATTTAAATTCCTGATAGTCAATAGATAAATTATAAAGTTTTTTTAATGTTTCAAGACCTTGGCCAATGAATAAATCTACACCATTGACGGTGCTGCATCCCTTATTTTCAGCAAGGGCTAAGAATTTAGTTTTCTGTGGATTGTATATCATATCAATGGCTGTGGATTTATGCATAATCTTGGATCCATCAATTGGGGACTTAATGTCAGGAAATGTTCCAACAGGCGTGCAGTTTATTATAATATCATATTCTGGCATCAGCTCATCATATGCTATTAGGTTATCAAAAAAATTTTTATTCTTTTTATTTTCTAAATTTCTTGTGGCGTTAAAGACAGTGCATTTGTAATTACTTTTAAGCGCATAATAAACCATTCTGGCCGTTCCACCTGTGCCCAGTATTAATATTTTTTTGCCATTGGGGTCAACTTTATTATGCTTAAGAGAAAATAAAAAACCGTTATAATCGGCATTGTATCCATATAATTTTCCTGAACAGTTCTTAACGAGGTTTACAGCACCTATGCCTGATGCGGTATCATCTATAACATCAAGGTATTTTAAAATAACTTCCTTATACGGGGCTGTTACATTGAATCCTAACAGGTTCTCACGTGCAAATCTTATAAAAACTGGTATATTTTCCATATCAAGGTCTATACTAAGGTAAATAGAATTAATGTTATTTTTTTTGAATATTTTATTATATATGTACTGTCCGGCAGAATGTGTTACTGGTTTTCCTATAAGTGCGGATGCATTCATTTTTTTACCTCAAGAAATTCAGAAAAATACCTTTTGATTTCTGATACTTCAACAGCCTCTGTATGTGATTTTCCAATCCTGTCAAGAACAATAAGATTAATTTTGCCAGATTCCATTTTCTTATCATTTAAAATATATTTTATTATAATATCCGGATCAAAATTTTTAAAATTTAATAATGGGATTCTATAATTTTCCAGAATTGTAATTATTTCATCATAAAAATTTTCAGATAGGCCCATTTTATATGCTATATAATTCTCGGCAAGCATACCATTTGCAATTGCGGTTCCATGGGAAACATCATTACTGGTAAATGATTCTATTGCGTGTCCTACTGTATGGCCGAAATTTAAAAGATATCTGATCTTATTTTTATCAAAAAAGTCTCTTGAAACAATGTTAAGTTTTATCTTATTGCTTTTATATATTATATTCTCCAGATCATTCTGGTTAAAAATTGTGTCTATGTTATTATTTCTAAGATAATTATAGAAATTTTCATCATTGATGATCGCCATTTTAATAATCTCTGCCATGCCATCATTTAAAAGCGATTTATCGGAATTTAATAAAAAATCTGTATCATTGAATATATATTTTGGATTATAAAATGTTCCAATAACATTTTTAATGCCGCTAAAATTTATGGTGTTCTTGCCACCTATGGAAGAATCAACCTGTGCCAGAAGTGTTGTTGGAACCGCAACAAGATTTATTCCCCTTTTATATACCGATGATGCAAATCCGGTTAAATCACCAACAGTTCCACCACCAATATATGATACTGTATCTGATCTTTCAATATTTAAATCTATCAGTTTTTTAACTATAAATCTTAGATATCTTAAATCCTTTATTGATTCTCCATCATGCATGTAAATCTTTATAGATTTAATTTTTTTTAATTTGTTACGGTATCCGGACAGGGATTTTGAAACAAAGCTAACATTCCTTCCATATATGTTATTGTTTATATAATCTTCAAGACCTGAACCTATATAAATGTTAATTTTACCTCCATTTATGTCCGCGCTTATTTGTTTCATTTTAATACGACTATAATTTTTCTTTATTTAAATCTATTTTTATTTTAATAATTAATATCCGTATTAAAAATATAAATATACGCTTCAAATAGACATACACAATGGAAATTTATGGGCGTCTTAAAAAGATCGAAGATGTTTATTCTGAAAATTATATAAAAATAGAGAATCATGGAGTAATTTTTAATAATAAAACCGCTGCACTGGTTGGCATGGATGGTACCATTGACTGGGCATGCCTGCCAAATTTTGATTCAGAACCACTCTTCGATTCAATACTTGATGCAGACCGTGGTGGGTATTTTTCCATCAGACCGAATCGTTCTGGATTGATGGTGAATCAGTATTATGAGGAGCTCACAAATATATTGGTAACAGAATTTTATGATGAAAATGGAATAATAGTAAGAATAACTGATTTTCTTCCCGCATCAGAGTATGCAACAATAAACATGCCGGAAATACACAGATTTATTGAACCATTTGAGGATAATATTAAAATCACGATTAAAATTAAACCCAGTTTTAATTACGGTAAAATTAAACCATCGGTGGAGCATAATAAAAACGGATATATATTTAGATCATTAAATAAGACAGTTGGGGTGTCAAGCAATTTTAATTTTAGGCAGGATGGGGATATAATATACGGAACCTTCCAGATGAAAAGAACTGGCTATAACTGGATTGTTGTTTCCACAGGCATAACGCATATAAATAATATTTTAGAATACAAATCAATAGAACGGTTAAACGAAACAAGAAAGTACTGGAAAGCATGGTCAAATAAGTTAAATTATGAGGGAATATATGGCAAATATGTCTTAAGATCGGCACTCACACTAAAGGGTCTATTTTATGACCCAACAGGCATGATGGTGGCAGCACCAACAACAAGCCTGCCCGAATCAATTGGTGGTGACCGAAACTGGGATTACAGATTTACCTGGATTAGGGATACTGCCTATGTTATAGAGGCCCTATCCTTAATTGGTTTAAACGGTGAGGCCACAAAATTTATCTATGATATCATGTATAAAATAAATAAGCAGAAGGCAATTAAAACAATTTATGAAATTAATGACGAATCCATATTAAAGGAAAAAGTACTTGATTATTCTGGCTACAGAAACTCAAGGCCTGTAAGGATAGGCAATAAGGCATCTGGCCAGTTTCAGCTGGATCAGTATGGCTCAATAATAAATGCTATTTACCACTTTTCACTTGCAGACGGAGTAATAACCACACAGTTATGGGACTTTGTTCTTGGCATTCTTGAAAAGCTTGAGGTAATATGGAAGTACCCTGATTCAAGCATATGGGAATTTAGAACAGAACCCAAACATTATGTTTATTCCAAATTAATCTCATGGTCTGCATTTCACAGGGCAATTTTAATGGGCAAAAAACTCGGATACTCTGCACCATATGAAACATGGAGAAAGGTGGAGAAAGAAATAAAGGAGGATATATTAAAAAATGGTTATAACAATGAAATGGAGTGCTTTGTCCAGTCCTATGGCTCCAAAAATATTGATGCATCACTTCTAAGACTTCCTTTAATGGATTTCCTTAATATAAAGGATAAACGTGTTATAAATACAATAAGGTGCATAGAATCAAATTTAATGACCCCAAACTACCTGTTTTTAAGATATAATAAGGACGATGGTTTAAAATCAATGGATAATCCATTTTTATTGCTAAGCTTCTGGTATGTGGAAGATCTTATTTTAATGGGCAGGACCGAGCATGCAAAAAAAGTTCTTGAAACGCTTTTATCAAAATCAAACCATCTTTACTTATTTTCTGAAGAGATAAATCCCGAAACCGGCAGCCTGCTTGGCAATTTCCCACAGGCAATTACACACCTGGGTGTGATTAGGGCCATTGCACGCCTTAATTCAGCACTTAAAGACTGATAAATATAACCATGCTTCATTATTAAATATCACATTTTTTTAATAATTAAATTAGCATTAAATATAAAAAAAATATATACTAATCTATGACAGGAAATATAAAAATCAATGAGCCGCCCCCAAGACCACAGATAGGCCCACCGGGAAAATCCCTTAAGTATAACGTTAAGCATACCATACTTGTTATGAGCGGTAAGGGGGGTGTTGGCAAATCAACTTTTTCCACAAACCTTGCCGTGACCCTCGCATCTCAGGGTTTAAAGGTTGGATTGCTTGATGCCGACATAAGCGGACCTGATGATGCAAAAATACTTGGCATTGAAAATGAAAAGATCTATGGAGATGAAAACGGGAAAATACTTCCGGTTGAGACGAAATATGGTGTAAATGTGATATCAATGGCAATGACCCTTCCAACATTTGATACACCTGTTATATGGAGGGGCTCCATAAGGCACAAGGCACTGCAGCAGTTCCTTGAGGACGTTAAATGGGATGGAAGGGATCTCCTTGTAATAGACCTGCCTCCAGGAACAGGTGATGAACCTTTAAGCATATGCCAGATGATACCAAACGCAGATGGCATAATAATAGTGATTACACCACAGGATGTTGCGTTACTGGATGCAAAAAAGGCCATAAATTTCGCAAGGAAGGTTAACATACCAATACTTGGAATAGTTGAAAATATGAGTGGATTTATATGCCCACACTGTGGTTACGAAACTGACATATTTAAGAAGGGTGGGGCTGAAAAAATAGCACAGGAATATAATATCCCATATCTTGGAAATATACCATTGATGCCCGAAATAGTTGAGGATTCCGATGCAGGAATTCCCGCAGTATCAAAAAATGAAAAATTAATGGAGTTTTTTAAAAAGGTATCAGAAAATCTTCTGAAAAATCTAAAGAATGATTAAATGATAAAAAATTAAATTATTTTTTATAAAAAAATATAATTACGTTCATTATATTATGTGCTCATGCTAATATTTGATGATTATAAGGAAATAATACTAAAAAGGTTAAGGGAATTATATCCAGATATATCACAGAACGATGTTGAACTTGGCAGGGATTATGGTGATTTTACACTTAAAATATTCAAATTAAAGGAAGACCCGAAAATTATATTAAAAAAAATAAAGGAAAATCTTTCTGAGGATTTTATCGAAAGAATAGATTTACAGGGGAATTACATAAATTTTTTTATAAGGCCTGAAAATATGCTTGGTATAATATATAATTCCATTAAAGACTTTGGATATTTTCCAAATACATTTCAGGATACGTCCAAGGTTTTAATAGAGCATACAAGTGCCAATCCAACCGGTCCAATACATGTCGGTAGGATTAGAAACTCAATTATTGGTGACTCCATATATAAAATTCTTGAGAGGTACGGCTACAGGTCATGCACACAGTATTTTGTTAACGATTCTGGAAAGCAGGTAATATCTCTTTATCTTGGGCATGTAAAGTATCATAAAAATGAGAAACCGGATCTGCAGAACCTTCTTGATGGATACCAGAGAATTTACCGCGAAATGGAGACCAATAAATCTATAGAAAATGAAATAGAGGCACTTGCGGAAAGATACGAAAAGGGGGATAAGGAATTAATAGATAATATACAGCACGTCGCATCAATTGTTCTGGATTCTGTAAAATCATCACTTAAAAAGATAGGTATTGAAATATCAACATATGTATGGGAATCAAACTTTATATTATACGGTGACGTTAATAAAATGCTTGAATCAATATCTGAAAATCTAAAAAGTGAGGGGAGTGCAAAATACATTGAGATTGGTGATAAAAAAATATTCCTTACAAGGGCTGACGGTACATCATTATATTTTTCCCGCGATATTGTTTATCATCTATTTAAGCAGGAAAATTTTGACTGGCTTGTTGATGTTCTTGGCGAGGACCACAAGGATCATGCTAAAAATCTTGAATATGTTTTAAAAACATTTTTTGATTTTCAGTCTAAAATAGACTTTGTTTTTTATGGATTCGTATCACTTGAAAATGGGAAGATGTCAACAAGAAAGGGAAGAATAGTCACACTTGACGATCTTTATGAAAAAACCATTGAGGAATCTGTAAAAATTATAAAGGAAAAGAGGCCGGATTATGATGAAAATTTAATAAAAAATGTGAGTGAGGCCATAGCCGCATCATCAATAAGATTTAATATTGTACGTGTAAATGCCAACAAGCCAATAGTATTTAAATGGTCTGAGGCATTAAATTTTGAGGGGGATTCAGCACCTTATATAATGTATTCATATGCAAGGGCGTGCAGTGTTCTTAGAAAATCATCAAAATCAGGGGGAGAGCTGGGTAACGATTATAATAAATATGAGAAGGATTTAATCAGGGTAATGTATTCATATCCATATTCATTAAAAAGCGCTGTCGAATTCTTAAGGCCCGATATAATCGCCAATTATCTTTTGAATTTATCAAAGGCATTTAATGAATTTTACTTAAACTGTCCTGTTATAAACACCCCTGAAGAGTCAAAAAGAATTCTGCTTATAATGGTGTACAAAAACATTATGGAGGATGCCTCAAAGCTTATAGGCATAAAGCTTCTTGATGAAATTTAAAATTATAAATTAAATTATAAAGATCAAACCTTTTTAATTGTATAATCTGTTTCACCCAATTTTTTCCTGGTTATTAAATAATAAAATACTGGAATGGCAACAAAGAAGGTTAGGGGAATCTGCAACAAAAGTGTATAAATTTTTAAAAGTTTACAACTGTGCTGGAAGGCACCATAGAATGAAATTAAAACTCCCATAATTAATTCATAGGTTAAAATAATCAACATTATTAATGGAAAATGGAATTTAAAATAAAAATCAAAAAACCATAAAATAATACCGACAAATGGCACCCACATAAAATCATAAAGATATGAGAATAATATAACAGCGGTCGGATTCATATTAAATATACCTTTACGGCTTACAAAAAAATGGTGGATCCACCGTCCTCTCTGTGCATAAAAATCCTTTAAATTTAATGCAGGGGCTATATATATTTTACCGGGTATATATCCATATTTATATCCCTCAAAATGTATCCTTTGGCCCATTAAAAGGTCCTCAGCTGCTATTGGTCCAAAGTCCCACCCCAATTTTGCCTCTATATCGGCCCTTATTGTTAAACCTTCTCCTCCTACTGAAAGTGGTTTGAACTTTTTGTTTGCATAAATAAGCAATGCATCTGTAAACGTAACTCTCTGAAAATCTGCTATGGTCGAAATAATACAGTTTTTATATTCACGCAATCTTATTGTTCCTTGGCCAGCATCAAATGGCATTGCCATGACATTTTTAATATACAATTCATCAGGAATATTATCATCATCTATATGAAGTGTATATGTATTTGATCCTATATTATTTTTTAATAGCCATTCAGAATAATACTGTAATGCTCTTTGTTTGTTTTTACTACCATTCTTTGTTTTATAGTCGGCAGGTACCCTTAGAATCTCAGCATCGTATCTATATAAATCATAGTATTCAGTTAATACTATAATTCTCGTGTTTATTGAATATGATTTTAATGTTTTTATAATGTTAGCCACGACTTCCTGTGCCTCACCCTTTGTGGTTATTAATATAATTACATTCCTTCCATTCACAGGATTACCGAGGCTGTGATTCCAGGAATTGTAGTTTTTTATTAATAAGTATGGCAAAATAATTGCAGAAGGAAACATTAAAGCGCAAATAAAAGCATTTAATATAAACAAAATCAGAAAAATCATTTAAACCACCTTTTAAAATCATCTTTCCTGTTTACCATATATTAGTAATATATTACAAATCAATATACCAGAAAGAAAGCCACTGAGTTTATTATGAATTTCTGGAATTTAAATACAAATATTCAATAAATAATATTTTTTGAAACATTTTTAGAACTAAATATTATATTAGATACACATATACATAAATATGGGGTTTGTAAATATAATAATTCATGATGAAACAAGAGAAAAATTAAACAAATTAAAAAATAACCCGAGGGAAAGCTATAATGATGTTATAATGAAATTAATAAATAAATATGATGGAAGCAAAGAAGAATAAAATAAAAGATTCGTTGAATAAAACTAAAGAAAGAAGAAAATCTCAATCAGCAGTAATTATAAAAGCAAAGATCGACAGTGATAAGCTAAATACCAGCACATTAAGGATATTAAGGAGAATATTTTTGGAGGTTAAATGGTTATACAATTATATTATAAATAAGGAATTTAACAATGATATTTTTAATATGGATTACAAGGTAAATAAAGTACCAGTGTATGTAAAGGACCATTATGAAATAAGGGATTTAAAATATTTATCATCACAGATCAAGGAAGAAATTATTGATAGAACCATGGATAATATTAAAGGATTATCAAAATTAAAGGAAAATGGATATAAAACAGGGAAATTAAAATTTAAAAAATATATAACATCAATACCATTGAAACAGTATAACAATGCATATAAAATAATAAACAACAATTCTATTAAAATACAGGGAATAAAGCAGAAATTAAAGGTAAATGGATTATATAATTTAAATATATTGGAACCGGCAAATGCATTGTTAATAAATAAAAACAATGATTATTATATTTACATAACAGCATATAAAAATAAGTACATTTTAGACAAACCTATAAATAAACAAAAAATAGTATTAGTTGATTTGGGAATTAAAAATCAATTAACATTGTCCAATGGTTTAATAATAAATTATGGCATACCAAAATCCAAAAGAGAAAAAAGAATTCAGAAAAGATTATCTAAAAAGGTTAAAAACTCTAATAACTATTATAAGCTGAAGAATAGACTCAATATAGAGCAGACAAAAAACGCTAATAAAAGAAAGGATACAGTAAATAAAATAGTCCATTATCTATCATCAAACTATGATATAGTAATAACACAGGATGATAATATTAATTCATGGAAGCATCTCTTTGGCAAGAGAACAGAATCCACCAATATGGGTGGAATTAAGGAGGCACTTAAACATAAGGCCTCAACATTTATATTACTGGATAGGTTCCTGCCAACAACCAAGGAATGCTCCAAATGCCATAATAAATACAATATAAATTTAAATGATAGAATATATAAATGCCCTAATTG
>NZ_JYHS01000007.1:0-15629 GCF_000949015.1 Acidiplasma sp. MBA-1 | reverse complement strand
TTTCAAATGCCATATTCTTGTCATATACAGATGCAGTGGTCATCTTCCATTCCATTACAGATAATGAATCGGTATCTATTGAAGCATGAATCTTCCTTCCGTATTCATAGCCCATTGTGCCGTAGCCCCATGAACTTTTAGGATCCTTGTATTTTCCATTCTTCCTTCTTCTCTGTGCTGTGGTATCCTTACATGTCTTTACAATGGATGAATCCACTGCAGCATTATCATTATCAGGATTTATCATATCTATTATTGATGAATTTATATAATGCCAGTCTATCCTCAGAGACCTATAAGATAATGTCCTGAAGTTTGGTATATCATTTATATTCAATAACTCCATGAATTCTTTATGGTTATTGAAGAAGTATTTAGATGACCTGTATGATACTCCATATATCTTTAAAATTACAATAATCTTTACAATAAGTTTATTTGAGTACTTTCTGATTCTATCCTCCGCAACTATTTTATCCAACCTTTGCATAATTAATGGGATGTGGTTCGCTGCCATATCCCACTAATAATTTTCAAATTAATAAATATGACAATTGTCGAACAAATTATGAAGGTTTGGACACGCTAGTATTAAATATTTGATTTACGCGTTCTAATCTATATTTATCAAACAGGTCATCATCTTCTAAAAAACATATTATATCACCATTTGAGTTAGAAATTCCAGTACTTAATTTTTTTCCGTATTCTTCGTTTAATGAAAATATATTATTAACTTTATTGGCTATTAAAAATTTATCAATATCTTCATCATGGAAGTTTTTAACAACTATTATTTCATATTTATTTTTATCATATGTCTGATTTAAAACGCTTTCAACAGCTTGTTTTACATACATTTTTCTATTATAAGCAACTATAATTACAGAAATACTAAGGGTTTTCACTCCTTCTACCATAAATTTTGTATATTGATTATTAAATAAAAATATTTCCTTTTCTTGAGACATATAATACGTTTTCATAATAGTTTTAGATAATGTAATGATTGTATACAATATTTTGTGTAAATATCAGACTCTCCGCATGTCCGACTAATAGCAATAAATCTAATAGTTAAATCTTGTAACATTTATAACTAATAAAATCCTAGTGTCAGCCAAAGTTAAAATTGGGGGAATTAATTCTGAGTTATGAGAAAAAAAACAATCCCAGTATAAAAAATGTCAAGACAGTTAAAAAGTTTTTCTCTTCCTCAGCGAAGAATATATTCTCTTTAACTGTTAAGCAACAGTCCAGGTATTCATCAGGAAATATTATTCATACAATAAGAAATGCAATATCCTCAAAGGAATATATTGAAACATATGTCAGGAACAGTAACTGTAATCATATTCCCTCAGACAGTATTCAGGAAGATCAGGAATATTGCATCAGAATCGGATCACATAAACGCAGTGGTTCTGAAAACTTGAAGAGGCATACTGTGCATGATGGAATTACCGGATCATCATGGTCATAGACAGCACTGTAGAGATGGCCATTGCAAATAATGCATTACCACACCCTGTGAATGTTGCAATAGATGATCATGATGATCCCTACTATGGCATTGATAACAGGTACCTTATCAATGCATCATCCCATAAATTGAGTGGAACTGATAGGACATACAGGTTTGCAACACTGGAATCTGTGAAGAATGGTGAGAGATTGACACTATCCTCATGAAGAAGAACCAGCTTGATGGAGTTGACAATGTAAATGAGGTTGATTATCTTCTGAGGCATGCAATGTCTCTGGGAATCAACATAAATACAGTTTTAATGGATCGTGGGTACTTAAATGCGGGAGTTATAATAGGGGTTGAATCGCTTAAACTGAAATACATAATACCGGCAAAGGGCAATCCCAAGGTTCTTAAATACAGGAAGATGGAGATAAAGCACTGTGATAATGGGCTATCATATCTCATTATAAATGATAAAATACCATCGGAAAAGAATCAGTAAAAGCCAGATTTATGCATATAATATATTACCTGACAGGAAGAGGCATGATTCCTCCTTTTATACCAATATAAATGTTGATGAGGGCAATGCAAGGGAACTGGCTGAAACCTGCATAGAGAGATGGGGCATAGAAAACGGCCACCTGGAAAAGAAGGATATGAAGGAAAAGACACATTCACCTGATATGGGTGTAATGTATTTCCTCTTCTTCCTTTCAGTGCTGATCTACAATATGTGGATGCTTTTTAATCTTATTAGAAGAATAGCAGGCTATGGATGGAACACACCCATGGACTTTATCATATTCATGGGCAGGAGGCGTAATATAATTATGAACAACAAGGTATGAGCAATAGTAAAGAGAGGCAATGAATTACGGACATTCAATGCATATGGTCGGCTTCAGCCATGAAGCTAAAGTATGTTTCTCTTCCTGAACCGGGTAAAATATTCAGTTATGTATTACTTATAGCACTACAATCATGGCAATTCATACATCAAATGTATGAAAGAAAATGATGTTTTCATGTTAAAGTGCTGTATTACATCATCAGCTATTTACACATGCAGAGAGTCTGCATATATACAAAGATTTTTATATATTTTAAGTATTGGCATTATGCTAATTTTCAAAACATATAAAAGATATAAATCCGCCTACAAAAATTATATTAGTGTTATGTGGAATCTTTATGAGGGTAAAGATACCATAGAAATAATTTTAAAGAATGGGCATAAAGAAGTATTATCATCTGAGAGCGTTTTTACATTAGCTTTACTAATTGAAAATAATGTTGATGTTAATGAGATACAATTAAGTGAGTTCAAGAAATTTACCTTTCATTCAAATTTGGTAGAGTTGGTAAGAAGTGGACTGGAATATCAGAAAGCAATGGAATTCTTCTTAAATGATAAAATCCCATATAAAAATCATATTTTCGTTATGCATGGTTTAAAAAAGGTGGGGGATATCGGAGGATGTTTTGTTAGAGAAGAGTATAAATTTCTAAATGTTAAGGATAAAGTCGTAGTTGATATTGGTTCAAATATGGGGGACTCATCTATATATTTTGCATTGAATGGTGCCGAAAAAGTCATCGCATTAGAGCCAGTTCCCTATTCATTTAATTTAGCTGTTGACAATATAAAAGAAAACAATCTAGAAGGAAAAGTAGAGCTTCTTAATGCTGGTTATGGTTCAGATGGAGATATTGTAGTTGATGAAAATTACAGTGGGCAGAATTTAATTTCTTCAGAAAAAGGCAAAAAGGTTAAAATTTATTCATTAAAAGTTTAATTGATAAATACAATATTAAGAATGCTGTATTAAAGATGGATTGTGAAGGTTGTGAATATAACCTACTAAATGAGGACAATTCAGTTCTTGCTAGATTTTCTAAAATACAAATTGAATATCATCACGGCTATCCAAAGTTAGTGGAAAAATTAAGAAATGTCGGATTTATTGTTAACTTTACAAAACCGGAAAAAAATTTTAGCTCTAAACATACTGATCCAACCTGGCTTCTAGGATACATATGTGCTTCAAAGTCATGACATTGTCAACATTTAGTTGAATTTTTTTTAAACAAGAGATTTGGAATTGAAAGTACGAAATATAGTCAAAAGATACAGTTACATACAACTTAGAGAAGTGCTATACCTAGAATTTTATAGAGGTTTTAAAATCACCATGCAATTTCTCATCACCATATTCTTACTCTATTTTTGTGCGTGATGAGATACTGGGAATGGCATAAGTCTTAAGTAAATGGAACCAATAAATTCGTAAATTCTATGTGTTTTTAATGTTAATTAAAGAATGTATTGAAGAGGATGGCACATCTATTTGCAATGAAAAATGATATCTATCTGGAGCAAGGAAATATACCCGCTTGCGGGTTTCCAATACTTAATCCTTGTCCTACTATGTTACATTTATATTATATAGCATATCTAAACATATGCCAGATCACGATATACATTATTTTCCTCTTCAGAATTCCTGTAATTTTATTGGCCATTGCAATGCAGTTGTATGCGACAGTTATTTCTCCTGTAGCTATGTCATAATTCCTATTTTTAGCAATCTGGATATGCTCCCTTCTAAATAGTTCTTTTAGGATAGAGTGTGTATAATATTTTGTGTAAATATAAACCCTATGTTAATAATGAATTGATCATTAAATGATGGATAAATAATCTTTTTAAGACTATGAGATAATAAAATTTGATTATAATATATATTACTACGACCTGTTATTTCCTTTCATATATATGTCACTGTTGCCTATTGTTAGTATATTAAACTACAAGGAACTGATAGTATTCCTTAATTATGGCGTAATGGAGTTATGGTTAAAACATTATACAAAAGGAGCCTAGATCATAGTATAAATAGAGAAGTATTAAATAAGATAAGTACATAACTTTACTAACAAAACGGAGGTCAATAATTACTTGAATTATAGAAAAGCTCAGATTATTTCCTTACATTTTTGTCGGCATTATTCTTTCCTTTTAGAAAGAATAAACAGAAATCCATTAAACAGAAAATTTTTATTGGAGAATAGAAATATTGCTTTTTTTTCAGATAGGGAATCTTTATGGTTGCACATCTCTCAAAATTTTTTATCAGGAGAAGCTATAGATTATCCTGAATTTGGTGTGTTTGAAGGTTATTCACTACGAAAATGGAGTGAAATTAATAATAATTCAATGAGTAGATTTTTTGGATTTGATACATTTACCGGATTGCCTGAGAAATGGTTTGGAGATATGAATAAAGATGCTTTTACAACAGGCGGAAAAATACCGGAAATCTCAGACACTAGAATTACTTTTATAAAAGGCTTATTTACTGACACTTTAGACACCTTTCTAAAAGAATATAACAGAAATAATAGAATGGTAATAAATATAGATGCAGACCTATATTCTTCAACGCTCTTTGTCCTTGCATCCCTAAATAGAATTTTAGCAAATGGTGATATAATAATATTCGATGATTTCCTAGACCCAGTTGGAGAATTTAAAGCATTTTTAGATTACTCTCATGCGTTCGCAAAAAATTTTGAGACTAATTGGATTTGTTAATTATGGAAAACTAATTGACAAAGCTGCCTTTATTTTATGACCAGCACCGGAAAACAATAATTATAGATTCTTTCGTAAATATTTGACAGGGGTTACAATTCAAATATTGATCTAATCAGCAATAGAAGATAGGTGCACTGAAGCATTCCGATTAACATGATATAATGAAGGTTCATGTAAATGCAGATTCATACATTGAGCTTTCTAGGAATGCCTATGGAAAGGAACACAGGATAGTGCTTTACCGTTCATCATCCTTAGAGAGGAGGAAAAGTGAAAGTTTTATGAAAAAGATGGGAAAAATAATTCTTAAGGTTAAGAAGATTATTGATTCAGGCAATTCTGATTCACTGGATAAGGCCAGGGCATACCTGGAGTCGGAGAACCTGAATGAAAAATACTGCTGCTATCACTTGAAGTCAATCAGGAAAGAATGGATCAGCAACTATCCATGATGGGCAAGAATGCATTGTTCACAAACATCATGGACATGGAAGCTGAAGGCATTATTGATTTATACAGGAAGAGGAACAGGGTTGAGCACTGCTTCAGGACAATCAATGCAATGGACATTGCATTTCCAGTGTACCAATATACCACAGAAGATAAGGGTGCATATGTTCTTTTCCCTTATGGCATATCTCTTCCTTGCACTCATATACAATGAAATACATTCCATGGATGGATATGGTAAACTATATTAATTTTAATACTAATATAATTTTTAAAGGTTAATAAGGAGGTATTAACAATTTTTATTTTCTCTTTTTATTTTTCCAATTTAAGTCATGGGAATCTTCTTTTAGCATAAATATATCCAATATCCATATTTGGATTTTCTGCTGCAGAATTAAATGATTTCTTTGGTTCTGTATATTTTACATCAAAACCGCAATTTTTTTAGCTTTTTAACAAGTTCTTCATAGCCATAGTGATATTCAATTTGAATCATTTCTATATTATTAAAAACTTCATCATCTTAATCTAACAATGCGTATTCACAGCCCTCACAATCCATCTTTAATACAGCATTCTTAATATTGTTATTTATTAATCAAAGTTTTTAGAGAAAAAACAGATATATTCTTTCCCTCTATTGAAGAAATTAGGCTTCATCCAGTACCTGAAATTTTTCCCTGATCTATAACAACATTGGAATCCTTTCCATAGCCTGAATTTAGCAATATTATATTATTAATTCCATTTAATTTTACGTTCTTTTCTGCGAATGAAAATGCATATGGATACGGTTCAAGACCTATAACACGCTTAGCACCATTCATAGAAAAATAAATAGATGAATCACCTATATTCATGCCAATATCTATTACATCCATATCTTTAACATTTAGAAATTTATAATCCTCATAAAAGAAAACGGTAGCTGAATCTGAAAATCTTGCAGGATCTATTGTTACAGGCATATCGTTATATTTAAAAAGTATCCCATTATTTGTTAATTTTAATTCTGATATTTTAGTGTTTTCTATATTTAATAAGTTAGCATATGCACTAATCCATCCATATGGAATTATAAAGCTTTCTTTATCCCTCAAGCAGCACCTTTATATTTACATTTTCACGGTAACTAGATTTTCTCTTTATATATTGCATAAGCAGAACACTTATATAATTTCTATAGGCCCTTTTATAGGAATTTATAACTTTAATTAGATTCATTTTGTATTAAACCTCTATTTCTTATAAATCTTAATACTATTTCATATTTTAATCTTCTCTTAATACTAAGTAAGAGATCATGAAAAACCTTATTTAGCCTCAGCTATATGACGATATAGCTGTGAGAATCGGAGGCGGTTTTCTTTAAACTTGGCCTTCGAGGCCGCTGGATAGAATAGCCGCCCTTCGACTCGATTTCTTACCTTATTTAATAAGGTGAATAGGAGTTTGTCGAGTCTTCGATTCTAAATCTCACAGAATCACGGAGGTGATTGATATAGTAATAGGTTTGGATGTACATAAATATTAGTATATGCTACGGTTATGGAGAATGATGGTAATATTATTATTCAAAGTAATATGGAGCTTATCAATGGGTTTTTATCAGTTTATAAGGATCATGATATTGTAATAGAATCTTCAACATCTGGTAAATATCTTTGTAAGGAATTATTAAAATTAAACTATAAAATACATTTAATAAATACTTCTAAGGTTCCTGAGATATATAATAATTATAAGAAGACAGACAAGGAGGATTCATTCCAGCTTGCAGATGTATTCAGAAATGGAGGAATGAAGGAGATATACATTCCATCAGAGGAAATAGAGAATATCAGGTCTTTAATTAGATGCAGGCATTCACTTGGAGAGGAGATAACCTTGAAGAAGAATAAGGTACATGCACTGTTAACATCCTATGGAATAATAATAAAGGCTACAGACCCATTTGGAAAGAAGGGATTAAAAGAAATAGGGAATAATTATAATAATCTTAATTATTCTGATAGAATAGTTTTAAAATATTCCAGGAATAAACTTCTACACAGCAGCAGGAATATTATCAGAAATAGGAACAATAAATAGATTTGATAATAAGCTTAAGTTCGCTTCATACACCGGACTAATACTAATGAATACTCATCAGGAACTAAAACAATAAAAGGATATATAACAAAGCATGGTTCATCATTATTGAGATTCTTTTTAGTTGAAACAGCACATGCATTAATAAAGTATACAAAGAAATTTAAATCTAAATATCTGAGCATAGTAAGAAGATTAGGAAAAAAGAGATCAATAATAGCCATAGCAAGAATATTAGCAGCAACAATATATTCAATGTTAAAAAAACAATGTAAAGTACATTGTCCCGAAATTGTCTCATAATTAAAAAATTCATTATAATAAGATAATGAATTAGTAAAACACTATATATCTAAATTATGGTACAATTATGAGACAGCATTTTTTACTAAATTCGTAAAAATATACATATCTGCATGTAAAACCTTTAAAACACTGTATTTTTATGCAAAAAATTATAATAATTTTTAAAAAAATCAATAATAAAATATTTAAATATAAAAAATATAAAAAATTGATAAAAATAATACTACTAAAAGTTTTTAGTAAATTTTTCAATAAAAATCAGATCAAATTAGATATTGTTAAAATTATAAAAATAGGTTGATTATTATATCTATGATGGTAATAAATAAAAATGACTTTAAATAAAGGCAATTTATTTAATTGACATTATAAATGACATTTTATATAGCATTATTTATGATATAATATATGGCATTATACAATACAATTTATAATATATTAATAGCAATATTTAAATATAAAATATTATATTAAAATATTTTATTACATTGTTAAGATAAAAATATTAAGTTTAGATAAAGAACTATTTTATATTATATAAAATTATATGTAATTGATGAATTCATTAAATTTAGTGTTTTTAATGGGTTTTCATATTATTGAGAAAATTTATTGAGAATTCTCAAAAATATCATAAAATTAAAAATCTATTATGTTCTTAAGCCAAAATTATAAGATGATATGCAAATTTTGGCAATAAATGATATATTACCTTTTCTTTTGTATGGCAAAATGTTTTTATAGACTTCAAAATTATCGTATCCATTATTGTTCTCTTTATGAGTGTGTTTTATCTTTTAATTTATCCTATAATAAATATAGAAGGCTAAGAATAATTATAATTTGGATAAACGTATTTTCCAATAATATAAAGAATTTTGGTGAAATAATAATGGTGTAAAACCTGAGAATATTGTACAGTAAATGATATTAAAGGTCTATTTTTAAAATGGGTACAATAAATTAAGGAAGTGATACTAATTATGCAACATATCTATTATAGTGAAAAATATTAATATCTTACCAATTTCCATTATTAAAACATTTCCCTTCAATTATTAATAAAATCTATTATTATTTACTCTATAATTCATGATAATTATTATCATTGATGGGTTAATTATCAATCAATTAATACAAAATAAAAATAAATCATGAAATATTATAAATTCTTAAATAAAAGTTTATAATATTTACTTACAAAGGCGTAAGTCATTCCCCTATGGGGATGCCGTACTAATTTATTTTAACTATATTTTAGATAAATAAATATTATAAATATTATTGAAATATTTTATAGAACCATGCCCTTATATCCCTTATAATCTCAGGGAATGAGATCATAATTCCAATGGCTTCGATTATCATGTTTACAATAATATATGCAATCATGTATGAGAATATTTGTATTATCATTCCATTCAATGATTTTGATAATAAATGATCTATCTTAAGCTGAGATTTCATTCTCTTAAATAATTTCTATATTCCATCTTAAATTATATGCATAATAAATATATTTATCAGGTAAATTCATTATATTTGTAATATAATTATATTGTATTCCTTTAACATTTACAATTACAATCCTTAAATATAATCCATTATTCATTGTTACCATTTCATGGTAATTAAATGTTCCTGATTCAGTGTATACATATTCTTTTTTATCCTGGAAACAAATAATATATTTTTATCAGCAAGTTCACTGAATCTATCTAAATTTATAATATTATCAAATAATGATGAATCATTTACATTTAGATGATATGTATGCATTCAATGTAACTGTAAATGGAAATACTATAGCAGGAATATGTATTTTAATTCCATCTGATATACCTTTATAACTTCCTGAACCATTTATAAATGTTTTAATGAATGTTGAATCTATTGCCAATACATGCATGTATTTACTGTACATTTTATAATCAGGTGCCTTGATGTATAGATCTAATAATTTATAGAAGAGCTGGATAAACGGGCTGTATGATCTGCTGCTATTAAGCTTCGACAGCCATGACCTGCTTATTCCATTTTCAATGGAGGTATCGGTTAGATCAGAGCCATGCAGTGCACTGTATATTAAATAATATATTATCAATGATTTTAATCCTCTTTGAGTTTATGTCAATATTCATTGATTCATATATTTCATTGGCTGGTTTTTTCAGTATCTACTTCACTGATTTCATAATAATTGAAAATTAAATTATAATATAAATATAACATGATAGTACAATGGTTAAGTATTGGAAACTGGAAAGTTATATATATGATTTTGCAATTTATAAGAGATATACAATATTTCAATTAATGTATTTCTATACAGGCGTAAATTATTAATACCTAGGGAGGAGCCACTTTGGCCAAAAAAATTCAGGTCTGTTGGATAAAAAGTAAATCCAGCCGCTTTTAATCTTAATGACAAATCTAAATCTTCTCCACCGTTCTGGAAAATTTCATCGAATTTATATTTATCTAATATGCTAGCCTTTATAATTGATACTGGTTGTATATTATATACCGTAAATATTTTTGTACCAATAAAGAATAATTTATTCAGACTGGAATCAATATCAATATTCAAATATTTAAACATATATTTATAATATTTAATAGAATTACATATAAAACGGCCCTTGAGGTGAATTGGAAATAATTTTGACATTAACCTGACTTTATATACTGAATTTATTAATGTACTACTTTTATAGATATTTGTACCAGTACTAACGTAATTATCTTTATACTGGATTTTTTTTGGTATAATAATATCTTCATCAATTTTTTTAAGTTTTTCCTTTAAAATAGCGGGTGTTTGAATATATATATCATCATTTGTTAGCATTATCCACTTGGGATTTAACGAAATGGCCGCTTCTATACCAATGTTCATAGAATGCGAAAAATTAAAATATTTACCTCGAGATTCTGCAAAAACAATCGTATAATCTTTATAAGTATTTATTATCTTTTTAGAATTTGTATTGTTGATATCAGCAGTTGGTACCACTAGAACTATATCATCATCATTGCGTAAAATAGTTGTTTTTACAGATTCTTTGGGCATGTCCCTTAAAAAGTTGAATAATTCTTCAGCATTATCGAACGTATTATAGAATTTTATAATATCTTTAGGATCTGTGCTAAAATAAAGCTCATTATTTTTCATTTTTCTTCTTCCTCATAATTGGAACCAAGCTCATTACTAGATATATGATAAAAATACTAGTAAATATTCCCCATGTTATAATAATATTATCTATATGAGAAGGCTCTTTTTCGAATGTAATGGAATATTTTCTTTCTCCAGAGAGTACAAAATAATTTTCATCGAAATAATTATTGTCGAAGGATTTTGCAGACACGTGGTTATTTATTTCCCATAAACCATTGTAAGACATGGAATAGAATACAAGAAACTTGCCTGAATTATTTATGCATATACTTCCCTGAGTAGGGTTTTTAAAATTATAAATGACATTCACGGGGGTCAGTGTAGATAGATTGTAAGCATCTAAATTGAAATACAAAAGGGTTTTATTGTTATCGCTTGAATTTTTCGAATATGTTAGAAATATAACAGCGCTTGTAAAATTCTTTGGTGTTTTGAAAATATAATTGTATAAACCTTGCGTTATATTGCCTGTAAAAGTCTGGGGTATCCATGTTTCAATCACTGAACCTGTAGTATTGTAAAATTTTATTGCTATATATGCATTATATAGATACTTGCCACTGATAGTGTAATTGAGCTCATAATATGAATTGTTTTTTAAATTTAGTGTTTGGTATAAATTTGTATACGATAGACTTTTGGGCAACGGGCCACCGACCAAAGTTCCATTTTGTTCCAACGTCCAGTTATTCTTGATACCTCCGAAGTGATATCCGTGCCATATATTGCTTACTAAATTGCTGCTATTTTTATAGAGATACAAATTATATTGGGTAGAGTATTGGATATTGCTTAAAGAGTAATTTGAATTCCATTTATATGCATACAAAATTCCATCATATAGATTATTTTTATATATGATTGCATTCCCAATATTTGCTACAGGGGTAAGGTAGGTATCGTTTTTTAATATATTCTTCCAGTTATTTGGGCTCCCTTCAGGATTATATGATAAATCCCATGGAAAACCTGACGGGCAAATCCTGGCATTTCCGTGATAGGATGATATGGGGTCAGCATTTAAAAACGGGCCATTGTATAATATTATATATTCAACACCGTATGAACTTAGGCCATTTCCAAACGCCATTGTCTGATTATTTAATAGTTCATACCATAAGCTGTTTGGCAAAGATGGTTCTGCGGTCCATGGCATATAAGAAGTTAAAGCCTCATCTGTCATGGGGGTGTCTGGCAATAACAATGTTCTATACTCCTGTGATATGTTTGTGTGCTCATAAAACCAGGTAGAAATTTCATTTACATTATTGGGAATTTTGTAATTATTATCAATATAATTGGGATTTTCAATATAATCATAACCTGAATAAATGTCATTTTGTCTCCAATAATGAAAACTGGGCATAATGAATATTAATATTATTATCAAAACAATCAGGGCTTTAAACGCTTTATTATCTAATAACTTTATTTTTTTTAGCTTCTTTATATCACTTATGCTTGAAGAAATTATTAATGAATCAAATAATGCTAGTGAAAATAATATAGTAACCCCTAAAAAAGGTTCGTATGCTGCCAGTTCTGTTAATTTCCCCGCTATGATTATTGTTAAGCTATTTATTTTAAAATGGAACAATGACCAGACAATTAAAATTATAAAGGCTTCCGCAATCATAGAATAATGCAATATTGTGAATATTTCTGCCTTATTCTTAGGTATAAATTTAAATAAAACAATTAAAAGAATAAAAATTATTAAAAAAAGGTACCAATAGGAAAATGCAAATTGCGCACCAAAATTTTCCTGCAGGTCAATCAATGCATCCTTGACTTTACTAGATGCAACCACTACCTGGCTTGCCCTTCCTGAAAGTAGTAATATTATATCATTTAATGCTCCTGTAACTGCAATGCTTATTGCAACAAAAATTGATAGTAAAATAATTTTTCCAATTTTTTGTCTTTTATTATATTTTCTAGAGAGTATATAGAATATAAAAGTTATAATTAGTATTGGAAGTATCCACATTGATACTTGTGGATTCCAAAAATATACATATACATATACAAGGGAAAATCCTAATACATATTTGTAATCATAAATATTAGTAATTTCATAAGTTCTAACCATAGTATAAATTAATAAAGGGAAAAAAACATAAGCAGTTAAGGTATCGTTTATGCTCCCTTCAAAAATTAACCCAAAAACAGCAGGATTAAATATATATATAACGGGAAAAATGAAAGTAATAAATTTATTATTATTTGAAATGTATTTAGAAAGCATATACATTGAAAAAATGCCAATAGCAATTAAAGAAAAGAACCAGACCTTCTCTGATATTCCCGGATTCTTGAATATGGATGAATAAACATATATGATCAAAGCGTATGGTAGAGAACTTCCATAAATACCTATTCCCTGATTTATCCAATCATAATAATAAATATCTAAAGAAATTTTTGGATATGTGGGAAAACTACCTAAATCAGCAAAATCTAAATTGTTGTAATTTAATAACCCACGAAATACCAAAAAACCCAAAAATATAGATAAAGATATTAAGGCAGTTGTATAAAAATGTTTGTAAATTTTATTAAGTAATGGTTTCATTAAAATATGTATATAGTTACTGTATTTATAATTAATTGATAGTGTAATTTATTGTGCAAATTAAAAATGGTTATTTGCAATATATAATAAAAAAATTCACTATTGTGCTTTAAATCTTATAAAAACGGCTTTCAATTATTATAATAATCTCATCATAAATTATTATCAGCGTAATCTTTTATTGTTTTTTTAAAGAAGACTAATTGCTGTTTAGCAATAAAGTCATAAGAAAATATTTCTATGCATTCCTTTGCTTTTATTGCTATATTTTTAGCCGATGAATAATCATTAAAAACCTGCCTCAATTTTTCTGCACATCCATTGATATCACCAATAGGTACAGAAAAATAATTGCCTTTTAAATAATAATAAGCTGGAAGTGAATAAGCCACTATTGGTGTACCGACACTTGCAGCCTCCATTACGCTTATTGACCACCCTTCTTCATAGCTTAGAAAAAGAAAAACCTTAGAATTTCTAAGTAGATCATATTTCTCATTTTCTGATATGTAGCCTTTTAATGTTATATTGTCTGAAAGATCTAATTTTGCAATCATTTTTTTAATTTTTGAAACATAATTCTCTTTACCTTTACCGGCAATTATTATCCTAGGGGAAATAGAATATTTTTTATTTAGAATTTCTGCTACTTTAATAATATCTTCAACACCCTTATGATTTTCAACTCTTCCAATGTAACATATATCATAACCAATGCAAGGTTCCTGAATCAATATATCTTTATTCGCAGTTTGTGGGATTGCATCAAAATCTGGGAAAACCTTGATACTGTGTTTATTTAAAGTAGATGGATTATCTAAAAAAATTGGGACTTTAAACAGACTAAGTAGAGAAATTAAAACTGAAATATAAGATATGTTTAATAAAACTCTAAAGAAGCCACGCCTAAAAGGATTTATTAAAATACTTGGGGTGATATGATGAATATAAACTGCTATAGGCTTCTTATATTTATGAGATAATCGCAATGCTAATAGGACATCTGGGGGATATGGTGACACAGAAAGGATAATATCATATTTTTTTACATCCTGAAATTTATCCATTTTCAAAAATATAGATTTAATAGTTAACTTTAATACTGATAAAAATGTAAACTCTACCCCTATTATCGGTCGCAAGATAGAAACATTTATACCAGATAATTCCCAGATTGGAATCAATCTTTTAAAATGAATATCACCACCTCCTTCGGAATTATATTTATACCATACTATACCTATATTATTTATGCTTGTTATTGTATCATTAAATAATTGGTATTCCTTTAATGTTTGTGTTTTTTTATTCATTATTAAAACTTGATATTACTCTTTAAACAAAAACTTTTCTATTTAATGAACTGTACATTATCAAGTAAATTGTACAATTCATTATTTTTTTTAACATTTAATTTACTCCCCTTTTCTCTGTATACCATAGCAAGTGTTACAACTGGCCTTTCGTCTATGGGCAACGATATATGCCTTCTCTTATAATTGTAATAATAAACTACTTACTCAAATTTGGAGGGGCATAGTTTAAACGCCTTTAATGTACTTGTTTAACCTCCCAATTTCTCATTAGTCTGTGAATAGCCCATCCTTCCAAGTATGTGCTTTATACCATTATTATCAAGATACTCTTGGAATTTATTCTTGGTTATGGATAGAAATCATGAAAAACCTTATTTAGCCTCAGCTATATGACGATATAGCTGTGAGAATCGGAGGCGGTTTTCTTTAAACTTGGCCTTCGAGGCCGCTGGATAGAATAGCCGCCCTTCGACTCGATTTCTTACCTTATTTAATAAGGTGAATAGGAGTTTGTCGAGTCTTCGATTCTAAATCTCACAGAATCACGGAGGTGATTGATATAGTAATAGGTTTGGATGTACATAAACATTCCGTATATGCTACGGTATTAAATGATAATGGAGAGCTCGTTATAC